>JBGUMQ010000033.1:0-16974 GCA_045116915.1 Sphaerochaetaceae bacterium | reverse complement strand
CTGCCCTACATCAAGAGATATGTCGGCAAGACCGTCGTGGTCAAATACGGCGGCAACGCCATGACGAACCCGGACCTCAAGCAGCAGGTCATGGACGACATCGTCCTTCTTTGGCTTATCGGCGTCAAGGTCGTCCTGATCCACGGCGGCGGACCCGAGATCTCCGGCATGATGGACAAGCTGGGCAAGAAGCCCGAGTTCATCGACGGCCTCAGGGTCACCGACAAGGAAACCGTGGACATCGTCCAGATGGTGCTTGCAGGCAAGGTCAACAAGACGCTGGTCACACTTCTGGAGAAGCGCGGCGGCAAGGCCATAGGTCTTTGCGGCATGGACGGCAACCTCATCGAGGCAAGGATGAAGGACGAGAAGCTGGGTTATGTGGGAGAGGTCACGAAAATCAACATCAGCCCTGTGACCGACATCCTGGAGAAAGGCTACATCCCTGTGATTTCAACGCTTGGCTGCGATGCCGACGGCAACGCCTACAACATCAACGCCGACACCGCTGCGGCACATATCGCCGGAGCTCTGGGAGCCGAGAGGTTCATCCTCATGACGGACATCGCCGGGATCCTCAGGGACAAGGACGACCCGTCCACCCTGATTCCCGAGATCACCATCCCGCAGGCCCGCACGCTCAAGCAGGAAGGTGTGATCTCCGCCGGCATGATTCCCAAGGTGCAGTGCTGCGTCACCGCTATCGAATCGGGAGTGAGATACGTCGTGATCATGGACGGAAGGGTCCCGCACTCCATACTGATGGAGCTGCTGACAAACGAAGGTGCCGGAACATTGGTCAAAGGTGAATGACAAGGAGCTTGCGATGAATACCAAGGAACTGGACAGCAAGTATGTCGCGGGGACCTACAAGAGGTTTCCGGTGGAGATAGTCTCCGGCAAGGGTTCGGTGGTCGCCGATGCCGACGGAAAGAAGTACATCGACATGGGAAGCGGCATAGGTGTGACCGCGTTCGGCATTGCGGACGAGGCATGGCAGAAGGCCGTGACGGAGCAGCTTTCCAAGGTCCAGCACATGTCCAACCTCTACTACACGCAGCCATGCGCCGAACTGGCCCACATGCTCTGCAAGCGCACAGGCATGAGCAAGGTGTTCTTCTGCAATTCAGGAGCCGAAGCCAACGAGTGTGCCATCAAGGTCGGAAGGAAGTACGCCGCCGACAAATACGGAGCCTCCTGCTTCACCGTCATAACACTGGAGAACAGCTTCCATGGAAGAACGCTCACAACCCTTGCGGCGACAGGCCAGGACCATTACCACGAGCTATTCCAGCCGCTGACCCCGGGGTTTGTTAGTGTTCCTGCCAATGATATCGAAGCCCTGAAGAAGAAGGCCGAAGAGACGGATGCGGCCGCGGTGATGATCGAATGCATCCAGGGTGAAGGCGGGGTCGTCCCTCTTGATCCGGAGTACATCAAGGCCGTCAGGAAGTACACCGAAGAGCACGACATCATCCTGATCGTGGACGAGGTCCAGACCGGAAACGGCAGGACGGGCATGCTCTACAGCTACATGAACTTCGACATCGTTCCCGATGTCGTCTCCACCGCAAAGGGCCTTGGCGGAGGTCTTCCGCTCGGCGCCACGCTGATATCGGAGAAGTGCAAGGATGTCCTTGGATTCGGCGACCACGGCTCCACGTTCGGCGGCAACCCCGTCTGCTGCGCAGGAGCGATCAGTGTCCTGAGCCGCATCGACGATGCGTTTTTATCACAGGTCAAGGCAAAGAGCGACTATCTTTTCAAGACGTTCACCGGAGCTCCCGGAATCGAATCGGTCAGCGGCATGGGCCTCATGATCGGCCTCAAGACCACTAAGCCGGCTTCCGAAGTCGTGTCCAGGTGCATGGAGAACGGAGTGCTCTGCCTGACAGCCAAGGACAAGGTCCGCCTGCTTCCCGCACTGAACATCCCCATGGAAGTCCTCAGAAAAGCAGCCTCCATAATCATGGAAGCTGCCAAATGAAAGATCGTCAACTGCAGACGGCGGCTATCAATGCATCCTTGAGAATCTGAGAGAAATTCAGTCCTGCCTTTTCAGCCTTCCGGTCCAGCCATTCCGGAATGGTGACGTTCTTTCTGACACACTTCCCTTTCATGTTAAGATCACATTCGATGTATGAAAGGAAATCGTTTTCTCCTGCCTTGATTTCAGTCAGCCTGCTGGGTTCCGGGATGTCCTGTCCATTCTCCAGAAGTGAAATAAGATATCCTTCCAGACTTTCCCTCGAATTGACAATGACTTCCTGCTGGGTGTCTCCTTGGGAAAAGCACCCGTCCAGATCAGGAAACTCACTCCAATACTTCCCGTCTTCCTGATGACATATCACCGGATATACTGTATTCATCTTCAATCCCTACCTTATTCCTGCCTTTTTCTTTATGGCAGCCTCAAGCCCCTTGGCCATATCCTTTCCATGTACAGGTACTGATAAAGTATCACTCCCTTTCACGAGAATATGATGACTCCCGTTGATCCTGTCGATACGCCATCCACTTTTAAGCAGAATGGCAAGCAAATCCTTGTCTTTCATAATCCCACCCACCAATAATATATGCGCATTATGCGCATTTGTCAACCAGCTAGGCCGAATCAATGATTTGCATGAAAACGCCGATTGTGCGCGAGTTGTTCGAAACCTATGATGAATGGCTACCGTAGAAACATCCTCGGAAGCCGCTTCCGTCATCCTTGCCGTCTGCAACTGAACAGATTCAGCCTTGCTGCATTGTTGCCACCAGAACGAATACAATCTTTTCTCCGAATTTTGAAGAAAAGATTGTATTTTTCAATCTTTCGAGCGATTTTTGAGAAAAAGATTGTATTGACTCGACCACACTCCAACAGTTCCGGGTCAAGCTTTGACCGGCAACTCAGGCTTCTTCCGCGCTCAGGACATCCTTGATCGGAGCCATGACCTTCTTCTCGTAGCAGGAGAATACGGAATCTACCTTCTCCGCAGATGGTTTCTTGGTGAAGGCGCTGACGACAGGAACGATGACCATGCCGCCGAGCATCGCGAAAGCGCCGCAGTTGATCGGGCTCTGGAGCACCGCCGGGAACGAGCCCTTGAAGAACATGTTGGCCAGCATCAGGACCGAGCCCCAGATGAAGCACACCACGCACGATGCCTTGGTCGTCTTCTTCCAGTACAGGCTGTAGAGGAACGGAGCCAGGAACGATCCGGCGAGGGCTCCCCACGACAGACCCATGAGCTGGGCGATGAACGTCACGTTCATCTTGTACTGGATGATCGCGATGACCGCCGAGATCAGGATGAACACGGCGATGAAGATCCTGATGATCGGGAGGGTCTTCTTCTCGTCCTTCCTGTTGCCCATGAACACCGGGTCGATGAAGTCCAGCGTCAGCGTGGAGCTGGAGGCAAGGACCAGGGACGACAGCGTGGACATCGATGCCGAAAGCACCAGGACCAGCGCGACTCCGAACACCACCGGCGAGAGGTTTGCGAGCATGGCCGGGATTATGGCGTCATAGCCCTCGGCTGCGACATCGACGTTGAAAAGACGTCCGAAACCGCCCAGGAAGTAGCATCCGCCGGCGACGACGATCGCGAAGACGGTGGAGATGACCGTACCCTTGTGGATGTCCTTCTCGCTCTTGATGGCGTAGAACTTCTGCACCATCTGCGGCAGTCCCCAGGTTCCCAGCGACGTGAGGATCACGACACACAGAAGCCCGAACGGATCAGGACCGAAGAACGACGCGAACACACCCGGAGTACCCGAGACCGATGCGTCGGAGATCCTTGCAAGGGCATCGAGGGACCCGCCGAATCCGCCGTTGATCCTCAGGACCGAGACGATGATGGCGACGATTCCGATCAGCATGATTATGCCCTGGATGAAGTCGTTGACCGCGGTGGCCATGTAGCCTCCGGCAATGACGTAGATAGCGGTCAGCACGGCCATGACGGCGATGCAGACGGTGTAGTCGACGTTGAAGCCCATCCCGAAGAGCCTTGAAAGACCGTTGTACAGCGAAGCCGTGTACGGGATCAGGAACACGAAGATTATTATGGAGGATACCAGCTTCAGGGCCTTGCTGTCGAAACGGTTCTCGAAGAACTGCGGCATCGTGGCCGAATGGAGGTGCTGTGTCATGATCCTTGTCCTTCTTCCAAGGATCGTCCATGCGAGAAGTGAACCTATGAAGGCGTTTCCGAGTCCTATCCATGTGGATGCAAGACCGAACTTCCAGCCGAACTGACCCGCGTAGCCGACGAAGATGACAGCCGAGAAATAGCTTGTTCCGAAAGCGAAGGCGCTGAGCCATGGTCCGACATTCCTTCCGCCGAGGACGAAACCCCTGACGTCCCTCGCCTGCTTGCGGCAGAAGATACCCACTCCGATCATGATTCCGAAGAAGATCAGGATAAGAAGAATCTTGATGAACATACCTACCTCCATAGATAGTGATGGAATAGCAGAAATAATGTTAGAGAGTCAATTGTTCATACTATGATTTTTAACAAAATGTTATTATTCTAACATCAACTTGCCATGAAGACAGTTCCGCCCGGACAGGAGACCCTGACCTCGGAAGCGCCCTTTCCGGCTATGCAGCACTGTCCCTTCTCGAGGACCAGTCCGTTCACCGTGGCCTTGCCTTCCGTGCACAGGAGGATCCTGGGACCGCTTGTGCGGTTGACGTATGTTCCGTCGGCCATGACCGTGAGTGTGAAGCCTCCATCGCAGACGAAGTGGCGGCCTCCTTCATCGGTGACGCTCTCCATCGGCTTCGGGATGTATGTCTCCGGGATCATGACATGCTCCAGCTCGTCCAGGTCCATGTGCTTGTTCGTCAGTCCTGCCCTGAGCACGTTGTCGGAGTTGTTCATCAGCTCCACCCCGTTTCCGGCGATGTATGCATGGAGGACCCTGGGCTTGAGGTAGACGGCCTGTCCGGGTTCCAGGTGTATTATATTAAGAAGAAGGGGCGAGAACACGCCCGGGTCTCCGAAATAGCGGTCCCCCAGTTCCCTGACGATCCTGCACACATCCTCCGGCAGGAGGTCGCAGTTCTTCAGAAGCTCCGCCTCGGCATAGGCCAGTTGCTCCGCATCGGTCCGGTAGATGGTGTCGAAAAGCTCACCTGCGGAACCGCAGCCGGCCAGATGCTCGTTCCAGAATGCGGGGACGGCCGTCATCAGCAGGGCCTTCATCTGCTCCGGCTCCCTGAATCCGCACATGGCCGTCACGGGAGTGAGGGCATAGAGCATCTCGGCCTTCTGGTTGGAATCCTGGTAATTCCATTCCGTTCTGGGAAGATTGTCATGCTTGTCCGTTTCCGAAGCATACCCCGCCTTCGCCAGGTCCGAATCCGGATGGCACTGGATGCTCAGGCTCCTGGCTATGGCGAGGACCTTGAACAGGAACGGGAAGGAGTCGGCATCCATGCCGCAGAAGTCCGGGTCCGCGTCCATGAAGTCGCACAGCTTCTCTCCGTTCTCCTCCACGACGGCGCTGCCCTGCCTGTGGGCACCCATCCACATCTCGGCCCTGGGGCCTTCCTTGGCCAGACCCAGGAGGTCTGCGATGAAATAGTCGTTTCCCCACGGATAGTCCTTTATCACGGGTCTGATTCTTAGAATGTCACTCATAACTCGTACTCCACTCCCACAGTCCTGGCCTGATGGACATATGAGATTATCATCGCTGCGAACACTATCTTCCAGAAATATGAAAGGAACATGAAGAAGAACAGGAGCGTGGCGAGCGAACCGTAGATCAGAGAGTACCTGACGGAATACCTGACCACGATCTTGAACACATAGCTGAGGATGACGATGCCCACGGTCCCGAACACCGCTCCTACAAGGCCGGACCTGAACCTGACCTTGCAGTTGGGTATCAGGTAAATCATGGCCAGCAGGATCCCGAACACGATGGCGATCGAGAAGGTCTTGCCGAGGATCTGCTCCAGGACACTGAGCTTCGGGAGATGCCTGAGCCTGAGCGACAGGGAGTTGAACCTTCCCACCAGGAAAACGAACAGCGCGATCCCCACCATCCCCAGGATTATTACGACAATGTACTTGAGGTACCGGACAACTAGCTTCCCTTTTGGCGGCGTGTGCCAGATCTTGGTGACAACGGTGTATATCTTGTCTATCAGGAGGACGAACGTCAGGCTGAACGACAGGATGCTCAGCACCCCCAGTCCCATGGCGTTGGTGGTGAAGGCCCTGATGTATCCCACAAGGGTGTTGCCGGTGCCTTCGCCGAACGTGTTCATTATCGTCTCCTCGATGACAGCCACGAACGGCTCCAACGCACCGAGCCTGTTCAGGACCGCATAGATGACGGCAAGACACGGCACAAGGGCCAGAAGTGTGGAATAGACCATGCCGTTGGAAAGCAGCATGGCCGAGTCCTCGTTCAGTTGGTCTATGAAACTGCCCACACAGTTCTTGACCGACGTGAGTATCTTCTTTGTCTTCTTACGTTTGGATTTCGAACCCATGGATCAGATATGCGAGTCCAGCCAGCCGGCCAGGATCCCGTACACTTCCTTCCTGTTGGTTTCGTTCAGGATCTCGTGTCTTGCACCGGGTATGAGCATGAGCTTCACATCCATCATGCCGGCGTTGACATAGAGGTCGTAGACCTTCCTCACGCCCTTGCCGAAGTCGCCGACGGGATCCATCTCGCCGCTGATAATGAGAAGCGGGATGTCTTTGGGTAGCTTCATGGCGTTCGCGCGGCTGTTGGCGAACTCGATTCCTGTGAGCAGGTCGTAGAAGAAGCCGTTGGTGCAGAGGAATCCGCACTTGGGATCCTTCACGTACTTCTCGACTTCCTTGGAATCACGGGAGAGCCAGTCGAAATCGGTCGCGGTAGGCTCGAAAGCCTTGTTGTATGCACCGAAGGAAAGCTTGTTCATCGCAACAGCCGGACTCTTCGAGCCCTCCTTGCGGATATGGCTTCTGCAGATGAGCTTCCCCATCTTGCCGATAAGGCCCTTTCCGCAGCCTGTGCCCATGATGATGACGCCTGAATAGAAATCCGGATACAGAACCATCATCGTACGGGCAAGGAAACTGCCCATGCTGTGCCCCATAAGGAAGACCATGTTCGCATTGTACTGGGTGGTGAGATGGTTCGCGAGTTCGAATGAATCCGCGGCGACCCTTTCCCATCCGTTCCTTTCGGCGAACCAGCCGAGTTCGTCCTCTGATGCTGTTGCTCCGTGGCCCCTGTGGTCTGCGGCGAATACCGCATAACCCATGTTGTTGAGATATTCCGCAAACCTTGCGTAGCGGTCGCTGTGCTCCGCCATGCCGTGGAGGATCTGCAGGAATGCTTTTACTTCTATATTTGGGGAAGGCAACCAGAGGTTGTATGCAAGAACGTGTCCGTCAGAACAGGTGAATACCTTGTCCGCCATACTTTACCTCCAAATTCCCTGAAATGCCATTTCAGAAAAAACCGATCTATGATGAAAACCTATACAGGTTGAGTACTATTATCATACTATGAATGGAAAAGCAATCACAAGAAGGTTTTGAAAATATTGCATGAACAAATGTTCATTACAGAGTCCGGAACGCATATATGCTTAACATATGGCAAGGTTTCCGGCGAATCACGGATGTGATACCATAAAACCATACCATGTTAGGAATAAACGAAGGAAAATTCATTCTTGTCGCAGGAGATGTCCACCATTCGGACCAGGCGTTCGAGACGCTGGCCTCCATAGCGTCCCGCGAGGACTGCCTGGCATTCATATACACGGGCGATCTGGACATCGGGAACTACTTCATATCGCAGTGCATAACGTGCAGGAACTTCGTGTTCATGCCCGTGCAGGGCAACTGCGACAACAAATGGTCGTGGACAGATGTCGGCATGGACCTTCCGCTGTACAGGACATGCACTGTCGGAGGGCTGAAAATATTCGTCTCGCACGGCCACCTCTACTGGCAGCCATCCTCCGCAGGACTTGATGACGCCGATTTCGACATGGTGCTGACAGGCCATACACATGTACCGGACATCCATACGGAAGTCATTGAAGGGAAAAGAATTGTATTTCTGAATCCGGGCTCTGCGGCAAGGCCGCGCGGAGGCAGCAGGGCCTCCTATGCCGTGATACGTTTTGCCGGTGACGGCTCAGCGCACGCCGAGATCAGAGCCCTGGGCGGCGATGATCTGCTTTCTGAGGAAACAATACCTGTCCATCAGAGCCCTGAAGGGAACGATTGACGCATCCTTGTGGTTGCTGTCGGGATCTATGAAGAAATGTTCCGGAAGCCTGCTTCCGGCATCCTCCAGCATGTCGAATCCAAGGGCCATGTCTATCTCGTAGATCAGCCTCCAGCACCTGTCTCCCATATCCATGATATCGTCCGGAATCGTCTCCACACCCGTCACAGAGCTGATCAATCTGCTGATTACATCCAATTTAATGGTCTTTATTTCCGATTTGGGAATAATTGATATCCGCTTCTTCAGTGCCTTGTCCGTCTCGATGACGGCCGGTACGATGGCCGATGGTGAAAGCCCGTAGCTCTCCAGTCCCATCACGATCCGCTCGTTCAGGATGGCCCATTCCTCGTGCTTCGAGTTGCAGATGCGGCTGTGGATCTCGAAGTAGTTGGGGAACCAGAATCCCATGCTGTCTGAGATGGACTGCGCGAATGCACCGCGGTAGTCGCAAGGTCCGCATTCCAGGCCGCGGATGGTCTGTGCGAAGCTTTCGTCCCCGCAGGCCTTGGCCATGGCGTACGTTCCGAAGCTCAGCGGTTCGCCCGGCCCCACACGCTTCGCGATCATCTCGATCAGAGGAAGCACCATGGAGTTGTCCCTGAACGAGAAACCGCTTTCGAACAGGTTCATACACCCGGAGGACCATGCCTCCATGGCCCAGCCCAGGACATTTCCCGTGGATACCGGATCCAGACCGCAGTCAAGGCACTGTGCGTAGCGCTCGATGACCTTGTCCATGTCGAAACAGTCTATGTTCGATCCCAGCATGAGGATGGATTCGTATCCGGGGATCACTATGCCGTCACGCGTCCTGTGCCTGCACATGACCGGACATGCGATGCATCCGCCGTGCTCCTCTCCGTAGCGCCTGTTGACCTCCTCCCCTCCGAGATGGAAGAGCCTCGGGTCCGTACGGCGTGCGAAGTTGAGCACCGGTGCCCAGCCGTCCCTGCTGGCGTATTTCACAAGAAGCGCGGATCCGCCGCGCTGCATGGCCTTGCAGTACGGGCTTTGAGAAAGGAGCGAGACATAGGAAGAGACGGCCTTGGCGGCCTCCTCTGCGTTCCCATCCCTGCGGACTCCGGTATCGAATCCTGTTATGCACAGGCTTTTGATGTTCTTGTATCCGAATACACAGCCCAGGCCTCCGCGGCCTGTGGACGCCCCCTCGCAGATGACCGAGGCGAACGGCACCTTGTTCTCTCCGGCAGGACCTATGCTCATGGCGGTGGTCATGGGACCCACTCCCACCAGTTCCTGGATCATGCTCACGCTGTATCCGATGAAGACCTCGGAGATGTTGTAGACCACACCGCTCCTGCGGACATCGATGACGGCCGGCCTCCTGAGCCTGCCGATGATTATCAAGGCGCCGTAGCCCAGGGCACCCAGGCGCATCCCCACGGTGTTGGAGACGACGTTGAAGCACAGACTCCCCGTCACGGGGGACCTGAATGCGATGCTCACGCTCTCGCACCCCGGAACCGCGGAGTTCGTCATGTATGATGACGTGATCACAACCGGATTGTCGGACTCGTAGGTCGAGCCCTCCTCCACGGCGGAGCCTGCGAACTCGGCCCATATCCTCGCACCCAGGGCGGGACCGGAGACATAGCAGTCGGTGAATCTTTCGGGGATCTCCCAGTCGAACGAGGTCTCGTCCGTAAGGTCCAGGACCAGGGCCCTGGCCCTGCGGCGCTGCGTCATGGAGCCTGCGCTGAACAGGTTGTCCAGATTTTCCAGTCTTTCCTTGAGAACCGCCGTATTCATCTCGACTCCCCTGCCGGCGCGAACGTGACCGCGTCGTAGACACAGACCTTGGCGCACCATCTGCATGAGGCGCACAGCTTGACGTTGGTGAGCGTCGGGACCTTGTCCCTGTCAGGTCTTGTTATGATTCCGGCGGGGCACATCTCGTAGCATTTGCCGCACCGGCGGCACCTGTCGGCGTCGAAACGCGGGACGGGCCAGTTCCTCTTGCTCTCATGGGAGATGCGGTTGCCGGACCCGTCCGTGACGGAAGAGTTCTCGCACACGCGCGCACATGCGCCGCAGCCGATGCAGAGGTCTCCGTTGACTGCATGGAGCCTCCCCGGACCACCGGTTATGGCCTTTACAGGACATATGGAAAGACACATCCCGCATCCTGTGCATGTATCAAGAATCTCGAACGTCATAGCTGAAATTTAAAGATATCGGCCTGTCTCGTCAATCTTCGTAATCGCTGTCGCCGATGAACTCCCTGAGCAGGGAATCGCTCGGAACAAAGTGCGACGGAATGGCATAGATGTGCTCCAGGAACGCCAGCAGCCTCAGGGCATGGGTGTACGCCGTACCCGATTCGGGACGCACCCCGTGCAACAGCGGCGTCACGAACGGGGAGAGCACTCCGAGCTCGTAGTCCAGCGCGCTGTTGAACATGACATCGGCATTGTTCTGGTTGGGGAAGATGTGTATCCTTTCCCCTCGCGAGACGCTGGGCCACATGAGCAATGTCTCCTCCGCACTCGTGCCGCGTGTCCTGTGGTCCCTGAGGATGCGCCTGAGCATCCTGTCGTCTGTCGTGGAGACCCTGTTGCAGTCGTCCATGTTCTGCTGGGTCAGGGCCGATATGTAGATCCTGAACACGTATTCGGCCGGGATCCCGGATGTGATCCTGGGATTCAGGCCGTGGATGCCCTCTATCACGAAGATGGTGTTGCTGTTCATCCTTATGGGCTTGTTGCGGTAGTATGTCGCGTTGTCCGTGAACGAGAAGTGCGGGAGGTCGACCTCCTTGCCGTCGAACAGGTCCTGCATGTTCTTCTCGAACAGGTCGATGTTGAGCGCCTCCAGGGCCTCGAAGTCCTTCTTGCCCTCCGCATCCAGCGGGACGAGCTCACGTTTCTTGTAGTAGTCGTCGAGCGATATCCTGATGGGAGAGTACTCCAGAAGGAGCAGCTGCTCGCAGAGCTTCTTGGCGAATGTGGTCTTTCCGGAGGAGGACGGACCCGCGATGAACACGGCCCTGGCCTTCCTTCTCTGGATCTCGTCGGCGAAGCTGGCTATCTTCCTGCGCTGGAGTGATTCCGAAAGGCGCACGTACTGCTCGACCGACCCGTCGCTGCAGGCCCTGTTCATCTCGCCCACGCACTCGATCCCGAGGATCTTCCCCCAGGCACGGTATTCGTTGAAGACGTCGAACATCCTGCCGTTGTCCTTGAACGGGGCGATCCTGGAGATGTTGTCCCTGACGGGATACCTCAGCAGCATGCCGGAATCGCCGTATTTGCGCAGCTCCCATGCACCGAGCTTGGATGTGTTGTCGGCGATGGGCTCATATGCGATATGGTAGTAGTCGCGGATGTTGTACATGTTCACGGAGGTCATGTTGACGGACTTCAGAAGCAGCACGGCATCGTCGAATCCCTGTTCCGACAGTCTTTCCACCGCCTCCTGGCCCGACAGAGGCACGTAGTCTATGTCCAGCGCCATGTCGACGAGTTCGCGCATCTTGTCCGAAAGGCTGCGGATCTGCTCGTCGTCCGTGCCTTTTCCGTCCTCGTAGTTGAAGAAGAATCCGTCTCCCAGGGAGTGTCCTATCTTGAGCCTGCGGCCAGGGAAGACCAGGCGGGAGGCATAGCAGAGCAGGAAGCATATGCTGTGGCGGTAGATCCTCCTGCCGAAGCCCTGGTAGGCGACTATGGGCCGTATCTCGCACGACATGGCCACCGGTGCCCCGAGCGGCTTGAGCTCGCCGTTGACAAGTGCGCCGACCACGGGATTGTCCTCGTATTTCTGCAGGCCCGTCCTGACGAACCCTGCCTTCTCCAGGGCCTCTCTGGCCGTCGAGAATGCGGGAAGGCTGTACTGCTTCCCCTGTATCGTGATTGTTATTGTTCTCATATCATCAAGTATCCTTTCTATAGCCCCAAAACGCAAGAAAAACCGCCCGGAGGCGGTTTCATGCATTGCTTGCCGTGAATAAGACCTCGTCAAGGGCAAGACAAGTGCCGAAGGCACCCTTGACAAGGTCATTTTCCCGGGAAATAAACATTATTTCCCGTGAATATGTTTCATCTCCTCGAACTCGTGGGCTATGCGCTCACGGCATTTGCCGCAGCCTGTGCCGAACCCGGTGAGTCTCTCGAGGTCCTCCAGGGTCTTGGCCTGGTCCGTGGCCACAAGGTGCTCGATCATCTGGTCTGTCACGCCCTTGCATTCGCAGAGGATCTTCGCGACGGACTTCCTGTACGGGTTGTCCAGTCCGTTCTTATCCAGATAGTCGTCGATGGCGGCCCTGAGAGCCTTGTCACCCAGCACCGAGCAGTGGAACTTGTGCTGCGGGAGACCACCCAGCGCCTCGGTTATCATGGCCGGCGTGATGTTGTAGGCCTCCTTCAGGGACATGCCCTTGACCATCTCGCTCATCATCGATGTGCTTGCGATGGCGCTCGCGCAGCCGTACGTCAGCCACCTGATGTCGCTGACATGGTCGTCCTTGACCTTGATGCCGACCCTCATCTGGTCTCCGCATGCGAGGGATCCCACCTCTCCGACCGCGTCGGGAGTCCAATCCTCATCCTTGTTCCAGATGTTCCTGGGATTCATGAAGTGGTCCTTGACCGTATCCGTATATACCCACTGGGCCATGAAGCTGTCCATAATTCACCTCGTTGAAATCGCCCTCAGCCTGCTGATGATAGGCGGAAGGACCTCAAGTACATAATCCACATCCTCCATGGTGTTGAACCTTCCGAAGGAGAACCTGATCGACCCGTGGGCCAGCTCCACATCCAGCCCGCAGGCAAGAAGCACATAGCTGGGCTCCAGGGATCCCGTGGCGCAGGCCGATCCCGTGGACACAGCAACCCCCGCCATGTCCAGCATGAGCAGGATGGACTCGCCCTCCACGTTGGCGAACGAGACATCCAGGGTTCCGGGGAGGCAGTCCTCCCTGTCGGCGCAGCCGTTGACCGTGACATCGGGGATGGTGGCGAGGATTCCCTTGCGGAGCTTTTCCCTCATCTCCCAGAGCCTGGCCGATTCCTCGGCGATGTTCTCCCTGGCGAGGGCGGCCGCGATGCCGGTCCCGTAGATGCCGATCGTGTTGTATGTGCCGGCCCTGCGTCCGTGCTCCTGCTCGCCGCCGTGCACGAACGGCTCGTAGGGAACACCCTTCCTGGCATACAGGACACCGACACCCTTGGGGCCGTAGAACTTGTGTCCGCTGCATGAAAGATAGTCCAGATTCCATTCGCGGCAGGAGACGTTGAGCTTTCCGATGGCCTGTGTGGCATCGGTATGCATCAAAGCGCCGTACTTGTGGGCCATCTCGGATATCGTCCTGACAGGTTGGACCGATCCCGTCTCGTTGTTTCCCGTCATGACCGAGACCATCACCACATCCGGACCCATGAGCGCTTCCAGCTTCTCCAGGTTCACGCGTCCGTCACGGTCCACGGGGGCCTGGTCTATGTGGATGCCCTGCGTGCGGAGGTACTTCACACTCTCCATGATGCACGGATGCTCTATCGTGGTGGTCACGATCCTCCCGCCTCCGCGCTTGCGGATGATCGATGCGGCGATCATGAACACGGTGTTGTTGGCTTCCGACGCCCCGCTGGTGAAGATCAGCTCCGAGGGGTCGCAGTCCAGAAGAGCGGCTATGTTGTTCCTTGAATCCTCGACAAGCTTTCCCGCCTCACGGCCGAAGGTGTGCATGCTTGATGCGTTGCCGTACACAACCGGCTCCGCCTTGGTTATGGCGTCCAGGACCTCGGGGGCCATCTGAGTCGTGGCGTTGTTGTCGAGATATATTAATCTACCCATTATTATTACCTACGAGAGAAAGTTATAACCGAAATCGAATATCGTCAAGGTCTTTGGGTTAAATCAATCTAACCTTGCGCAGCCGCGCGGTTCGAGCTTCCTGACAAGTGGCTTGAAACCGAAGATGCGCTCATATTCCTCGAGCTTCTCCATGTATCGGGACATCATGGTGTCGTCTATGACAACCGCGGCATAGGTGTTGTCCCCGTTGAAGATCATGCCTGCCCCGTGGCAGAGCGGAACCTCGGCGGCCCTCTTGATGAGCCAGTCGATCTCCGGGCACGAAAGCTCCAGGTCGTCGCGTATGAGTTTGCCGGTCCTAGTCAACGTCTTTCCGATCTGCAGGAAAAGCCTGTTCCTGAAGATACTTCCCATGGAAAGGGCGGCATTGCTGTCCTCCAGCACCGCATGGCAGGACTTGCGGCATTCCTCGTCCAGCGGGAGGACCCTCTCACGCAGGTCGGAGATCGGGAAGTCCCTCATGGAGCGGTTGGGGACGACCTGACGCAGCCGGATGAAGGAATTCCTGACCCTTGCATGGGTGTTGCGGATTTCCTCCCTCATGGCCAGCGGAGGCGTCTTGCAGTCTATGGCGAGCAAGGTGCACCCGCCTCCTTCGAACGGGTTCTCGAGCATCCTCCAGGTCAGGGAATCCAGGTCGCAGAGGATGAACGATCCCTCGCGCGCATGGAACATCGCCGTGACCGTGCTGTACTTGGTCGGCTCGGAGCAGAAGGACGAACAGGACATGTAGCACATCCTGACCATCCTGTCCTCCTCGAGCCTGAGGTCGAGCATCCTCCTGATGGCGAGGATGGCTCCCGTGCATACGGCGGGGGCGAGCACGGAGCTGTCGTCCTTGAGAAGGGGCCCTTCCAGGACGATATCAAGCGCAGGAACCTGCACGTCCATATCGGCCAGCTGTAGATAGAGGCCCTTGATGTAGTTGGCCCATTTGTCCTCTTTCTTGAATTTCAGCGTCGTGAGGGGGAATTTCCTGTGGTCGTTGGTGAGCACATTGAGCACATGGACCAGATTGTCCGCACTGCGTCCGACCGTGACCTTCAGATACCGGTCGTTGGTGCAGCACACGACGTTGCCGAGGCAGTGGAACGAGAACTCCCCGAACAGCGTGGTCACGCCCGGAACGATTGCTGAAAATGTTGTGCCTTTCGACTCTCCCGACGGTCCTGAACCGACAATACCCACTTGATCCTGTTTCCCCTTTCGTAAAGTGTAAAGCAGAGAACTCAATATTGCAAATGAAATAAAAATGCCCGCGACATCATGCCGCAGGCATTCCAAACCGGTTGGGGTTCGTGTTACTTGGACTGCATTCCATAGCGCTTGTTGAACCTTTCGACTCTTCCTGTCGAGTCAACGAGCTTCTGGGTGCCTGTAAAGAACGGGTGGCATGCAGAGCAGATTTCAACCTGCATGTTCTTCGATGTCGTCTTTGTCTTGATGACATTCCCGCATGAGCACTTGATCTCTGTCAGCTCATATTTGGGGTGAATTCCATCCTTCATGGTAGTCCTCCGTTTTCCGTCCGCTGGTGTAGTGCAGCGGACTCTTAGAGTTGATAAGCCGTCTCCGTTTTAGAACTCAGGAACGATTCCTGTATTCATGGAACGCAAGAACGCTTCATTGTTCTTTGTTTTGCGCATTTTGTCAATGAGGAACTCGGTCATTTCAAGGTCTTCCAGACCGTTTATCGCGTTCCTGAGCAGCCAGATACGTGCGGCCTCGTCCTTCTCCAGGAGCAGGTCCTCCCTTCTGGTTCCGCTCTTCTTGATGTTGATGGCGGGATAGAGCCTCCTGTCGGCCATGCGCCTGTCCAGGACGATCTCGCTGTTGCCGGTTCCCTTGAACTCCTCGAAGATGACCTCGTCCATCCTGGACCCGGTCTCGATGAGCGCGGATGCGATGATGGTGAGCGATCCTCCGTTCTCGATGTTCCTGGCGGCGCCGAAGAACCTCTTGGGCTTGTGCAGGGCGTTGGAGTCCACACCTCCGCTGAGGATCTTGCCGCTTGCAGGGACGGTCTGGTTGTAGGCCCTTGCGAGTCTTGTGATGGAATCCAGGAGGATCACGACGTCCTTGCCGTGCTCGACAAGGCGCTTGGCCTTCTCTATGACCATCTCGGCGACCGTCACGTGGCGTGTGGCCTGCTCGTCGAACGTGGAGGCTATGACCTCTCCGCGCACGTTGCGTCTCATGTCGGTGACTTCCTCGGGCCGCTCATCGACCAGGAGGACCATCAGCTTGATCTCGGGATGGTTGGTGGTGATGGAGTTGGCGATCTGCTGCAGGAGGATCGTCTTTCCGGTTCTGGGAGGAGCGGTGATGAGCGCCCTCTGGCCCTTTCCGATGGGGCAGAACAGGTTGATGATCCTCATGGAGACATCGTTGTCCGTCCTTTCCGTCTCCAGGTTGATCCTCCGGTCGGGATAGAGCGGGATCAGGTTGTCGAAGCTGGTCCTTGTCTTGGCGACGATCGGGGCATCGCCGTTGACGTTGGCGATTCTGGAAAGGGCGAAGAACCTCTCGTTGTCCTTCGGGGTCCTCATCATG
This sequence comes from Sphaerochaetaceae bacterium, assembly GCA_045116915.1. Lineage (GTDB taxonomy): Bacteria > Spirochaetota > Spirochaetia > Sphaerochaetales > Sphaerochaetaceae > UBA9732. Next base: position 333 of record JBGUMQ010000033.1, on the reverse strand, counting down.
CCCTCGATGGTGTCTCCCGTCTTGAGGTTCAGGAACTTGATGATCCCGGCCGGGACGTAGACATCCTCGGGTCCGGAGAGATAGCTGTTGAGCGGCGAGCGGAGGAATCCGTATCCGTCGCTCAGGATCTCCAGGGTTCCGATGGCGTAGATCACTCCGCCGTTGCGGCTGAAGGCCTTCAGGAGCTCGACTATGACCTCCTGCTTCTTCAGCTCGGCATAGTCGTCGACGGTCGTGCCTTCCATGGCGGCCAGGCGCTCCTTGAGCTCGTCGACGGGTCTGGTGGCCACTTCGCTGACGATCAGCCTGTTGGACAGGTGTTCCTGGTATTCG
>JBGUMQ010000032.1:0-4341 GCA_045116915.1 Sphaerochaetaceae bacterium | reverse complement strand
AGATTGGTTGTGTCAAAATTCGGCATTTCTTTCGCTCCTTTTGATTACTCTTCAGATTCGATTGAACCGTTCTCCGGAAGGTATCCTTCGATACTCCACAGGGAGAGGGTCACGTCCGCCATATCGAGAGGAAGCGGTTCGCGCTTGATGACTGTCTCACCTTCTTCCTCAACCTCTGTCTCGGTGTATTTGCGGGCCGGGATGTCGACCTGTGCGACATACCAGAGGCCTTCGGCCATGCCGATCACAAGGTTGCGATCCTTGTCTGCGCAGATGTCCTTGTGGACATCGTAGTCGCGCTGGAACTTGTCGCATCTCAGGGAGAGCACATCGTCCCCGAATGTCAGCTTGTAGCCGTCCTGCTCGAAGGCTATCTTGCGGCCTTCATCCATCTCAACAATCTTGACTGTCGTTGTTCCTTCCATTACGCGAGCCCTCCTATGACTCTGATTCTGAGAGAAACGCTCGTGCCGCTTCCGTCGAAGCTGATCTTGAAGCCGTTGAGCGCCTTGTCACTTACGATGATTTCGCCGACCTCTCCCGTGTGGGATGTCACCTCGCAGTCCACCTGGTAGTCGGTGTGGTTTCTGCGCTTTGTAAGTGACACCGATACCGGAGAGTCCACGGTGCTGTTGAACGGGAAGACCTGGTTGTTGGTCAGCGTCAGGGTCTTCTCCTCGACCTCCGTGTCCCTCGAAATCTGGCCGAGCCTTGCGGTCAGAAGCTCGATTGCGGTCTGGTTGTCCAGGATTCCGAAGTCGATATCGTTCAGGTTTGCGGCATTGATGTCCGTTCCCTTCTGAATCTCAGGGAGATAGTGGAACAGGATTGCCGCTCCGTTGGCCGGCGCACTGTCGAACACGACCGTGTGTGTCGCTCTGTTGTAGTACCAGTCGGAGACCCTTGCACCGTTCATCGTAACCTTGACGATGAACAGCGGTGCGGCTGAGATCACGAAACCTGTCTGTGAGCCGTTCCCTGTCGCCGAGGCCGTTGTGAGCACTATGTCAAGAATCTCGTCCTGCCAGAGTTTGACGTTGTACATTACGTTCACCTCCTCTTTTTCATGCCTCTACGATAGGCAGTGTGAATTTGATCATGACCCCCTGACCGGAGACCTTTGCGATGTTCTCGCTCTGCTGCAATGCCACGACGTTGCGCGTGTCCACCAGCCTCGAGGCAGTGATTGTCGTCGCCACATTGTCCAGTGCGGAACAGACGGCGATGATGACCACCGAGGTTCCCTGAATCTCCTTGGTCTGTATGTCCGCCGTGTACCATGTGCCGCCCGCCTGAAGCTGGACCTTGCTGATGGCCCTCAACCACTGCTTGCGGCGTTCATTTAAGAAGTCATTCTGATATGCCATAGAATCCTCCTCCTGGCTTGCTTATAAGTACCCGCAGACGGATACGCCTGCGACCGGGTATCTCAGGGAGGTCGCCTGGCTTTCAACATCAGCCGAGGTGTTCCCCTTGGTGTTCTTGCCGACCTGTGAGGCATGAGGCTCATTGCCCGACACGAGCTTCCCCAGTCTGCCTGCAGCCGGCCTGGTATAGTCGACCCGGAGCATGAGAATGTCCTTGCGGGCTTCCACTTTCGGATCGTCGACATGGCCAACGTTCATCACATGAGGCAATGTGCCGCACCGGATGAACGCTATTCCCATCGCACCGCCCTGAACACCGCATTTGACGGTGTATTCATGCTCGAGGTATGCGTAGATGCCGAGCATCCTGGAGCGTGCGTTCTTGGCCGCTTTTACGGCCTCCAGGAACTCGTTGAATGCCGCCTGATCCTGGATGTCTGTTTCCACGAGCACATAGAACGTGTACGGCACCCCGTCGTATTCCCACCATTCATACATGTGGGCCTCTCCGAGGTAGGAGCCTATCAGCTTCTCTACTGCGTAGTTGGTACCTCTGTGCGCCTTGATCAGACGTGCGTTCTTTATGGTGGCCCGCTTCGCCTCGATGCTCATGCTCTGGGATTTGTACCAGTCAATGTTCAGCTCCCAGGCGATCTCATCCAGTGTGCTTTCGGGCAGGTTGTCTATCTGATCCCAGATCCTCAGCTGCTCGACACGGCTCCCGGGATCCTTGATCAGCTGATCAACCACCCCGGCGAGCGCTACATCTGCCTCGTCCTTCCTCATGAAGACGGGCAGGAGCTTGACGGTGCTGGGATTGTCAATCTTCATTGCCATCTCAGTTCACCCCCTCCCGTACCACATGTGTGACGGTCTTGTTTCCGGAGAACTTGGCGATTGTCGTGGCCGGCAGGTCCTGATAGACCGGCTTGACCACGTTGACCATTGTGGCCGCGACCGAGCCCTCCCAGTCAGGTGCGAGGATCAGCTTGCGCAGGTAGTCAGGATTGAGGTCCCTGTTCAGGCTGGAGCCCTGCCAGTAGTTGTATCTGTCTATGGCTCCACCGTCGCCCTCGACCGATGCGACACAGGCCGATTCCTCGGCTTCCGTTGTATAGTATTCAATTTCGATGTCGTAATAGATTACGTCAGGAGCCTTGACCGATACCCTGTCTGTCAGAGGCTTGACGTCAGGCGCGGAGCAGCTCTCCAGGACAGCCTGCAGGAGCGATGCGCTCGGTACCTCTCCGCCGTAGCAGATCGGTGTGATTTCTACGCACCCGGCCTGTTCGACGACAATCTCGACGTCGACCGTGCTCTCGCTGTACAGCGATCCGGAGCTGATCAGTTCGATGTCAAGAAGTCCATTGCTGTAGGTGTAGCTGTAGTCCGTGCCCTCAGTCTTCGGCGTGGTACCGCCGTGCGTGTAGAGCTTCAGCGTAGATGCCTCGAAGAACTCTCCTCCGAGGAATACATGCTTTTCCGTTGACTTTGAGTACACCGGGCATTCCTGCTTCACCGTCTTGCGCAGGTAATCCACAACCGCATCCGCGATCTGAGTCGGATCCGCCTTTATGGCCCAGTATCGGTATGCGGCGCTCGGGCCTGCCGTTGACAGGCTTGCGTCGCTCTCGCGGATCCTTGCGCGGTAGCTCTCGTCGCTCTCCTCGTCGGCGCCGTTCCCTGAGGCTGTTGTGTTCGTCACCCCATCCACGAGCGGGACGAGGGAGACATCCACGATGGTCTTGATGGCGCCTATGGGAATATCGTTGTATGCCACACCGCCTTCCATGGCCGTAGCCGAGACCTCGACATAGGTCTGGCCGGCCTGCAGGACAACCGTTTCATCGGTAGTAAAATACCTCACGCTGTCGCTTGTGACCCTCAGGCCCTGCGGAATGACTATGTTCTGGCTGATTGCCGCTGCGATGTAGAACCTCAGTGTCACCGTAGCCTTAGTCGGTGTCTGCCTCTCGCACTTCCAGTTCTCCCCCAGTGCATCCAGGACTTCGCCCCTTGCATACCGGAGCATCTTCTGCCGGCACGCATCGTTAACACTGTTGAACAGGGACACAAAAAGAGGAGCGAGTCCCGCCTCTGCGAAGACCCGCCTTTCATCTCCCGGATACAGGGGCTCAGACACCCCGTTCTCAAGGGCAGTCAGTATCGTCTGCAGGATATTCCCGCTGTCGGTATCAATGAAATCCATACTTTAGTCCTCCATTTTCTTGGCCAGATTGAAGTCGTTGTCCACGTCTCCGGCCTCTTCCATCGCTGCGAGAACGTCGTAGCTTTCTACGTTGATCCTCGGCTCGAAGATCTGCAGCTGTCGTCTTGCGTCGGCTGTGGCCACCGGAGAAATCTCTATTGAAGGCTGATCTATGTACTGGCCGCTCAGCCCCTTGGTCCTTACATACGCAACTTCTCCCCGGATTATCCGGCAGAGATTCATTGCGCAGACCTCAGGCTTGCCGTTACCCGATGCTCTCATTTCTCCCTCCTTAGGCCATGGAAATCTGTCCGACGTCCATCCACTTGCCGTTTACCTTTGCCTTGTTGCCGCTCAGCTGCTCTATCTGGCCGGCGGTCTCGGATCCTTCCGGATAGACATAAGTCCCCGTGACGGGTGCCATCACCGGAGCGCTCTCCATGGCCTTGTTTGCCGGCGCCAGATCATCCACATCCGTGGGTGTGGGCGCCACATCCTGGGCGGATGTTGAGGTTTCATCCGGGACGCTTGTGGTGTCTTCGTCATATTCCTTGAATGTCAGGCTTAGCTCTGCATAGAGCATGCGGCCCGAGTTGTTGATCCGGACTCCTGTCACGCCGACCTTGCGCAGCTGCAGCTTCGGTCCCAGCGGAAGTCCTCCGAGATACAGGATGCCGGTCTTGGTTACGAGATCCTTCCAGGATTCAACCTCCTGGCGGACGTCTACTCCGGTACCTGCATGCAGTATCGTCTTGAACGACAGCG
>JBGUMQ010000031.1:0-12925 GCA_045116915.1 Sphaerochaetaceae bacterium | reverse complement strand
TGAGTGAAGGGTAGACATCGTCAATATCTGTTATCCCCCTGCCCGAGTTGAGCGTCTTGATGCATCTCTGTATCTGATCCCGCTCCTTTCGTGCGGCGGACAGCATTTTCGAATAGTGCGCCTTCTTTGCGAGTGTGCGGATTTCTTCCTGCTTGTCATTCCCGAGGTATTCCCGGATACCACCTTCTATGGACTTGTAGATATTCGTCGTTTTCTGGTTTTCGCAAACCACAAGGGTCGCTTTTTCCTTCATGACGGGTTGTCTCTCGATATAAGCAATCAGATTATCGAGATCCTTAAGCATTTTCGGGAGTTCTGCCTGGAGTTTCTTCTTGTTCATGCAGTCATCATACAATATTTCATATAAAATTTGAATTAAAGATTGAATTTCTCAATCTTTTTTCTCATTTTCAACCAAAAGATTGTCTATCATTAATTGTGCACCTCCATTCACTCCAAAGCCATCAACTTCGACTTGAAAAAGAAAACCCCGGGGAAACCCCGGGGCAATTGCCACAAAGCAAGACAATCATCTCTGGCCCTTGTCGTAGGGGATACCCTCCGCCTTGGGTGCCTTGGAGTTCTTGGACGTGAGTGCAAGGACGATGATCGAGATGATGTACGGCAGCATGTTGTAGAACGTGCTGGGCAGTCCCAGATTCGTCAGGAATCCGAAACCGAAGTACGTGTTGCTCAATGCGCGGAAGAAACCGAACATCAGAGCGGCCAGCGCGATCCTTGTCGGCTTCCACTGACCGAAGATCATGACGGCCAGGGCCAGGAATCCGAAACCGGCCACACCGTACTCGAACCTCCACTCGGAGACACCGGCCAGGATGTAGCAGATACCTCCCAGTCCGCCGAGGGCGCCGGAGATCATGACACCCGACCAGCGCATCCTGATGACGTTGATACCGACCGAGTCGGCCGCCTGCGGATGCTCGCCGCATGCCATGAGGCGCAGGCCGAACTTGGTCTTGTACAGGACGAACCATGCGCATGCCAGGACGATGACGGTGATCAGCATGAACCAGTTGAACTCGAACGATCCCAGCTTGAGGATGAACTTCTTCTTCGGTTCGATGTACTGGATGATGGAGCTGACGTCGTTCGGGTTGGCTGCCGTGTTGATGGCCTTGACGATGACCGTGGCGGCGGCTGTTCCGAGCATGTTCAGGGCGGTTCCGACGATCGTCTGGTCGGCCTTGAAATTGATCGCGGCCACACCGAGCAGTGCGGAATAGAGGACTCCCACCAGAACGGCGAACAGGATCACCAGGATGATGAAGAAGAACGCCGGGATGGTGATCGGCAGATACCTCATCGCCAGGGCGCCGCCGAGGGCTCCCATGACCATGATTCCCTCAAGACCCAGGTTGATGACACCCGAGTGCTCCGAGAAGCATCCTCCGAGGGCGACAAGCGTGAGAACGGAGGCGAAAATCAGTGTGTATTGGATAAGCAGCAGCATCAGTTCTTCCTCCCGTCCTGTTTGAAGTTCTCGTATTGTCCGGTTTTCCTCGTCTCATGCCTTCTGATGATGTTGTTCATCATGGTCTTGAGGAAGAGTACGAATCCGCACAGGTAGATGATCAGAGCGCTGATCAGATCGGTGATCTGCGAGCTGTACTTCGTCAGGTCGACGAATGCACCGCCGGCAGTTATGTGTGTGATGAAGTAGGACGAGAAAATCGTTCCTATCGGGTTCAGGCCTCCGAGGAAGGTGGCCGCGATACCGTTGAAACCCATTGCCGGGACAGTGGACGAAGTGACGGCCCACTGCTCGAAATCGGTCAGGTAGTAGCAGCCCGCTCCCATGCCCGCGAGGGCTCCGGAGATGACCAGGGTCACGATGATGTTCCTCTTCTCCATCATTCCGCAGTACTTGGCGGCGTTCTTGTTCAGACCGGTCGCCCTGAGCTCGTAACCGAACTTGGTCTTCTCGAGTACGATCATGATGATGACCGCGACCAGGATGGCCAGCGGGATGGCGATCGTGACGTACTTGTCGTTGAAGAGCTTGTCCAGACCCAGCGACGGTATGATTCCGCCCTTGTTGACGCTGGCGATTGTCAGCGTGTCCTTGCCCGACGGGTTCTTCACGGCCGTCAGGGTCGAGTTTGTGAAGTACAGGCAGATCCAGTTGAGCATGATGCCCGAGATGACCTCGTTGACGTTCAGATAGGCCTTGAGGACACCGACGATCGATGCAAGCGCGGCACCGGCGACCATGGCGAACAGCAGGCACGGAAGCCAGCCCCATCCCCATGTCAGCGCGGCGTAGATCGATGCGCAGATTCCCGCGCAGTACTGGCCCGGTGTTCCGATGTTGAACAGTCCGACCTTGTATGAGAACAGGACGGCCAGGGCGCACAGCAGAAGCGGTACGGTCTTGGCGAGCGTCTCACCGAAATACTTCAGCCTGGATGCGGGATTCCTGAACCAGAAGAAGTTCTTGATGACGTTCATGATCGAACTCCAGGCACCCGACGGGTTGATTATCAGCAGCACAACGAAAGCGATAAGCAGACCCAGGATGATGCAGACCAGGGACGAGATGAAGGACTGGACTCCCGGTCTCTTGAAGATGTTGACCTTTTCCTTGCTCATGCCTTGACCTCCATTCTCTTGGCGCCGGCCATGTAGAGGCCCAGCTCTTCCTGCGTTGTCTTCTTGGGATCGAACTCACCGACGATCTCACCCTCGTACATGACCAGGATCCTGTCGGGGACGTCCATGACCTCGTCCAGCTCCAGCGAGACCAGAAGGACGGCCTTGCCGGAATCACGCCTTTCGATCAGCTGCTTGTGGACGAACTCGATGGCACCGACATCCAGACCTCTGGTGGGCTGGACCGCGACCAGGAGGTCCGGGTCCTTGTCGATCTCACGGGCGATGATGGCCTTCTGCTGGTTTCCGCCGGACATGGCCCTGGCGGCCGTGATGGCGCCCTGCCCGCTTCTGACATCGAATTCCTCGATCAGGCGGTCTGCCGTCTTGCGGATGTTGTCCTTCTTCAGGAAACCGATCTTGGACGTGTACTCGGACTCGAAATATGTCTGCAGGACGAGGTTGTACTCCAGACTGTAGTCCAGGACCAGACCGTGCTTGTGCCTGTCCTCCGGGATATGGCTCATTCCGGATGTGTTGCGCTTGCGGATCGGGGCTTTGGTGATGTCCATTCCGTTGAGCTTTATGCTTCCGCCGGCAAGAGGCTCGAGGCCTGTCAGGCCGTGCACGAACTCGGTCTGTCCGTTGCCGTCGATACCGGCGATGCAGACGATCTCACCCGCGCGGACCTTCAGCGACACGTTCTTGACCGCGTTGTTGTTGTGCGTCTTGGAGGCGACCGTCATGTTCTGGATGTCCAGGACGACATCGCCGAGTTTCTGCGGCTTCTTGTCGATGTGGAAGTTGACGTTCCTTCCGACCATCAGGGACGAGAGCTCCTGTGCCGTGGTGTTCTTCGTCTCCACCGTGCCGATGTACTTTCCCTTGCGCAGGATCGTGCAGCGGTCGGCGACGGCCATGATCTCGGCCAGCTTGTGGGAGATGAACAGGATCGACTTGCCCTCGGCCTTGAGGTTGCGCATGATCTGCATCAGCTCGTCGATCTCCTGAGGTGTCAGGACGGCGGTGGGCTCGTCGAAGATGAGGATCTCGTTGTCCCTGTACAGCATCTTGAGGATCTCCGTCCTCTGCTGCATGCCGACGGTGATGTCCTCGATCTTGGCATCCGGGTCGACCATGAGTCCGTATTTCTCGGACAACTCCACAATCTTCTTGCGGGCCTCGTCCTTCTTCAGGACGCCCATCTTGTTCGGCTCGACGCCGAGGATGATGTTGTCGAGTACGGTGAAGCATTCAACCAGCTTGAAGTGCTGGTGCACCATTCCAATTCCGAGATCGTTGGCGTCGTTCGGGTCGTTGATGTGCACGACCTTGCCGTCTTTCCTGATCTCTCCCTCCTCCGCCTGATACAGGCCGAAGAGGACACTCATGAGCGTGGACTTTCCAGCGCCGTTCTCGCCGAGCAGCGCGTGGATCTCACCTCTTTTGAGCTGGAGTGTGATATTGTCATTTGCAATGATGCCCGGGAAACGTTTCGTTATGTTGAGCATCTCAATGGCATATGGAGTATCCACAGTCCGGTCCCTCCCTATCTTATATTTGGACATATTGTACTATGAAAGACATGTGATTGGAACAAAAAAAAAGCAGGAAAGGACGAATCCTTTCCTGCCGTTCGCAATCAGGTCCCGAAGGATGATTACTTGATTGTTCCCAGATCGATGACCGTGATGTTCTTGCCCATGTTGGCGGGAGCGACATCGATGGCGTTGTCGACCTTGACGCTTCCGTCAAGAAGCTTGGCGACGAGTGCCTTGTAGTCGGCCAGTGTGAACTTGTCGGACCACTGTGTGCCGTTTCCGGTCGGGATTCCGACATAGTTGAGCTCGGGATCGGTTGAGACCAGACCGAGGTTGGCGTTCTTTCCGGCCAGTGTATCCCATGCCTTGTCCTCTGCGATCGTCTTGAGGGCAGCCTGTGTCGAGGCATACAGACCCTTCATGGCGGATGTGACCGTGATTCCCTTGCCGTATGCACCGTCGATTGTCGGAGCCTGGTCTACGTCGACGCCGATGACCTTTCCACCGACCTTGACAGCCGCCTCGGCTGCGGATGTGTAGATGCCGCCGCCGCAAGCGAAGACGACTTCTGTTCCGGCCTTGTACCATGTGTCCATGGCTGCCGTGATGTCGGCATCACCGAAGAACTGGTTGCCGTATGTGTACTTGACCTCTACCTTCGCTCCTGTCTCCTTGGCTGCTGCATCGGCGCCCTGGACAAAACCGTAACCGTAGCGGACAACTGCGGGGACAGCCATTCCACCGAGGTAACCGAGCTTGGTGTAGCCGAGCTTGACTGCCGCGTAACCTGCGAAGTAACCTGCGATCTCCTCCTGGTAGACTGCTGCGTAGACGTTTGCCGGAACGGATCCGCCAAGGTCTCCCTCAGAGACATCAAGAGCGATGAACTTTGCATCGGGATACTGCGGAGCAGCTTCCTGGATGGCCTCGCCGAATGCGAAACCGGGCATGACGATTACATTGTAACCCTGCTCGATGGCTGCGACGATCATCTTGACACGCTCTGCCGTGCTGTCTCCGGTCGGCTTGAAGTAAGCGAACTTGAGACCCTGTGCAGCTGCGTAGTCGCGGCATGCCTCGTAAGTCGTCTGGTTGAAGGACTGGTCTGTGATATCACCGTAGTCGGTGACCATTGCGATTGCAACTTCCTCAGACTTTGCAGCTTCTGTTCCGCCCTGTGCGAAAGCGGTGAAGGCAACAGCGAGAACCATGAGAACCAAGAAAAGTTTCTTCATCTTGTTATTCCTCCCTAATTGGTGAACCCGGAAACCGGGTATTAACTAATAATAAGCGATAGATTCCGAGGAATCAACCGTAACCGCATCAGATTCTGAAAAACGGAAGCCGTCAGGCGACCGAGTTCAGGAGCAGCAGGCAGAAGACCAGCGTGAACAGGGCGACCGTCTCGATGATACCGATGACGATGAGGTAGTTCGATGTTCCCTTGCCCGTCTCGCCCAGCGCGTCGCAGGCCGCTGCGGCACAACGTCCCTGGAAGAAGGCCGAAAGGCCGATGACCAGACCGCCGAATCCTCCGATGAAGACCGCCAGAAGTCCGTCCAGACCGTTCTTGAGGGCGCTTGTGATGAAGTTCATCAGCAGGAAGCCGTAGATCGTCTGTGTCAGCGGAGCACCCGTGAACGCGACCATCATGAACGGTGCGGGCTTTCCGTTGGCGTAACACTTCTTCCATCCTCCGACAGCCGCGATGGCGGCGGCGCCGATTCCGAAACCGGATCCCATTGCCGAAAGGCAGAGAGCCAAAACCAAACCGATTAATCCGATACCCATATTCTTATCTCCTATCTAGTATCCTGGAAAATCAAACGTTCTTCCTGAAAGGTTCGTATGGAATACCCGCCCACTCCATTCCGAGCTGGCCGGAGAACTCCAGAAGGTTCAGGCGCACACCGTGGACCACCACGCTGAGCATGCCCATGATTATGTTCAGACCATGTCCCACTATCAGGATCAGCATCCCCGCAGGGAAAGCCCAACCCCTGAGCATGGAACTTGCCATACCGTTGAAACTCTGTGCAATGGCCAGGCTGGCCATGCCGACGGCGAACAGACGGATGTAGCTCATGACGTTTCCGAACGCGCTGATCGTGTTCAGGAACGTCGTGAACGCGCCTCCCAGGCCCGCCTTGACGCCTTTGCCGAAACTCTGTCCGCTCTCCTGGGCGCCGAACAGTATCACCGCCACAAGGCCGCCGATTATCACCGCGAAGATCGCCTTGATGTTGACGGTCTCACCGATTACCAGCATCAGCGCGAGGAAATAGATGCTGATGATCATCGCGAGCCATGCGAAGTCCGCGACGAACGCCAGGCTCTTCCTCTTCCAGTTGCGCACCACGTTCATCAGGCATGCCAGCGACAGCTGTATCATGCCGACGGAGAAGCAGAACTTCATCACCGCGTTCTGCGCCGACACCGACTCTATCCCGAACTTCTCCGGATAGTTGGCTATCGAGGGGATCACCAGCGACTTCAGAAGCGGGATGTCCATCGCCGCCTCGGCTCCGAACCACGTGCCCGTCACACTGCCCCACGCTATGGTGGCGATGCTCATCACATACAGGAGCAGGTTCAGGTTCGAGCACTTCTTCGTCTTGATGTGGAGCACAATGCCCAGCACAAGGAAGATGACTCCGTAGGCCGCGTCTCCGATTATCATCCCGAAGAACAGCGACAGGAACAGCAGGAACCACATGCTTATGTCGTATTCCCTGTATCCCGGGACCGTTCCGAGCATGTCGAACAGCGGCTTCATCATCTTGGTGACCCTGTTGTAGCGGATCTTGGTCGGAACGGGATCCTCCTCGGTCGGGTCGTCCAGCGCATAGGCCCAGCAGTTCTGTGACGCGGTCTTCCTGAACGCATCCAGGTCCGCCTCGGGGATGAAGCCGGAAATCAGGGTGAGCCCTTCCTCGGACACCGCCCCGCCGCTTACGCTGCTGTATGCGATCTCGTCCGCAAGGACGGCCATCGCCCTGTCGTAAGCCGGTATCAGACCGACCGACGAAGCCAGATGGGCGGATATCTCCGCGATCCTGGCCTTCCTGGCTTCGATATCGGAAGTGAGCTGACCCATGCCCCTTGCGGGCACATTGAACCTCACCGACGCATACTGCGGTCCCAGCTCTCCCAGGACGGCTATGGCGTTCTGCCTGTCCACAGGCTTCAGCGTTATGTAGCGCACATCCTCAGGCAAAGCCTCAACCTCTTTCTTGCCAAGGAGATAGAAGCTGAAATCGAAACCCGCATCGGCAAGCTCGGAAAGCTCCGACGGATTGAAATCGCCCCACTTGGCAAGGCTGTCGCGAAGCACGGTCATCCTGAGGACCTCGTCGGATAGGACCCTCTTCTCCTCCACCTCACGCACAAGCGTATCGTGGAGTCCGTCGAACTCGGCTCCGGCAGGCAGTACGGCATCGGCCTTGGTTGTCTTGTCGGCAGCGGCTTTTCCGGACTTCTTCGCGGCTTTGTCGATCGCGGCCTTCTCGTCGGCCAGGACCGCCCTGATCCTGCCCAGCGATGCGAACCTGTCGGTCAGCGCCGAATCCGGAGCGGCCTTCTCGGACACGTGCATGACGCCCAGCCCGCGGATTCCGTCGAGCATGGCGCCCTTGTTGCCGTGCGTGGCCACGACAGTGATCTTCTTCATCCTCTCAATCATTGTCCGCCCCCTTCGCCGCAAGCTTCTTCTTGGCTATCTTCCCGCGCACGACCGCGGCCGTGTCCTGGTCTCCTATATAGATACCTATGCGGCGGATGTTCTCCTTCGTCTCGGGTATCTTCACCTTCTCGAACAGATTGACGCGCTGGCTTGTCGTCCTCAGCTCCCTGCCCAGAAGATCCACCTGGATCTCCAGCGTCTTCATCAGCGCGGAGATCCTGGACGATTCCTTGAGCAGCACCAAGGCCCTGTCCACCCACAGCGGATAATCCTCCACATCGTATTCGACCGTTTTGAAAGTCAGGTCCTCGAAGATGGGGATCGTCACACCCGCTATGTTCCCTTCCCTGCGGATGATCCTGTCGGGCAGGACAAGGTTGTCCAGCCTCAGGTCTCCGGGGAACGACGCGTTCTCGCCGAAGACGGCTATCCAGTCCTGGACGCCGCCCACAAGGGCTTCCTGTTTCGCCCTGTATCCGGCAAGCTCGGTCTCTATCTGGCGTATGACCATCTGGAGCTGCTGCTTCTTGAGCAAAAGCGTGGGAAGATAACGCTGGTACTGTTTCAGCGCGTCCTTCTGCTTCTTCTGTTCATTCTTTGTCAGCTTTACAGCCACTTAAGCCTCCGCTTTCTTCGGCCATCTCTGGGCGATCAGCTCACTTCTGAGACCGGTCTCGTTCGGCTCGAAACACTCTGCCAGGATCTCCCAGCCGAGGTCCAGGGCCTCCTCCAGCGGGATGTTCACGGAAAGGTCCATGAGCCTGGATTCGAACAGCTGTCCGTACTTGAGCAGCTTGTCGTCCCATTCGGTCATCATGAATCCCATGGACTTCTTCTCGAGGGACTCCTTGTAGGAGGCGTACAGCTTGATCAGGGCGTCCATCAGCGACCTGTGGTCGTTCCTGGTGTCCTTGTTGACGTTCTGCTTCAGACGGCTCAGGCTTCCGAACGGCTCGATATGGCCGTTGCGCAGGTAGTACTGGCCCTCGGTGATGTATCCCGTGTTGTCCGGAACCGGATGGGTGACATCGTCGCCGGGCATGGTGGTCACGGCGAGGATCGTCAGCGATCCGGCGCCCTCGAAATCGACCGCCTTCTCGTATCTGGATGCCAGCGAGCTGTACAGGTCGCCGGGGTATCCTCTGTTGGAGGGGACCGGTTCCATGGTGATCGCCGTCTCCTTCAGGGCATCGGCGAAGTTCGTCATATCCGTAAGCAGGACAAGGACTTTCTTGCCTTCAAGGGCGAAGCGCTCGCCTACTGCCAGCGACAGGTCCGGTATCATCGTGCATTCGACCGTCGGGTCGCTCGCCGTATGGATGAACATGATGGTCCTGCTCATGGCGCCGCTCTCCTCCAGCGTATCGCGGAAGAAGAGGTAGTCGTCGTACTTCAGTCCCATTCCGCCCAGGACGATCAGGTCGACCTCGGCCTGCATGGCGATCCTGGCCAGAAGCTCGTTGTAGGGCTCTCCGGAGACGGAGAAGATCGGGAGCTTCTGGGACTCGACCAGCGTGTTGAAGACATCGATCATGGGGATTCCGGTGCGGATGAGGTTCTTGGGGACGATCCTCTTGGCCGGGTTGACGGACGGACCGCCGATCTCGATCAGGTTCTCGTCCAGCTCCGGACCGTTGTCGCGGGGCTTGGCCGAACCGTCGAACACCCTTCCCATGAGGTTGTCCGAATAGCTCACGCGCATGGGGACTCCCAGGAACCTGACGGGGTCGTCCGTCCTGACGCCCTGCGCGCCTGCGAAGACCTGGAGGCTGACGAGGTCGCCGTCGAGCTTGATGACATTGGCGAAGCTCTTTCCGACCATGGCCAGGTCGTTGTATTTGACACCCTCCGCACGGACGGTGATGACGTTTCCGACTATCGATTCGATTTTGGTATAGACCTTGTTCATCTCAGAGCTCCTTCACCTTGGAAAGATAGAGGTCGACGATCTCCTTCTCGTACTGCGCGTAGCGGTCGTCCGTTGTAAGGACGCTGTTCCAGTCCAGGAACTTCTGCCTGAGCTCGTTGAAGAACGCCCTGACTTCCTTCTTGGTTCCGATGTCGAACCTCGCCATGAGGACCTTGTAAAGGAGGTCGAACTCCTTCTTCTGCCTCTCCACCGGCACGGCGGCGTCGACCGGGTCGAACGAGTTCTGCTGCAGGTAGACGGCATCCAGGAGCTCGCCCTTCTGGTACTCGATGTAATCCTCGACCGAGGTACCCTCCTCGCCGACGACCTTCATCATCTGGTTGATCTCATTGGACTTGAACAGGACCTCGCGGGCGTTGTCGACCAGCTCCTGGTCGATGATGCCGCGGTACTTGGACCACGACTCCAGCGGATGGATGGCCGGATACTTGCGGGCATCCGAACGCTCACGCGACAGGCCGTGGAATGCTCCGACGACCTTCAGCGTGGCCTGGGTCACGGGTTCCTCGAAGTTTCCGCCGGCAGGGCTGACCGTACCGCCGATCGTGACCGAACCGATGCTGCCGTCGTGCAGCCTGACCTTTCCGGCACGCTCGTAGAACGCCGCGATGACCGACTCCAGGTACGCCGGGAAAGCCTCCTCGCCCGGGATTTCCTCAAGCCTTCCGCTCATCTCCCTCATTGCCTGGGCCCATCGGCTTGTGGAATCGGCCAGCAACAGGACGTTCAGTCCCATCTGCCTGTAGTACTCGGCCATGGTGATTGCGGTATAGACCGATGCCTCACGCGCTGCGACAGGCATCGATGATGTATTGCATATTATGATGGTCCTCTCGATCAGAGAGCGTCCCGTCTTGGGGTCCACCAGCTCCGGGAACTCCTTCAGGACCTCGACGACCTCACCGGCACGCTCACCGCATGCGGCGATGATGACGATGTCCACGTCCGCGTTGCGGCTCTCCATGTGCTGGAGGACCGTCTTGCCCGCACCGAACGGTCCGGGAGTGCAGAACGTGCCGCCCTTGGCCACGGGCAGGAAGGTATCGATTATCCTGACCTTCATGATCAGCGTCTCGTCAGGTCTCAGGCGCTCGTCGTAGCAGCTTACAGCCTTCTTGACAGGCCAGCTGAAGACCATGGTGAGCTTTTTCTCCTCGCCCTTGGGGCTTCTGACCGTAGCGACCTCGGACCTGACGTTGTATGTGCCCTTCTCCGCGATGGAGACGATGGTCCAGTCAACGTCGTCGAATCCGAACGGAAGCATGATCTTGTGGGTGAAGATGCCCTCCGGAACGGTACCGAAGGCATCGCCCGGCCTGAGCGTGTCCCCGACCTTCCTCACAGGAGTGAATTCCCAGTCCCTGTTCGGGATCGGGTCAAGATAGACTCCCCTCTGGAGGAAGAACCCGCAGTTCTCCGCCAGCGACGGAAGCGGATTCTGAAGTCCGTCGTAGATCTGCGTCAGCAGACCGGGGCCCAGCTCGACGCTCATGAGTTCGCCCGTGAACTCGACCTCGTCGCCGACCTTGATTCCGTTGGTCATCTCATAGACCTGCATGCTGGCCTTGTTTCCGTTGACCCTGATGACCTCTCCCTTGAGCATCGTGCCGTCCGCATGGACGAACGCGACCTCGTTCTTGGAGATGGCGCCATCGAAGGCGACGGTGACAAGGTTTCCGTTCACACCGGCCACATGTCCGATTGTCTTTGCCATATTCACTCCGTTCAATCCGTAATTATCTGCTTCTGAAGATTGTCGAAAAGCTTCCGGTATTCCGAATTCCCCGACTCCACAGTGAAAAGACCCTTCCTCAGCAGGATCCTCAGCTGAAGCGCGTACGCAAGCAGCGCCTTCTCGGAGAAGGGCTCCAGTCCCTTCTCCTTCTCGAGCCAGTCGTATCTGTAGCGCATCAGGACCATCTCCGCCTCCAGCGGGTTCTTCGCGGCCATGGCCGCATTGGTCACCTGCTCCACGCAAAGCTCCCTGAACACCGTGCCGCCGGTCTCCTCACGGTTGAGGTTCCTGCGCCTCTCGCGGTTCACGCTGTCGTCCAGCTCACGGTTCATCTCCTTCCACGATTTCAGGAAACCGTTGGAAGTGTCCTGGCCCGAGGCTATGCAGCAGAGGAGCCTGTAGTCGGAATCCGATACGTTCCCGTGCGCCTGGGACATGAAGGCCTCCCACGTGATGGGGGCGCCGTCCTGGAAGCGGAGCATGGGAAGACTCGAAAGAAAATAGTATCTGGAAGGCATCTCCCCTCCTCAGATCTTCATCTCACCGAGGAACGGTCTGAGAAGCGATGCGATCTCCTCGTCGGAGAAATCGAAGAAGCCCGAGCCGTCCTTGCAGCACAGCTTCAGCGATGCACCCTTGACGGGATGGATCTCAAGTCCTTTCTCGATCTGCTTGGCCAGTGCGCTCTTCAGCGCGGCCTTGGCGCTGTCGACCTCCACCTTGTACTTCGCGGGGTCCTCTCCGTTCAGAGCGGCCACTACGAGCTTTGCAAGGCTCTCCTCAGAGAGGTCGTTGGCGATCTTGTCGGCCAGTATGCGCTCCATGAGCAGTCCCAGTTCCTTCCTGACGGACAGGACCGCATCGCGCTCGGCCTGCCTGATGAGGGCCTTGGCGCTCTCTATCTGGCGATTGGCGTTGTCGATGTTCTTATCGGCCTGCACCTTGGAGGCGGCGACGATCTCCTCCGCCCTGGCCTTGGCCTCTGCGATGATGGCATCGGACTCCCTGCGGGCCTCCTCTATGCCGTCGCGTTTGATTGACTGGACCAAATCCTGTATCTGAATCTCCATCCTTGAACCATCCTTGGAATAATCTTCCTACATACTAAAGTATGCGCACGGTTTCAGCAATAATGTAGACGTCAAAAAAACGACCGGTTTTTTCACGATTCATGCAATACCGGCGAAAGCCGCATTGACAACGGACAAAGCGGCATAGTAGACTTGTCATGCTTCATAACTCTCTTGCTTTTTTGCAGAACCAAAACATGAAGCCTGGGCGTCTCAGTCGGGCCTTTTTTGAGACGCCCTTTTTTTATACCCGTCATAAGCGTCCGTTCGCGTCACAGGAGGAATCATATGCTCACATTCGAATCGGATTACACCACAGGATGCACGCCCGAGATACTCAGGGCGTTCGAGAAGACG
>JBGUMQ010000030.1:0-5063 GCA_045116915.1 Sphaerochaetaceae bacterium | reverse complement strand
AGAGGATAATGCAAGATTAATCTGAAAAACATCAGTCTAGCCCGAGGTTCTTCTCGGACTCCTCTTTCATCCTGTATTTCAATATCTTCCCGGCCGCGTTCATGGGGAAATTCTCCACGAAGAAGAAGTATCTGGGCACTTTGTGCCTGGCCATCGACCTGTAGCCGTAGTCCTTCATCTCGGCCTCGTCGGCACTCTGGCCCTCGTGCAGGACGACCCAGGCGCAGGCTTCCTCGCCGTAGACCTTGTCGCGAACGCCCACGACCTGGACATCGCGCACCTTGGGGTTGGTGAGGTAGAACTCCTCGATCTCCCTCGGATAGATGTTCTCGCCGCCTCGGATGATCATGTCCTTCAGACGGCCGGTGACCTTGTAGTATCCGTCGGGTGTGCGGCAGCAGATGTCGCCGGTGTGCAGCCAGCCGTCGGCGTCGATCGTCTTGGCCGTGGCCTCCGGCATCTTGTAGTAGCCCTTCATGATGTTGAAGCCGCGGGCTACGAACTCGCCGTTCTCACCGTCCGGCAGGTCGGCACCCGTCTCCGGGTCGATTATCTTGCACTCCACTCCCGGGAAGGCCGAACCGACGGTCTCCACGCGGTGGTCGATGTCTTCGTTCACTTCTCCCATCGTGCAGCCGGGGGAACTCTCCGTCTGTCCGTAGACCGACAGGATCTCCTTCATGTTCATCTCGTCGGCGGCCCTTCTCATCAGCTCCGGTGGACAGTTGGCTCCGGCCATGATTCCGGTCCTCATGTAAGAGAAATCGGTCTTGGCGAAGTCCTCGTGGTTGAACATGGCTATGAACATCGTGGGCACACCGTTGAAACAGGTTATCTTTTCCTGGTTGATGCACGCCAGCGACGACTTGGGCGAGAAGTACGGCATGGGGCAGATCGTGCCTCCGTGCGTCATGAGGTTGGTCATGGAAAGCACCATGCCGAAACAGTGGAACATCGGCACCTGGATCATCATGCGGTCGGCCGTGGAGATGTCCATCCTGTCGCCGATGGTCTTTCCGTTGTTGATTATGTTGCGGTGCGTCAGCATGACGCCCTTCGGGAAACCCGTTGTTCCGGATGTGTACTGCATGTTGCAGACATCGTCCGGTTTCACCATGCTGGAGCGGCGCTTGACTTCCTGTCTGGGCACTTCCTCCGACAATTCCAGCATCTGGTCCCAGTTCAGGGCACCGTCCATGTCGAATCCGACCGTGACGACGTTGCGCAGGAACGGCAGGCGCTTTGCGAACAGCGGGTCACCCTTCTTCAGCCTGGACAGCTCGGGACAGAGTTCCTGGATGATCTGCTTGTAGTTGGACTCCTTCACACTCTCGATCATGATCAGCGTGTGTGTGTCCGACTGCCTGAGCAGGTACTCGGCCTCATGGATCTTGTATGCCGTGTTGACCGTCACCAGGACCGCGCCGATCCTGGTTGCGGCCCAGAAGGCCAGGAACCACTGCGGGATGTTGGTCGCCCAGACAGCCACGTGATAACCCGGCTTGACGCCCAGTGCGATGAAAGCCGCAGCGACAGCATCGACATCGCGTCTGAACTGACGGTATGTCCTGGTGTAGTCCAGCGTAGTGTACTTGAACGCGTACTGGTCGGGGTATGTCTCGGCCATCGTGTCCAGCACATCGCCGAACGTGGCGTCTATGACCTCGTATTTCTTCCACGGGAATGTGCCCGTGTGCGAGCGGTTCTCGTAGAGCTTGCGGACCTTGGCATGGTCGCCGGATATGCGTGAGATGTAGTTCTCGAAATGAGTCAGGACAATGTCCGGATCGGTGACCTCGTCGTTCCAGTCCACCGCGAAGAAACCTTCGTAGTTCAGCGACCTCAGGGCCCTCAGGAAGCTGTCAACAGGGAGGTCTCCCTCTCCGATCAGGACATCCTTCCCGTCCTTCCGGTCTCCTATGCGCACGTACCTGATATACGCGCCCAAGGTCTTGATGGTGGTCTCAGCGGACTCATCTCCCTCGAAATATGTCGCCCTGATGTTCCATGAGGCACCCGTTGCGGCCGATTCGAACACGTTGAGTATATCAAGCAGGTTCTGAGTCCTTGCAAGCGGCCCACATGTCTCGAACAGTATGCCGATGTTCTGACGCTCAGCGCGGCGCACAGCCTCCGAGTATTTGGCATACAGTGCATGTGCATCGGGGATGCTGTCCACATGTACGATAACATCCTCTATCCCTGCGACGGCAGCCATGTCCACGTACTGCACGAGCGCGTTGCCCGTGGCGCTGTCGGATTCCAGAGCCTCGGGATAATTCAGTGCGCTGACCTGGACATTGTTGTTCAGAAGAAGGATCTTGGCCTCGGAAAGCATCTCCGCACGCAGGACACTGTCGCTGTGGCTCTTGCGCTCGGCGACCGCATCCCAGATCTCGAATCCGGCCATGCCGTAGTCGCCGGCCATGGCGCACAGACCCTTGAAGCTCCTGAGTACTACATTCCTTGTGGAGAACGAGAGCTTCATCTCTGTGACTCCTCATATGCGATCTTGTTCAGTGCGTTGATGTAGGCACGCAGAGATGCTCCGCAGATGTCCGACGAAAGGCCGTTGCCGGAGAACAGCTTGCCGTTGCTCCTGAGCCTGACCAGTGCGGCACCCAGAGATTCCTTTCCCTCGGTCACCGACTGGATCTGGAAGTCGTCCAGCTCGTAATGATGTCCTATGCACTGCTCTATGGCCATGAAAGCGGAGTCGATGGGGCCGTTTCCGGTACCTGTTCCGCTGAGCTTCTCGCCTCCGCGCTCAAGTATGACGCTGGTAACGCTGTTGACCTTGTTGCTCATCGTACCGATGTAGCTGACCAATGTGTATGTTGCGGGAACCTGCATTGCAGTCGAAGCGATGATGGCCTCCAGCTCCTTCCCGCCGATCGATGACTTCTTCTCGCACAGTCTGAGCAGTGCCTCATGGACCTTGCCCACATCCTCTCTGGAGAGGTCGTACCCCAGACTCCTTACAGCATCGCTGACCTGCTGGATGGTGCTGTCGGCATCCAGGAAAACAGCTGCGCCTGAAACGAGCGGATCGTCATCCTTCCTGGTGTTGCCCTGCATCTTCTTCAGCAGGGACTCGATGTCGGTATGTATCTCAGTGAGCTTCAGACCTGTCGAGATCTCCAGGCTGTCGCCTCTCACCCTCATGGCTTCGGCGAATGCATCCACTGTGAGGGCACCCTTGGCTGAAAGCGCGACCTTGACGCCGCAGGCTCCTGACCTGACGGCCGCAAGGGCATCGGCGACCGCAAGTGAGATGCTGTCGGAGACCTTCACTGTGACGGGAAGGTTAACAGCCTCATTCAGCTTGATGACTGTTGCTGCGAACTCTTCGGGCAGCATTATGCCGGCGTCGTCGGAGATGCAGATGCAGGTCGCCCCGCTCTCCTTTGCCGCAGCACAGGCCTGTACCAGGAAGTCGATATCGCTTCTGGTGGCATCAAGGGCCTCGAACTCGACATCCTCGCAGAGCGCGCGGGCCTGTGAGACCAGGTTTCCGATCATCTCCAGCATCTTCGGTGCCTTCAGGCGGTACATGTATTCCATCTGGACCGTGGAAACCGGGAGGCTGACAATCAGGCGCGACTTCGCAGCGCTCTTCACGCAGTCGGAGGCGACCTTCACTTCATCGGCGCTGTTGCCGGCAGGGATGGCCACGACGGCGTTCCTGACCGACTGCGAGATGGTCTTGAAGACAATCAGGTCTTCCTTCGGATTCTTCACGGCCGGAAGCTCGATCACATCGGCTCCATAGCGGTCGATGCCCACGGCAAGCGCGAGCTTTTCCCTGAACAGCAGCCTGTTGGTTCCGTTCTTCTCCGATTCCCTCAGGGTATAGTCAGATACTGTGATTCTTCTCATTGAAAGTCCCGCCTTGGCATCCCGTTTCTGTATAAAGATGCGGATTTATGAAATATATATTTATTCTTAATGCGCGGGAGTGTCAACTGCATCAGGCATTATCAGGCATTGTGTCCAGCATCCTGTGGAGCAGGACATACAGCTGCCTGGCATCCTCGGGGCTGAGCCTGACGCTGCAGCCTATTTCCGCGGGCACGTCCTTCAGCTTCTCCTGCAGGTCGAGACCCGCCTGTGTCGCGGTGACCATGACACAGCGTTCGTCATCGGCCTTGCGGGTGCGGGTGATGTAGCCGTGGGATTCGAGCTTCTTCAGGACCGGCGTGAGGGTGCCGGAGTCCAGATAGAGCACCTTGCCGAGCTCGCTGACGGTGAGGCTGCCCTTTTCCCATACGACCATCATTGCGATGTAATGGGTGTATGTCAGGTTGTACGGCTCAAGGAGCGGTGCATAGCGGCGCACCAGCTCCTTGGCGCATGCGTAGAGCGGGAAGCACAGCTGGTTGCATAACCTCAACTGTGGATAGTCCTTCTCCATATTTCAGCCCTGCTTGACCAGTTTCTCGACGAAGTCCCTGACGTCCTTCATGTCGATTGTGGGCTCGAAACGTGCCACGACGTTGCCGCTGCGGTCCACGACGAACTTGGTGAAGTTCCACTTGATCTCGGCGTTGTTCTTATAGTCCTTGTCGATCTTCTTCAGAAGCAGTCCCATTGCAAGTGCCTTGGCGCCCTTTCCGAATCCTTCAAAGCCTTTCTGGCTCTTGAGATACTTGAAGAGCGGGATTGCGTTCTCACCGTTGACGTCGGCCTTCTTCATCTGCGGGAACTGCGTGTGGTACTTGAGTGTGCAGAACTCGTGGATCTCGTCGTCAGTGCCGGGTGTCTGGTCTGCGAACTGGTTGCAGGGTACATCAATCACCTCGAATCCCTGATCATGCAGGTCCTCGTACATCTTCTCGATGGGCTCGTAATGCGGTGTGAAGCCGCAGCCTGTGGCGGTGTTCACAACCAGGACGACCTTGCCCCTGTAGTCGTTGAGGCTTACCTCCGACCCGTCTCTTGCCGTAACCGTAAGATCGTAGAATGTCATTTTCTCCTCCCCTGCCATGGTGTTTCCATGGCTGTCTGTTGGTTTGTTGCTTTGCTGTTTTATTGCTTGCGATTCAATTGTACACAATTTAATT
>JBGUMQ010000029.1:0-32454 GCA_045116915.1 Sphaerochaetaceae bacterium | reverse complement strand
TTAATCGTTAATCACGTGGAGCCAAAGCCGTTCACTCCAGCAGGCTCACTTATATACTACAGCCTGATTGTCAATCAGTCAACTGCTGATGACAAATGATTTTATCTCTGGTTTTGGCAAGAGCCGATAATACAGAAATATCGAACCTAGAATCCTGGACGGCACCCAGTGGAAATTGGAGATCCGCCTCACCGGCAACCGCAAGCGCCGCTACCACGGCAGCAACGCCTATCCTGCCTACTGACCCGAGCTGATAAGGATGGTCAGGGGATTGGTGAAGAGGGAAGAGGGGTGATGAAGGGGGAAGGCGTATTGAATTCCTCCGTTATGATGGAATCAACATCATCTGCTGAATAACTGCCTGCCTTAAGTGATTCGATCCCTTTTGCAAGTTCTGTGTCAAGCTGCTCTTTTGTCAGTCCTCCGATAACCACCGGTTTGGCTGAAGGAATCTTCAATTCAAATGGCATTCCCTGTTGCAGTACAATTTGGCTATAGAGCATCTGGATTGCGCTTGACGGACTGATTCCAAGCATTAGCAGGATTTTTTCTGCTTTATCCTTCAATTCTGTATCAATGCGGGCATAAAGTACGGATGTATTTGCCATTCTGGTTCCTCCCTTTTCTTCAATGATACAGTTGTCTGTTTGCAATTGCAAGTATTTGCAAGCAATACCGTACACTCTGTTGCAGGTTGAAGAATAGGGGAATGGATTTATGTACAAGCCTGCGGAAGGTGAAGAACCTGTATGGAGGATAAGCATGCTTGATAGAGCAAAACCTCTCATCATGAATAACATCCTGAGCCAAATTGGAAGGAATCCGATCAGTACTCATACTGGCCCGAACTGATAAGGATGTTGAGGGGGTTGGTAAGGGGGGGGAGATGATTCTGGATGATGGCTTTCTCTGGCTTTAAAGTACTAGCCCTCTGTCGTCGTGAAGAGAGCCGACTGTTCATTCTTGGATTGTCAAGAATTCCGTTAGTTTTTTATCAACCTCTTCATCATATTTTATTACTATCAGGGAAATATCATGGTCAAAACAATAGTCTCTTTTAATCTTATCCCTAATTTGTTGCTCAATGAAGCTATCATATCCGTAGAAATGGCTTGGTGAATAATGCTGACTGCCATTGAATTCTATGCATACATTTAGCTCGGGTAGATAGAAATCAAAAGGTAATCGAAGCTTATAACGGCAATCATCAAATCTTTTCTGTTCCTCAAAAACGAATCCATGATTATTTAAATACTTCCTGACTGCTCTTTCTCCAGACGAAGACTTGCAAAGAGGACACCCGCTTCCCCCTAAATGGCTATTTGGAGTCTGAGTGAAAGCTCCATGCGTTGGACATATAATATCCACAGGTGTTGAAGTATTTACATATACTACTTTGGAATAATCGTATTTATTTTCGTGAATTATAGAAGCTTTTTTGATAAAGTCATCTTTGTTAAAGATTGTACGACCAGTGCATTTAATACAACCACAACCTTTTATATGAATTTTAGGCAACTGCCAGAATGAGCCATGTTCTGGACATATTATTTCTACTTTTGTTGAACGGTCTTGGTATACGACCTTTGAATAGTCGTATTTGTCATTGTGAACTGACTTTGCAATACGGATAAAATCTATGCGTTGCTTATTATTTTGGTTCTCACAATAATAGCATCCTTTCCCATTTAAATGGATAAGTGGACTTTGATAGAATATACCGTGAACATGACACGAAATTGGTACTTTTCCTTTTGAAAGACTATTGATGGAAGAATAATCATACTTGTTTCCATGAACCACTCTGGCTTTTTCAACAAACTCTTTTATGGTTTTAGGCTTCCTATGATGATCTACACAATCTGGACAGGCTTGCCCTTGTAAGTGTTTTTTAGGAGACACATAGAATACCCCATGTTTTGAGCAGATTAATGCGACCTTTTCTTTCCGCGATTTGTATTCAACCATTGAATAGTCGTATTTATTCCCATATATCCCATGTGCTTTATTTATGAACTCTTCGCGATTTGTTTTTACTACACTTTTACAATGGGGGCATCCTTGCCGCTGATTAATATGGTTTACAGGGGCTTGACGGAAAATTCCATGTTTTTTGCAAATTATGGATACAGGTGTACGATTGTTGTAATAATCTACCAACGAATAATCATATTTATTCCCATGAATTTCATGCGCTCGTTCGATAAAAATTGATGAATTGAGTTTTTCTTTACCCGCACATTTTTTACAACCATGTCCAGAAAGATGGTGGCTAGGCGTTTGTTCAAATACTCCATGAACTGGACAAACTATCTTAATCGGCTTGTTCCACCCGTCATATGAAGTAAACGAGTAGTCATACTTGTAATGATGAACCATTTTTGCTTTGCTTATGAATTCTTCAGTTGTATAACTATAAGTACCGCCACATCTATCACAACCTCTCCCGGATAAATGTGAATATGGTCTCTGCATGAATTCACCATGTTCAGGACAAATAATCACAACTGGTGTCTTATTGTTTTTGTAATCAACTTTTGAATAGTCGTATTTCTCTCCATGAACTCGTCTAGCTTTTTCGATAAAGCTTTTTGTCGTGCTCTTTGTAGTTCCACCGCATTCAGGGCAACCTTGACCTTTAAGGTGCTTTTCTGGCGATTGATAAAAAAGACCATGAAAAGGGCAAATTATGGCAACTTTGGTTGATGAGTTTATATACTTCACTTTTGAGTAATCATATTTTTCCCCATGAATAGCAACAGCTCTTTCAATGAATGCTCTTGTTTTATCAACCGTTTCCAACACAAATAATATTATATCACACTTTGCTTAATAACTTTCTATCCATCAAGGCTTTCTTATCAGTTATTCTAAAGTATAGATTTCAGATAATCCGATAGGGCCTTGTCCTCACAATAGATGTAGCAGCCTTTCAGTGCGCGGGAAAGCAACACCTTGTAGGTTCTACGGATGAGTTTGTCGGCATCGGCATCGCTGGTTGTTCTATGGCTGATTCCGCTGGATCTGTCGTCTTTGGAAATAGCTGAACGGTCTGTGATTACGTGTCCGTCCCTATAGAGCAGGTCCTTTCCGATGATCACTCCGGTGTATTCGAATTCCATGCCCTGGCAGGTGTGTATGCATCCGACTTCTTCGAATGAATCGGGGTTGACGGCCCAGTGGTCATCTTTCTCCAGATTCCATTTTGCCTTGAAACCGTAGGGGAGGACGATATCCCAGTCGCCACGCTTGTTCTTGACGTTCCAGTCGAAACAATAGCCGGCAATCATTCTCGCTTTGTTGTTTGCTTTGTTGAGCTCCCTCAGCTCATCCCTCATTTCCACAGGGTTGTCAAAAACCTTAATCTTCAGTTTGTTGAACTCGAATGATGTGTTCGCGGTTTTCTTGAGCTCCAGCAGGTTGTCCAGGAAAGAAATGTATCCGTCGCTTCCATCGCAGCGGAACTGGGAAACCAGTTCGTAGGGCCTGTGAAGGATGGCATTCTCCTTTTTCGCGTAATCCAGAATCGATTTTACTGTGTACTCATCGTGGATTGTAATACGCTGGTCGTCGTCCATGAAGAAAACGGAGATTCTGGCTGCCCTTATCGCGTCCTGCATCATGTCTTCACCGGGATACATGTATGGACTCTTCTGCATCCTGTGGGCTTCATCGAACAATCCAACATCAAGCCCGTTGTTGGGAATCTTCGGCAGAACGAATGGGGATTGGATGGCTTTCTGAAGATTCACCATCTTCTTGGCATTACCCTTTGTCAGAAGGTTCCTATAGCAGTTCCTGGGAGTGCTGTTCTTCGTGATATATGAGGCATTGAGCTGAAGGTCGATTATACATTTCGCAAGAATGTTGACTGCAAGAACAGATTTCCCGGTTCCCGGGCCACCGGTGATGACGATGACATGTTTCTTCCCATCCTTGTTGGATTCCTTTATGGCCTTCATGATCTTGTCGTAAGCAACGACCTGTTCATCTATCATGTGGAATTCTTCATTCCCGCACAGCATGGAATCCAACGCATCCTGAAGGGATTTCGTGGGTTTGAGCCGTCCTTCCTCGATCTTGTACAGAAGGCTGTCATCATCCGCCTTGAGGTGGATGTATTGTTTTATGAAATCACGGAGTTTGAGGACGTCTTTCTGTAGGAATGCAGGAGCCTCTTCTGTCCACTCATGATACATCCTGTCTTCAATGACGTGACGATAGGACTCTCCGAGGTTGTGAAGGTATGTGCATGGTATGATTGTCTGTCTGCTCACATGCGTATCGTCACAGTAATCCAGGATAAGGCATTTATATGAATAGGCTTGATAGGAAGGGTGGGGGACCGGTTCATGCGACCTCAGGTCCGGAAACACTAGATGTGTACAGTTCTCATCGAATTTGTCGACTTTTGCCCATTGTTTCAGCTCCACAATGACAATGTTGTCTTTTGTTCCGTTGTTCCCAAGCAGCATGAAATCGACACGTTTGGAGGTCTGAGGGATATTGTACTCAATGGCAACCTGACAGTCTTTGGAGAAATAGCTGTCTTCCAGCGTGTTCTTCATGAATTGAAGGGAATTGTTCCAGGAGTTCACCTCGCTTGGCGAACCTCCGCTCAATCCCTTCCGACGAAGGTTTTCCAGAAGGATATCCGGCATTTTGTTGAGCGTGACATTCTCCCTGAACCCCTCAAGGTTGTCATGATAGATTATCATTGTGTTTCTCTCTGTCCTTGTCTTTCCATGATTCTACCACAGCCTTTAGATCAAGGCTACAAAGTTTGTTGTAGGGTGGAGCGGCTTACAGCACGTCTTATATTTTGGCGAATTCGCCATAATTGAACATTGGACAATAAGGGCGTATCTGAAAAGATCAGAGCAAGTGAAGGATTGTTTATTCTCATGGTAAAGCTCCGAAAACGGCAGATAGCTTATTGCTTGATAAGTAATATATTTGCTATAATGACCATGGCACTGCCAGTGATGGTTGGACGGTTGACCTCTCATATTTGGAAACAGATATCGGGAGGCGTTGCTTCCCGATTCTTCGAAAGGAAATGAGGGAGGTGATGTTTCATGAGTGATTATGAAATATTGGCGTTGATTCTCTTGATCCTCGCTATATTAGTCGCTGCATTGAAAAAGTAAACCGCCCATGACTCTGCCAAGTCTGAGCGGCTTTTCGCTTTGAATGGTTTGAGGTCACCGTCCAACGGCAGTGCCTCTTTTCACTTATAATATCATCCGAAAACAATTTATTGTCAACTCAAGTTTCGCAGGAACTGGCAGAGAGGCTTTACAGAATGTCTGGATAGTTGCAAACTTCAATCATGCAAGGCAAATACAAGGTCATCACGCTGTGCGGGAGCACAAGGTTCAGGGAGGAGTTCCTGGAGGTTCAGAAGAGGCTGACGTTGGAGGGGAGCATCGTCATATCCGTGGGGCTGTTCGGGCATTCGGGGGATGACGAGGTGTGGGCTGACGGCGTGAAGGAGATGCTGGACGACATGCACAAGCGCAAGATCGATATGGCCGACGAGATCTTCGTCATCAACAAGGGCGGCTATATCGGATCCAGCACGCGCTCGGAGATAGAATACGCCCATGCCACGGGCAAGGCGGTGAGGTATTTGGAAGAGGTATCCGGAGAGGTCAGGTCCTATCAGGAACCTTAGGAGGATGGTGATGTTCAGAGAAATGCTTAGAAGGAAGCAGCAGCTGACGAATGAGGAATGCATCAGTATCCTGAAAACGGAGCTGCGTGGTGTTCTGTCAGTTCTGGGTGATGATGATTATCCGTACGGCTTACCCATCAATCATTACTATTGCGAGCAGGACGGGAAGATCTATTTCCACGGAGGGAAAAGAGGACATAAGATCGATGCCATGAAACTGCATGACAAGGCCTCCTTCTGTGTTTACGATGAAGGTTTCCGCAGGGATGGGGAATGGGCACTGAATATAAAGTCAGTCATAGTCTTCGGACGGATCGAGTTCATTGAAGACAGGGAAACCGTGTATCGGATCTCTGAAGAGCTGAGCCGGAAGTTCACGGATGACGATGAGTACATACGACGTGAGATCGAATGCTCGGGACCGGGTACACTTATGTTTGCGCTTGTGCCGGAATACATCACAGGAAAGATTGTAAAAGAAGCCTGAATTCAATAGCGTTACACCAGGTCAAAACAAGGGCGGCTATATCGGGTCCAGCACGCGCTCTGAGATAGAATACACCCAAGCCACGGGCAAGGCGGTGAGGTATTTGGAAGAGGTGTGACGGCAAGCATTCCGGCGGTGTCTTATGTTGGTCGGTGACTTATTATCCCCTGCCTGCAAAGGCGTGCGAGTTTGAGTCTTGTTCATGGCATATCCCGCTTTGTTTGTCGATTTCAGAGCAAGTCCACAGGAATCACCTTATCCGTTTCTGTCAGACTGACCAATCTGTCGTAGGTGCATATAACGCCACCCGTTCCTCTCTTCTTGTCTGTGATTCTGTCAATGAACCTGAATGCTTTGATATCATCCTTCCTGGGATCGGAATGCTTTTTGATTTCAATCGGATGGAGAATGCCGTTTTCCTCTATGATCAGATCGATTTCATTGTTTTCCTTGTCCCTATAGAAGTAAAGTGGAAGGTTTATGATTCCTCTGTTGTAATAACTCTTGACGATTTCAGAAATAACATAATCCTCAAAGAAAGCACCGGCCATGGCGCCGCTCTTCAGGACTTCAGGATTGTTCCATTTGAGAAGATATGCTGCAAGACCCGTATCGAGAAAGTAGAGTTTTGGTGTTTTCACGGATCGGTTGATCAGATTCGATGAATAAGGGGGGAGCAGAATGGCCAGATTTGATGCAATCAATACCGATAACCATTTTTCTGCTGTTGGCTGGGAGACCCCGACGTCCCTTGCAATCGAAGAGAGATTCAGGAGTTGCCCTATGCTTGCTGCGCAAACAGTCATGAATTTGGCGAACTTAAGAAGATCACCGACTTCCGCCAGCTCGCGTACATCCCGTTCGAGGTATGTGGTAACATATGCGGCATAGTATTTCTGCCAATCATACCCATGATTCACTGTCAATTCCGGAAGCGTCCCTCGCTGGATGAGATTCCAAATGTCATCATAATCGACTGATTTTCTATTCAAGGACCTGGCATAGAGATAATCTTCTGTAGGAATGAATGGCTTATCGTATTCTATATCGGATATTTCCCGGAGTGATAGCGGAAGGAGATATGTTATCCCTATTCTGCCGGACAGTGATTCACTGACATTCTTCATCATTCTGAACTGCTGGGATCCGCAAATGAAGAACTGCCCTTTATTATGTGCCTTATCCATGTCAAGCAAAAGCTTCATCTGGGGGAATAGCTCAGGTGCTTTCTGGATTTCATCTATGAAAACCGGAGGGGGAAAATCCTTGAAAAAAGTCGAACTTTCCGTACGGGCTGCATTCAACAATATTGAATCATCCATGCTCGCATATTTGAAACCCTGGGTTTTCCGCTCCATCAATGTTGTTTTGCCAACTTGTCTGGGTCCGGCAACCAGAATCGCACCAAACATTTCTGCCAGCTCGGAAATGGTTTTTTCTGCATGTCTTTTTATGTACATATCATCCCTTTTGCAACTATTTAAAACTTTAATTTTAAATTAGTCGAAATATGTCGTCATGTCAAGTTTTGGGTAAAATATGGTGTCAGTTTGTATCCTATTGCCGCATCAGTACCTGTTACGTTGAACAGGAGTGAAGATGTGAAAACACAATTGGGGTTCTACTTGCTGCTGTCATCTACTAAAGGAAGAAGGAACATGAACGCGTATCATTCCAATTCATAGTTTGAAAGTGATATTTCGGCTGAATTGACAAACTAACCAATTATGGTTATATCCTGACATTGAGACACGAGGATGTTATCAAAACAGTGGAGGTCTATTATGTTGGTTCACGTGAGTCAGCCCCATACGCCAGACATTGACTTTACAATAAGTGGAAAGATTCCTGCCGATCTCCTCGTTGATCTCAGGAACAGGTACGGGCAGAAGAACGTAGTGGAAGAGAATGATGTCATCAATGCAAGGGATATCGACTTGGAGAAAGAGTTCGGCTTGGATGCTACTCCCGGAGAGATTCTCAGGATGAGGCGCGTCGATTTCGAACATTGGACGCAGAGGGAGCTTGCCGAAAAGCTCGGTATTCCATGGCAGCATGTCTCGAACATGGAGAGGGGAAACAGACCAATAAGCGTTGCCATGGCCCGTAGACTGGGCAGGGTATTCGGCTGCAGCCCGGAGCTGTTCATAGGTTGAGATTCCTACAAGTTCAAATACTCAAGAATAAAGCAAAATCCGTGTACTTTTTCGTGTACCACACAGGTAGTAATCGGTAACAATGGGTATTGTCATATCTCTATTATGAAAATAGAGTTGTAGTAGCTGGACGCAAACCGTAGCAACGTATATCAACGCCACGAGCTGACTTGATATTCTCTGTCTGCAAAGGCGTACGAGTTTGAGTCTTGTTCATGGCAAAACAAGGGGGACAGGCCTTCTGCTCCCTGTTGTCGGATAGGCGCTATTTCGGAACCGATAGTGAAAAAAAAGTGAAACAATAGTGAAAAAATGATATTGAGTTTTTGCACCTCCCAAGTACTCTGGGATAAACAATGGTACCAAGCGGTACATGGGGAGACAATTGATTTAATTGTCTGATCACTGGTTTGCGGAGGCCAGTTTCTCCTGTACGGCAAGATCAATGAAGCTGTTCAGACTCTGATCATGAGTCATTGCATAAACCGCCGCTCTTCTGTGAACATCTGCTCCAAGACGGACGTTCAGTGTGCCTTTGTATGCGACTTCCGGTTTTGTCCCATATCTTTTGCAACTTTCAAGGTAGTCATCTACTGCAGCGTGGAAATCGTTCACAAGTTCAATTGCGTTGGTTCCCTCGTAGGATATTAGGGATATGATTCCCTGCACCTTACCAAAGAAGATCATGTCCTCCGGAGAGAATTCGACATTTCCCACGTAACCTTTGTATTCCATTACATTGCTCATATGAGACCCTCCTGTTCCAAAGTCTCTATCACCTGTTTTATCTGATAGGCTCTGAGCTCGTTCCCTTTATTATGTACTGGATAATATCCAGATCTGCAACTAGGATTAGTTGCATTTGTAAAAGATAAAGGAATGTAAAGACGGCCATTCTGCGTACCGGAAATGTGGGAATGATTCTCTGGGGGTTGTAGTTCATCTGGGGCTTGTAGGGCGTTCAACTACAACTACGGGCAGGGCTCGGTGTGGTATATGGAAGAGGTGTGAGGGGACTTGCCATATCAGTTGTTTCTGGATTTTTTGCTTCTGTATTTCTGGTTTCTGCTATTGGGTTTTTCAGGGACTGTCATTTCAATCAATCCTTGCGAAAGTGCGGGATGAAGATAATTCTCCCTGAAAGTCGCTCTGTGAGAGAGACCGAGTCGTTTCATCATTTCTAGGGCTGACAGTGATTCGTTCCCCATGATGGATAGCAACCGTTCCATCGGTGTACTATCTTGGTCGGTGACTTGGTCGGTGACTTGGTCGGTTGCATTATCTGAGACTGTCATAGAAACAAGAGTGTCTCTGATGATTTCCAGCATCAGTTCGACGAAGTCCGCGCTATCGGATATGCGGTCGGACTGGGCGAGTGCGTTGTAATAGTCCATCTGTCTGGTCTGGATGAGCTCTTCGATAGGAAGCCAGAAGAAAAGGTCTTTCCAGTGTCCGAGCAGCAGGGAGTGCCACATGCGGCCTGTTCTTCCGTTCCCGTCCATGAATGGATGAATGAATTCGAACTCGTAATGGAATATCGCGCTTTTTATCAGTGGATGGAGTTCCGAAGCCTTGTACCAATCAAACAGATTGTGTATGTGCATCGGAACGAATTCGGCCGGGGGTGCCATGTGGATGAGCTTGTCACCATCGAATACTCCGACACCTTTTGACCTGAACATCCCGTTTTCGGGAACCAGACCATTCATCATGAGCCTGTGGGCACGAAGCAGATCATCCACAGAGCCAGGGTCAAGGGACAGAAGCAGTTCATATGCCTGGTATGCGTTCTGGACTTCCCTGATTTCATTGGGATTTCCCAGGACTCGTTTTCCGTCGATTATTGCGGTCATCTGATCCAGTGAGAGGGAATTGTGCTCTATCGCAAGGGACGAATGGATGGTTCTGATCCTGTTTTCCCTTCTCAGGTGTGCCTTTACAGAACCTCCCTCCGAGAAAGAGATGCGCCCGATCTGTTCGCTGATTTCCGCGACAAGGGTGATCATCTTTTCTGTCAAATGGAATGGTGGTTTGTAATTGCTCATAGACGAATCAATTATACTACATTTTACGGCAGCCTTCAATGTGGCTCCGGATTGTCTAATTAAGGTTTTTACGATTGCGCTTTATCAAAGAATTTGCGATTTTACGATTGCGCTTTTTGGATCCGGAAGGGTAGAGGCTTTTGGCTGCAACCAGGTCATGTAGAGCATGTAAAGCATGTAAAGCGTCTGAGGGCTGTAGAGCATCTGGGGCATGTAGGGCGTTCAACTACAACTACGGGCAGGGTTCGGGGTTGTATCCGTAAAAGTAGTGACAGACAGCTGGCGGGATTACATGATATCCTGAGGTATATGGGGGTTCTGCCATGAGGATAGCTGTTGTCACCGGAGCATCGGCCGGAATAGGAAGGGAGTTCGTTCTTGCCGTCGACAGGAAGGGCGGATTCGATGAGATCTGGGTCATCGCCAGAAGGGTTGAACGCCTGGAAGAACTGAAAAGCGTGTGCAGGACAACGGTGAGGCCTGTTGTGATGGATTTGGCTGACATCAAGGCTCTTGACGGATACCGGTTGCTCCTTGAGAAGGAGAAGCCTGAGATAGGGCTGCTGGTGAATGCCGCGGGATTCGGGGTGTTCGGTCCGTTCGATGGTCAGGACCTGGGCAGGCTGCTTTCCAGCGTCAGCGTGAATTCGGTCGCTCTTACGGGTATGTGCCACATCAGCATTCCGTACATGAAGAAGGGCGACAGCATAGTCAACATCGGGTCCAATTCATCATGGCAGCCTGTCCCGTATCAGGCAGTGTATGGAGCCAGCAAGAGCTATGTGCTCAACTTCTCCCGTGCTCTCTGCTGGGAGCTGAAGAGCCGTGGCATCCATGTCATGTGCGTATGCCCGGGCTGGATAAAGACCGAGTTCCAGGAGGTTGCCCACCACGATGAATACATCCGCTATGTGGACAGATGGTATACCCCGCAGCAGGTGGCGGCCCAGGCCATGAAGGACCTTGAGCGCCGCAGGATCGTTTCTATTCTTGGCCATCCTGTACGCAGGCAGGTGCGTCTTGTCAAATTCCTGCCGGTGAAGCTTGTCATGAACATCTGGTGCCGGCAGCAGGGGATCGGGATCAGAGCCGGACGTTGACAATCCCGGTGGTGTTCTGCGCAGTTGTAAGCTTTCCTGCACTTGTAGGCTTTCCTGCACGGGGCTGGGTCCGGAGAAGAAAAGGGTTGCAAAAGTCGGTGTTTCTTCTTATAGTAACCACAAAGCGTTGACGGAGAGTGCTTTTCCGGATAGCCAGGAGAGAGACGGCGGGTGGTGCGAGCCGGGGGAACTAACGGAAAGAGCTGTCGCTCCCGAGCCGGAGGCAGAAAGCAGTGATGCGAGTAGAGCCTTCCCGAATCTGCCGCGTCAGGGCATAGGGGTTGTTGGACCCTAAAGTGGCGCAGGAATGCGCAATTTGAGTGGTACCGCGGGTATGAATGTGTAATGCATGCTCGTCTCAAAGTAGTTTGGCTTTGGGACGGGTATTTTTTTATCCGCAAGGAGGGACTGGATGGCTCAGATAACAGGCTTGGATTACAAGATCCAGGAGATGGCCGCAAGAATCAGGGAACTCAGGGAGATAGAGGGCCTGACGACATACGAGATGGCTGCCAAGACCCAGACAAGCCGTGATGAATACATGGCCTGCGAGTCGGGCACGGGGGACCTGAACTTCACGTTCATATACCGCTGCGCGCTTGCACTGGGCGTCGATGTCACCGACATCATCGAAGGCCACAGTCCGACGCTCAAGTCGTTCACGGTCACCAGGGCCGGAGGCGGGCAGGAGATTTCCAACGCGCACGGCATGACGTACTACAACCTGGCATACGCTTTCCAGAACAGGATCGCCGAGCCGCTGTACGTCAAGAGCCGCTATGACGAGGAGGCCCAGCACCGCGACATCGAGCTGACCAGCCATGACGGGCAGGAGCTGGACCTTGTCATATCCGGGAACCTCCTGGTCCAGGTGGGCGAGCACCGCACAACGCTGGGCCCCGGCGACAGCATCTACTTCAGTTCCTCCACGCCGCACGGGATGATCGCTGTCAACGGCCATGACTGCGAGTTCTACGCAATAGTCCTGAACCCCACCGGAGCGCCGATCCCGGAGCTGACTCCCGTCACGTACTCTCCCGTGGCGCTTCAGAGCCGCAAGATCGACGACAGCGAGCGCCTCTGGCACAAATTCATAGACGTGGAGCTCAACGAGTACGGCACTCCTACAAAGATCACTTTCAAGAACACGGACAAGTTCAACTTCGCCTACGACATCGTGGACGAGCTTGCGCATCGGAATCCCGACAAGCTGGCGATGCTGCATATTTCCAAGGATAAGACGGAGCGCAGGATATCGTTTTTGGACATGAAGAGGGAAAGCGGAAGGTGCGCCAACTACTTCAAGAGCCTGGGGATCAGGAAGGGCGACCGCGTCATGCTGATCCTCAAGAGGCACTACCAGTTCTGGTACGCCATGCTGGGTCTGAACAAGCTGGGCGCCGTCGTGATTCCGGCCACCAACCAGCTTCTGACACACGACATCGAATACCGGCTGAACGCCGCCGGGGTGAACACCATTATCTGCACTCCGGACGACGGAATTCCCGAGCATGTTGAGGAGGCGGCGGCCAACAGCCCCACGCTGAAGAACATGATCATCGTCAACGAGAAGAGGGAAGGCTGGAGGTTCTTCGACGAGGAGTACAAGATGTTCTCCTCCAGTTTCCCCAGAACCGAAGACAGCCCTTGCGGCGACGACCTGCTGCTGATGTTCTTCACTTCGGGGACATCGGGCTATCCCAAGATCGCCATGCACAACCACAAGTATCCGCTGGGCCATTTCCACACGGCAAAGTACTGGCATTGCGCACAGTACGACGGTCTGCATTTCACCATCTCCGATACCGGCTGGGCCAAGGCCATGTGGGGCAAGCTGTACGGCCAGTGGCTGGCAGAGAGCGCCACGTTCGTCTATGATTTCGACCGCTTCAAGGCAGCCGACATCATGCCCATGTTCGCCAAATACCAGATCACCAGCTTCTGCGCGCCTCCCACCATGCTCAGGATGATGATCAAGGAGGATTTGTCCAAGTACGATTTCTCATCGGTCAAGTATATGACTACCGCAGGAGAGGCCCTGAACCCGGAGGTCTACAGGCAGTTCGAGAAGCTAACCGGGCTTCAGATCCACGAGGGATTCGGCCAGAGCGAAAGCACAATGATAATCGGGAACCTGGTCGGTGCGGGCCACAAGGTTGGCTCCATGGGCAAGCCGGCCCCGATCTACGACGTGTCGTTGATGGACAGCGACGGCAAGCCGGTTCCGGCCGGAGAGACGGGTGAAATCGTCATAAACGTGAAGAACGGCGCCCCGTGCGGCCTGTTCACGGGCTACTACAACGACCCGGAAAGGACGAAGGAAGTCTGGCACGACGGCTATTACCACACCGGCGACACGGCATGGATTGACGAAGACGGATTCTACTGGTACGTCGGAAGGACCGACGACATCATCAAGAGCTCGGGCTACAGGATCGGACCTTTCGAGATAGAGAGCGTGATCATGGAGCTTCCGTACGTGCTGGAGTGCGGTGTCTCGGCAGCCCCGGACCCGGTGCGCGGCCAGATCGTCAAGGCCAGTGTCGTGCTGACCAGGGGCACCGAGCCTACGGAAGAGCTCAAGCAGGAGATCCAGAACTACGTCAAGGAGCATACGGCGCCGTACAAGTACCCGCGTCTTGTCGTGTTCCGCGACGAGCTTCCCAAGACCACCAGCGGCAAGATCATCCGCAGCAGGCTGTAGTCCTGCCGCGGGGTGGGGCCCGCTTTACTGAAATTATTGTTTGATAGACCCGTCAGGATAATTTATAGTGTTATAGGCGGGAAAACGCCGGCGGAGGTTTTCCGGATGGACATCATTTGTGGTTCAGGGCGGGTCGGACCGTGGAGATAAAGAAGTTCCTGTTCAAGATCATCGGTGGAATCAGGCGCAGGATATTCATCCTGATACTGGTCATAATGGTTCTCATGACAGTCGCGTTCGCGGCACTTCTGAACTCGCTCAAGGAGTCCTTCTACTTCTCCGTGTCGCTGTCGTCGGCGGTCCAGGCCATCAGCCTTGCGGAAGCCGCCGGGGATGTCATGGAAGGCATGATAGAGAAGGGCCTGGAAAGCCAGGTCACGCTTGAGACCCTGGTCATAAACGACATGTTCAGGCAGCTCAGCGGCCATGTCACGCTGCTGGAGGACTATGCCGCGAAGGTTTTCGCGGAGGCGGACGACTTCGAGTGGAAGCAGATGCTCACACCGGACCATCAGCGTCCCGGAACGCTGTGCTCCCAGTACCTCCTTGCTCCGTCGGCCTCACTGAACGACCCGATGGTCAAGAGGGACCTCTCCGCAATCGGTTCAATGACCGACTTCATGGAGGCGCTGGCCCGCACAGGATGGCTGGATTCATGCATCGTGGCCACTCCCAGCGGCCTCACGGTGATCACGGATTCAAAACCGGAGTCGAAGGTGACGGAAGACGGCATCGTCCAGTACGATGCGCGCACCAGGGCCTGGTACATCAAGGCCGTGGAGACCGGTTCCCTCTGCTACACGGATGTCGAGAAGGACTTCTTCACGGACAACATCGGAGTCGTGTGCTCCTGTCCGATCTACATCGACGGGCAGCTTGCGGCCGTTGTCGCGGCTGACCTCTTTTTGGACAAGCTGGAGGCCGCGTTCTCCACCCTTGAGGACGAGAACGGTTTCGTGTTCGTCATAAACCACAACGGGCAGGTGATCTACTCGCCCAAGCAGTCCGGGATCCTGAAGACGCAGGTCACGGAGGATGCCGTGGACCTCAGGGCCCCAGGATCGGGGCTTTCGGCGTTCATCACCGGTGTTCTCGAGGGAAGCAAGGATTCCATGAGCGTGGATGTGGAGGGCCGGGACTACTACATGTCCGGTTCCCTGATGCCCACACTCGGATGGGCCGTCATAACCGTGGAGAGCAGCTCAGTCGTCCATGAGCCGATGGATGCACTTGAGAAGAAGATGGTCAATGCCATGATGCAGTCCACCGGGGACCTTGAGGATATGGTGAACACGACGATCGGGGTCGGTCTTCTGATCCTTTCGGCCATCTTCATGGGCGGATGTGTCATGGCGCTCATCATCAGTTCGCACATCACCAGACCCATCAGGCGCATGACCGGCAAACTGCAGAGCCTCAAGGGGAGCGACCTGGATTTCGTCATGGAGAAACAGTACATCACGCATGACGAGATCGAGGTCCTGGCGAGGGCGTTCGAGGAGACGTCCCAGAGGACCAGACTCTATATCGACGAGATCACGGCCATAACGGCCGAGAAGGAGAGGATAGGCGCCGAGCTGAATGTCGCCACGCAGATCCAGGCGGACATGCTTCCCGGCATCTTCCCGCCGTATCCCGACAGGACCGAGTTCGACCTGTTCGCAACCATGACACCTGCCAAGGAGGTCGGAGGCGATTTCTACGATTTCTTCATGACGGATGAGAACCACATAGCCCTGGTCATGGCCGATGTCTCGGGCAAGGGAGTCCCCGCGGCACTGTTCATGGTCATCGCAAAGACGATCCTCAAGAACAGGGCGATGCTGGGCGGAACGCCGTCGGAGATACTGGCCGATGTCAACGCGCAGCTCTGCGACGGGGACAAGTCGCAGCTCTTCGTCACCATCTGGCTTGCCATCATAGACATCAGGACGGGCAGGGGTGTGGTCGCCAACGCAGGTCATGAGCATCCGGCGCTCAGCAGGAACGGAATGCCCTTCGAGCTGGTCAAGTACAAACATTCTCCGGTCATCGGCATGATCCGGGACATCGATTTCGAGGAGCACGAATTCAATCTTGATCCGGGCGACACGCTTTTCGTCTACACGGACGGTGTCACCGAGGCCAACAACGCCGACGGAAGCCTTTTCGGGGACGACAGGCTCATCGAGGCCCTCAACACCGATCCGGATGCCCAGCCTGAAGACGTGATCGCCAATGTGCGCTCCGGAATCCGCACTTTTGTGGCGGGCGCCGAGCAGTTCGACGACATCACCATGCTGTGCTTCAAGTTCAAGGGCCCGGACAGGCTCACCGGCACGGACGAGCTCGAGGTGGCGGCCGATTCCGGGTGCCTGGACGATGTGCTTGCCTTCGTCGACAGGCATCTTGAATCCGTTGGCTGTTCCGAGCCGATGCTGACGACCATAAACATCGCCGTCGAGGAGCTTTTCGTGAACATCGCGCACTATGCCTACAGGGATATGGAACCGGGCAAGGCATGGCTGAGGATCGGCTTCGACAGGGATCCGCTTGTCATGAAGCTCAGGTTCATCGATACTGGGCATCCGTTCGATCCGGTCTCAAGGCCCGATCCCGATGTCACGCAGAAGGCGGAGGACAGGAAGATCGGCGGTCTCGGGATCTACATGGTAAAGAAGAGCATGGACTCCATGGAGTACGAGAGGATCGGAGCCAGGAATGTGCTGACGATCACCAAGAGGCTTGCGTAACGCCGACATTTTATTATAATGGGATTGTTCCCGGGAGGATTGTATGGAATTCAAGAAGGTCATGGAAGGAAGCAGACTCACATATACGGTGTCGGGCCGTCTGGATACGAACACGTCTCCGCAGCTCAACGACGATATCTCGGTTTCCCTCGGTGATGTCAAGGAACTCGTCATGGACATAAAGGACCTGGAGTACATCTCGTCCGCAGGTGTCCGTGTCCTTCTCTCCGCATACAAGGTGATGAAGAAGCAGGGCTCGATGGTCCTCAGGAATGTCCCGGATGTCGTGCGCAACGTCCTTTCGGTCACGGGTCTGCTGGATTTCTTCACGATCGAGTGAGTTCGTTTTTCTTTTCGATATGAGCGGAGGCCTTCACGGCCTCTGTTTTTCTATAGACCCTTGAAATACTGGGGGTATGCCTTCTGGTAGCCCGATGTCTCGATGTCCATCTTGG
The DNA here is from genome assembly GCA_045116915.1 of Sphaerochaetaceae bacterium. Taxonomy (GTDB): domain Bacteria; phylum Spirochaetota; class Spirochaetia; order Sphaerochaetales; family Sphaerochaetaceae; genus UBA9732. Next base: position 15,098 of record JBGUMQ010000029.1, on the reverse strand, counting down.
ATATGTGGTTGCGCTCCAGGTTCATGACAAGGTCCCTGGATCCGGCCTTCAGGGCATTGAGGATTGTCTCGTGCTGGTCTATGGCGTTGGAGAAGATGTCGTCGAACAGGTAGCTGACCATACGTATGCGGTGGTAGTTGCCGCTTGTGTCCAGCATTGAATCGAACACCTTCTCATGGCCGCATGCGGCGAACAGCAGCCTGTGCATGGCGTTGTCCAGCTCCATGAAGGCTATTGTGTCCCTGCAGGCGAAGGCCTTCTTCTGCTGCTCTATGTTGTCTTCTATCCCTGAGATGAGTCTGTCGCCGATGCCGCGTTCGAATGCCTTCTCCACGGCGCCGAGCTCCAGATAGAGCCTGCGGAAGCGCTCGTCCCTGACCTTGGCCATGTCTATCAGAGCCACGGATGTCCCGCTCTGCGGCCTGATGGTCACCAGACCCTCGTTCTCCAGATGCTTCAGGGCATCGCGGATGGGCGATATGCTCACGTTGTAGAGAGGCTTGAGGTTGGTGAAGCTCAGCGGTGTGCCGGGCTTGAGCGTGAGGTTCAGGATCTTGTCCCTGAGGTCCCTGTAGACGACATCTGTCAGCATGGTTCCATTATATGCGCCGGGGGAATGAAAATCTACTGATGTGCCGGTCGGGTTTTTGTGGAATAATGGCCGGAAAAGCACTACAATGTTGGAGATATGGACGAAATCAGGACTTTTGTAGAACGGTATTGCGAGCATCTCAACGACTCGGGTCTTGCCACGGAGGAGGCCCAGCAGCTTCCGCCTTCGGACGAGCTCATGAAACTGTGCTCGACTCTCCTCAATGTCAGCTGCATGAGGGAGGAGGGCAAGTTCTCTTCATTCAGGGTCTGCTTCATGCAGAGCGGCTCCGATTTCCTGGATGCATACGTGTATGCACACAGCCTCAGCTTCGAGAAGCCGATCCCGTTCACGGTCAAGGCGCTGCGCAAGCTCACTCCGGCAATCAATCCCGGCATGAGCTACCTGGTGCTGGACCTCAAGCACAAGCCTCTGATGGTCACGGGCATTATCGCCGCGTATTCCACCTGGGACAAGGTCATAGCCGGCGAGCTCTCCGACGGAAGCATGATGCCCATGATCCCCAACCTCTACGTGAAGGCCCCGGGCGAGATCGACGGATGCCTGGGAGAGAACACCATCGTGAGCTATTCCTTCGGCGGCACCGTGATATCGCGCTACGATGTCTTCAGGGATACGCTTGTTGCGGATGAGCTCAGAAACGGTTCGTCTGTAAGCGAGCAGGAGAGGAACCACTTCCTCTCGCGTGTCCTGTGGAAGGTGGACAAGTACAGGCACGGCGGCACCATCCTCATCGTCCCCAGCGCCGAAAGCTGTGCCGGCTTCATAGACGTGAAGTACAAGCTACCGTGCAGGTTCCTGTTCAACGAGGAGAAGAGCCTGATCGACATCTCCGACAGCGTCAGGCAGAACGAGCTTGTCTCGTATTCCGATTTCATCGCCAAGCTCACGACGGTCGACGGCGCGGTCCTTCTGACAAAGGACCTGGACCTCATCGGATTCGGTGTGGAGATCCTCACCGACAGGATGGGGCAGAAGGAACCGTCGATGAGGTTCATCACAAGCGACAACTCCGTCGACATGGGCAGGCGTTTCACCGACAACGGCACAAGGCACCGCTCGGGCTACAGGTTCGTCCATGAGGTTGAGGACTCGGTGGTCATCATCATCTCCCAGGACGGAGCCGTCAAGGCGTGCACTGAAAACGAAGGCGATGTCGTCGTGTATGACAACATCGCCCTTACGGTTGTCGCGCAGGCCTGAGCCTGTCCGGTCTCAGTTTCCGGCACTCTTGCGCTTCTCTTCCTCTTCCTTCTCAAGAACGGTGTAGGCGATCTTTCCGACAAGCGTCTTCGGAAGCTGCTCGCGGAACTCGACATCGTACGGCATGGCGTATTTTGCGACCCTTTCCCTGAGGTATGTAAGGATTTTCTGTTTTAATTCCTCACTCGGAACGATTCCGGGGGCCGGCTGTACGAACGCCTTGACCTTCTGGATCTTGTAGGGATCGGGCACTCCGATGACGCAGCTCATCTGGACCTCGTCCATTCCGTCGATGATGTTCTCGACCTGCGAGGGGTAGACGTTGTAGCCGCTGGTGATGATCATGCGCTTGATCCTCTGCTTGAAGTAGATGAATCCTTCCTCGTCCATCCATCCCATGTCTCCGGTGTGGAGCCATGTGTAGCCGTCCTCGTGCACCTGGAGGGTCTGCTTGTTCTCCTCCTCGTGGTTGATGTATCCCAGCATGACCGAGGGGCCTCTGAGACAGATCTCGCCGTCGGTGCCGTACGGAACCTCCTTCTGGGTTCCGGGCTCGCAGATGATGTAGTAGGTGTCGGGATAGGGGAGACCGATCGATCCCTCCTTCTCCTTGTTGTACGGTGTCAGGCAGCTTGCCGTGACGCACTCTGTGGTTCCGTAGCCCTCGCGGACCCTGACTGTGGCGCCGTGGTCGGCCAGGAACTTGTCCAGCTTCTTCTTGAGCTCGATGGACAGGCTGTCTCCGCCGGAGAAGACTCCCTTCAGGCAGGAAAGGTCGACGTTGTCCATCTCCTTGTTCCTGGTGATTCCCTCGTACAGTGTCGGGACACCGGCGATGTAGTTGGGCCTGGCCGTCTTCAGGAGCTTGGAGTAGCCCTTGATGCTGACCTGCGGGACAAGGACGCTGCGTCCTGCCCAGAACATCATGGTATGGACACAGACACCGAGTCCGAATCCGTGGAACATGGGCATGGCGGCGAGCATCGTGGTTCCGATGATGTCGTTGTGGCACATGGTTCCGGTCTGCAGGGCCAGGGCGTTGAAGTTGCGGTTGGTCAGCTTGATCCCCTTTGTGACGCCTGTGGTTCCGCCGGAGAACAGGATGACGGCCAGGTCGGATCCGACCTTCTTCACGGACGGGTCCTCCTTGCACTCATCGGCCTTCTTCAGGAAGGTCTTCCATGAGATGAGGACATCGTCCTCCGTGTACTTCTCGAACTTGCGCTCCTTGAGGAACTTGTAGGCGGCGGACTTGACGCAGCCCAGGGCATCGGAGATGCGGGCGATGACGATGTGGTCCAGCTTCACCAGATCGCGGACCTTCTTGGCCTTGTTGTAGAACTGGTCGATGGTGATCAGTGTGTGGCTTCCGGCTTCATTCAGGTAGAAGGCGATCTCATGGACGGCCGAAAGCGGATGGATCATGCTTGCGATGGCGCCGATGGCGTTCACCGCGTAGAGGCAGATGACTGTCTGGGGCATGTTGGGCATGCAGATGGTGACCGTGTCGCCTTCCTTGATGCCCATGGCCCTGAACGACCTTTCGGCCTGTCTGATCTGCGGCACGAGTTTCGCGTATGTGGTGTTGTTGCCTTCGAATGTGAGGGCCACCTGTGAAGGATAATCGTGTGCGCTCCTGAAAAGGGCGTCGCTCATCGAGAACTCGGGATAGTCGAGATGGAACGGGACATCCCCGTAGCTCTTGAGCCAAGGCGCGATCTTGATTTCTTCCTGTGAATATTCCATGTTTTTCTCCGGATTACAGATTCAGTTCCGCTTCCACGGCCTTGATGTCTATCGGCTGGTTCGCGGGTATCTCAAGGAGTTCGGGGCGCATCATGTACGCCTTGAAGACCTTGATGGTGTTTGCGAAATAGACTCCGTCACCGATCCTTTCGTCGATGGTGAAGGAGACGGGGAGGAAGTCCCTCATCTCGAAGGTCCCGTCATCGTGGAAGACCGGCTTCTTCTGCTTCTTGCCGATGATGGCGAAGAACGAGTTGGAGCCGAAATTGGCCAGATGGTGGTATTCGGCATCGAGTGCGATCGAGCCGAGGTTCGAGATGAAGCATGTCTTCGAATACGGATTGGCGTCCACGAGGTCCTTGGGAAGCTTGCCCTTGCGGTCGGACCTGAGGATGAACGACATGATCAGCCTGTAGATGGGGCGGGGGAGGTTGACAAGCGTCTGCATGATCTTGGTGGTGTCGTCGTGCGACTCCTCGCTCTTGCGGATGTTGTAGACCTGTCTGCAGATGGATCCGTGCATCTGGTCGATGGGGCTCTTGTCGCTGTTCTTGTCGTACTTCATGATGATCATGCCTTCCTCGGCACCATCCTTCTTCTGCTTCTTTGCGATGGCCGTGAAGGAGATCTCCTTGCGCTCGTAGTAGTGGCCGTTGCGGATGAAGTAGTTCATCCTGGGCCTTTCGGCGACGCCTCTTCCCAGGGCTGCGCAGAAGACGTGGAAGAACGTGTACTTGAACTCGGGGTTCTCGCTGTTCTTCCTGTTGACGTAGGCATCAAGGGCCTCCATGTCGATGTCGAACTTGCAGACGGCCTCGTTGTCGGTTCTGCTTCCGAGCAGGTCCGTCATGAACTGCTGTATGGGCTGGATGTCCCAGACGCGGTAGGCATCATAGGTCTCGCCTTTCTGTTTCTTCGCCATTTCCTGTCCCCACATAATATATTCATTGTGTAACGTTCTGTTTTATATCATCATAACGGCGTAGTGGTCAACACACTAGTTAGTATTCACTATGGCATCCGCGAACGATGTGCTACAATCTTTAGCTGTTATGAAACTGATTTCGTGGAATGTGAACGGCCTCAGGGCCGTGCTCGGCAAGGGCTTCCTGGACTTCTTCAACAGCCAGGACGCCGATGTGTTCTGCCTTCAGGAGATAAAGCTCTCCGAAGGCCAGCTCGACCTGGATCTGCCCGGATACAACTGCTATTGGAACTACGCGCAGAAGAAGGGCTACTCGGGCACGGCTGTCTTCTCCAAGAAGGAGCCTCTTTCCGTGTTGCGCGGGGAGGACGACGAGGGCCGCATCTGCGCACTCGAGTTCGAGGACTTCTTCGTCGTCGATGTCTACACCCCCAATTCGCAGGATGGTCTGGCACGGCTTCCTTTCCGCCTGGAGTGGGACAAGTGGTTCCGCTCGTTCGTCTGCGGCCTTGACGAGCGCAAGCCGGTTCTCATCTGCGGCGACCTGAACGTGGCGCACAAGGAGATCGACATCAAGAACCCCAAGGCCAACCTCAGGAACGCCGGTTTCACGATAGAGGAGCGCGAAAGCTTCTCCAAGCTTCTGGAGTGCGGTTTCACCGACACATTCCGCATGCTCCATCCGGACCTCAGGGATGCGTACAGCTGGTGGTCGTACCGCTTCAAGGCCCGCGAGAGGAACGCAGGCTGGAGGATCGACTACTGGCTTGTCTCCGACAGGGTCCGCGACAGGGTGGCCGATGCCGGCATCCATGCCGATGTCACCGGATCCGACCATGCCCCGGTATATGTCGATTTTGTGTGATTTCCAAACATTGGTGTTGTCTTAGAGCTTTGATATGGGTACATTTCAGATATGATTGGTTTTCTGATTAAAAAGGTGTTCTTCGATATTTGGGACAATCTCATGATGCTGGTGCTCCAGAGTCTGGGATATATCCTGCCGCTGGGACTCTTCGTTCTTGCAGGTTACCTCGGGGCCGAGTATCCGGTTGTCTCCGTCATCCTCCTTGTCGTCGCCATGCTCGTGTTCAGCATGTACTCGCTGGGTGTCAACGCCGTGGTCCACGGCTACAGCAGCTACCGCAAGGGCGGCTTCAGGGCTTTCAAGGACGCCTTCAGGTTCCATATCGGCCATGCGTTCCTCCATTTCGGCGTCTGCCTGGTCATCGCGTTCATGATCCTCTACGGGATCCCGTTCTATTTCTCCATGAGCAACTATTTCGGACTCATAATCGGGTTCATGATATTCTGGATCCTCATCGCGACTGTGCTGGCGATGCAGTATTTCTTCCCGCTCTGTTTCCATATGGAGGCCGATGGTGCCTTCAAGACGCTCAAGAAATGCTTCCTGCTGGTGCCCGACAACCTGGGAACGACGCTGTTCCTGGCCCTGAGGTCGATCATCGACCTGGCCCTGACGGTACTGACGGCGACGATGATCCCCGGTCTTGCGGGAATCGCGCTTTCGAGGATGGACACGGTCAGGCTCCTGATGAAGAAGTACGATTTCCTGGAGGCCAATCCTGACTGCAAGAGGAAGGACATCAACTGGGAGGACCTGCTGTACGAGGAGAAGAAGCTCGTCGGACCCAGGTCCATCAAGGGCATGATCTTCCCGTGGAAGGACTGACAGGGAGGCCGGGATGTCGTACGAGATCGAGCTCAAGGCACATGTGGCTCCCCAGGACGTCGAGAGTGTGAGGCATCTTATGGCCTCCGCCGGGGCGAGGTATCTGGGTCCGACCGAGAAATTCGACATCTACTGGGCCACGTCGCAGGACGGCGAGCCTGTATTCCGCACAAGACGCCAGCTTACCACAGAGGGACCGGAGGTCCTTTTCACAGCGAAACCCAACAAGACAAAGTCGGACAAGGGGACGGAGGAGAACCAGGAACTTGAGTTCTGCACCCCCGACAGGCAGTGGGACAACGTGCTCACGTTCTGCAGCGGGATAGGGCTGCAGGTCTGCAGGCTCAAGTGGAAGAAAGGATACGAATACTCCGTCGAGGTCGACGGTTTCACGATCCACGCCGAGCTTCTGGATGTCCGCTATCTGGGTTGGTTCTTCGAGCTCGAGATTTGTGTGGACGACATAGCCTCGGTGGACGCAAAGGCCGCCGACAGGGCGTTGAGGAAGCTCCTTTCGATCGCGGGTATCTCCGAGGATGCCGTTGAGGGCCGCGGATACAACAAGATGCTAAGGGACGTCGGGAAGGAGAAGGGCTGATTTTTCCTTCTGTTCTTTGGGGCTTTTGGGTTTTCAGGGTTTTTGGGTTTTCTGGGGTTTCTTGTAGGATCAGAAAACGATGGTCCTCTTTCCGTTATGATGGATTATCTCGGCATCTATTCCGTATAAAGACCTGATATTCTCTTCATTCAGGACATCGTCCGTGCTTCCGTGTGCGAACACGCTGCCGCTCTGCAGCAGTATGCATCTGTCGCAGTTCCACAGGATTGCGTTCAGGTCGTGGAGCACGCAGATGACGGTCCTGCCGCTGTCGGCAAGATGGCGCAGTAGCCTGAGAAGGGCCTTCTGGTGCCGTGGGTCCAGGTTGTTCACGGGCTCGTCCAGAGCAAGTATGTCGGTGTCCTGGCATATCGTCCTTGCCAGCATGGCCAGCTGGAACTCGCCGCCCGAGATGCGTGTTATGTACTTGTCCGCAAGGTGTGTGATCCCCGCCGTTTCAAGGGCTGCCTGCACCTTGTCGTCCGATGTGTTCACATCGCCGTATGTGAAGCGCCCGAGCGCCACGGCTTCCCTGACTGTGAACTCATCGCCCCTGGGGTTGTACTGGCTCTGGAAGCTGATGAGCCTTGCGATCTCGCGCTGGCGCATGGTGTTTATGTCGCTGCCCATCAGGAACACCGTCCTGTCCTGACTTCTGAGCTCCTTGATCAGGTGGCGGAGCAGGGTGCTTTTCCCGGCGCCGTTGGGACCCGCTATCGCGGTGAACGTTCCCTGCCGGATATCGAGGCTCAGGCCGTCGAACAGCCTGTTGTCCTCGTATCCGCCGCTGAGGTTTCTGATGCTGACTGCATTCTCAGGCATGTTTCTTCCTCCTCAGCAGCATCAGGAACACGGGGGCTCCCAGCACGGATGTGATTATCCCTATCGGAAGTTCGGAAGGGGCTATGGCGAATCTGCAGACGATGTCGGCGAACATAAGGATCACGGCGCCCATCAGCATGGACAGCGGGATCAGACGCCTGTGCTTGGGGCCTGCCAGAAGACGCATGAAATGCGGGCTCATCAGCCCCACGAATCCGATTATCCCGCAGAAGCACACCACGGTGGCCGTCAGGACGGATGCCGTGACAAGCAGGATTATCCTGGTGGCCCTGACGTTAAGGCCGCTGGAGATTGCCGTGCTGTCGTCCATGAGAAGCAGGTCCATGGCCGAGCTGTTGCATCCTGCGACGACTGTCGCGACTGCCGTGACTGGTATGAGTATCAGCAGTCTCACCCAGCTGGAGCTGCCCAGGCTGCCGAGCGTCCAGAACAGGATGTTGTCCGCCTGTTTGTTGGAAAGATAGATTGTCAGCGTGGTCATCGCGCTGAGGAAGAAGTTCAGGGCGATGCCCGAAAGCAGCAGCGATCCCGTGTTTTTCCTGCTGATGGTGAATAGCAGGGCTGTCGTAAGGATCGCTCCGATGAACGCCACCACGGGCAGCGACACATCCTTGAAGCTGATGCCGACGACGAATCCCAGGCCTACCGCGAACGATGCTCCCGATGAGATCCCCAGTACATAGGAGTCGGCCATGGGGTTTCGGAAGACGCTCTGGAACACAAGGCCGCACAGCGCAAGGGCCGCGCCCGTGACAATCGCGCTGAGGACCCTGGGGATCCTCAGGTTGCGGATTATGTAGGCCGTGTTGGCCTTGATCGTCTGTGGGCTGAAGACGGCCCTGATGATGTCGGACACGGTGATCCTGACCGAGCCCAGGCATATGCCTGTAAGGGCCAGGACCACCAGTGCGACGGACAGTACCGTCCCTATGAGGGCGGGCCGTCTTCCGATACGCTTCATATGCTTATCTTGAGAAGAGCTCCGGATAGAGGACGAATGCCATCTGCTCGACGACATCGGCGGTCCTCACTCCCTGGCGCTCTGCGGCATCGCCATTGACGGTGTAGACGTTGGCCGTCTTCGATGCTGTGAGGTTGCTGTAGGGCTCGAGTGTCCTGAAGTTCTCGACCTCGGCGTACGGGTCTGTGTAGGAATAGGCTCCGAGGAAGACGACATCGGGATCCTGGGCGAGTAGGAGCTCCTTGCTGATGGACCAGTAGGCTCCGTCCTTGGCGGCGTTGATTCCGCCGGCGGCCTCGATGACATCGTTCAGATACGTGTCTCCGGTTCCGGCGTAGTCGCCCCAGTCGCCGTAGCTGATGATGTAGATGGCGCTGAGCCTGTTCTCCTCGGGAATCGATGCGATCCTTTCCCTGACGGCCTCGATCCTGGCTTTGACGCTCTCTGCGAGCTTTTCGCCTTCTTCCTCGAGTCCGATCGCGGCGGCGACTTCGCGGATGAGGTCGTATGTGCCGTCGAGGCTCTCCTCCTCATAGAACTGGTACGCCAGGATTCCGGCCTTGCCGATGCTTTCTACGAACGACGGATCGACGATGGACGATGCGATGGCGACATCGGCCTCGAGCGCCAGGATCGACTCCATGTTGGGATCCCAGAGCGTGCCGATGCTTGTGACCTCGAGCGCCTGCTCGGGGTAGTTGCAGTAGTCGGTCCTGCCGACAAGGCGGTCGCCTGCGCCGAGCGCGTAGATGATTTCCGTCACGTTCGGTGCAAGAGAGATGATCGTGTAGTCTTCGGGTTTCTTGACCTCGGACTGCGGTGTTTCGGTGATCGACTGGGCGAAAAGCGGTACCAGACAGAACACGATCAGAACGAATGCAAGGGTCCTTTTCATATTACCCCTCCATAAATGATGATGTAGGGGTAATTTACGCTGCACCCCAAGTCCATACTCCGTGGACTGGCCCGACTGCAAAGTGCAGCCATGTGGCCGACAGGCTTTCACGCAACAGGTCTCCTGGCTCGAAGGACTTCCGCTGCGCCTTCCCGGGTTTCCCCAGTGACATAATGCAACGGCACACCTTCCTACAGTGGCGGGACCGCAACGGCTTTCGACCGTTTTCCCTATGGAACCCGAAGGTTCCGCTTTGCGCTACAGGAGAATCTTATTTTCACCCATCCTTGATGTCAAGGCGGTGTTGATATATCATCTTGTGTATGCAGACAGTAGATATTTTCACGGACGGCGGCTGCTCGGGCAATCCGGGTCCCGGAGGGTGGGCCTATGTCGTCCTCTCCGAGGGCAAGATGATCTCCTTCTCCAGCGGCGGTGAGCCGATGACCACGAACAACAGGATGGAGCTCAATGCCGTCATCCATGCGATAGAGGACGTCTCTCTCCTCGGTGTGGAGTCCATGACGATCTCCACGGACAGCCAGTACGTGAAGAACGGCATCACAACGTGGATCAACTCCTGGAAGCGCAACGGCTGGAGGACCGCATCCAAGGATCCGGTCAAGAACCGTGAGCTCTGGGAGAAGCTCGATGCCCTGAACGCCTCGTGCAGCATCCGCTGGAACTGGGTGAAGGGCCATGCCGGCATAAAGTACAACGAGATGTGCGACTCCCTGGTCAGGAAGGAAATGGAGAAGTTCAGGAATGAGTGAGCCTGCTGTTGAATCCAAGATTGAGACCGGAGCCGGGTCCGGTTCCGTGCCCGGGTCCGGTTCTGTGTCCGGGTCCGGTTCTGTGTCCGGGTCCGGGAAGAAGACAAGCCTTCTGACGCTTTTCCTCACGTTCGCCAAGGTCGGCGTCATGACCTTCGGCGGCGGTTACGCCATGCTTCCGATCCTGGAGAGGGAAGTCGTGACCAACCATGGCTGGACCACGAGCGAGCAGATGCTGGACTACTATGCCGTAGGTCAGTGCACGCCGGGAGTCATCGCGGTGAATGTGTCGACATTCATCGGATACAAGGAGCGCGGAATCCTGGGTGCGGTTGTCGCCACACTCGGTGTGGTTTTCCCGTCGATGCTGATAATCACGGCCCTGGCATCGGTCCTGAAGATGTTCCAGGACAACGTGTATGTCCGCAAGGCGTTCGCCGGCATCAGGGTCGCGGTCTGCGCTTTGATGATCTCTGCTGTCATCAACCTTGTTAAAAAAGCAATATCAAACATTCCTACGGCCATCGTTGCTGTGGCGACGCTTCTGCTCGAGCTGCTTCTCGGAGTCTCTCCGGTACTGATCGTGGTGTGTGCCATCGCCTTCGGTCTGATCATGTATTCCTACGGGAAGAGGAGGGCCGACAGATGATCTTCCTCCGGCTTTTCTGGGAATTCTTCAAGACCGGCCTGTTCGCCATCGGCGGCGGGATGGCAACCGTTCCGTTCCTGTTCGACATCAGCGCCAGGACGCAGTGGTTCACGACATCCGAGCTTGCGAACATGATCGCCGTCTCCGAGTCCACACCGGGTCCCATCGGTATCAACATGGCCACATATGTAGGGTTCGAGACCGCCGGCATCCTGGGCGGCGTTGTCGCCACGATCGGGCTGGTGACGCCTTCCGTGATCATAATAATCATCATCGCGAAACTGCTGGCCAGGTTCTCGGAGAATCCCATTGTCAAAACCGTTTTCAAGTACCTCAGACCGGCCGTGATAGGGCTTCTGCTCTACGCCCTGTGGCAGCTGCTTCCGCTGACGTTCCTGGGAGCGGACAACAGGCTCCTGTGGGCTCCTGTCATCGCCTTCGCGGTGCTCCTGTTCTGCAGGCTGAAGTGGCAGAAGATCCACCCGATCGTCTGGATCGGGGTCGGTGCCGTGTTCGGGGTTGTCTTCCTGTGAGGCTTTTTGCTGTATAAATGAAGAACCCGCTCGACCGGGCGGGTTCCGTTATCTCCGGGTTTTGTTCCGTTATTTGTTCAGCTGTCTGTACACGTTCTCCCAGACCTCGGGTTTGAGCGAGTAGAGGTATCCGACCGTCTGCTTGTCACTGAAACCCTGGTTCCACAGGATCAGGGCCTGTTCGTATGCCTTCTCCGACTGGCCGGCTTCGATTAGAGTCTCGATGAGCTGGCCTCTGGTCACGCTGTCGTACGGATTCAGCTCAAGCACTTCCAGGTACGCGCTTCCGGCCGCCTCCAGGTTCCCCGCAATCCGGCTGTTGTACGCCTGCAGCTTCTTGAACTGCAGGATGTACGGATACTTCTCGAAAGCCTCGGCGCAGAGCAGGACGGCCTCGTCGTTGAGGGACCCGGAAGTGAGGATCAGCGCCTTGTTGAAGTAGAGGCGGTAGTCATCGGCCTGTGCCAGGGCCCTGTCGTAGACATCCAGGGCCTCTTCCGACATTCCCCTGGCCACGTAGGCATCGGCGAGGTCGATCGCCGTGCGGACGATCTGGTCGTGCTCAGAGCCGGATGTCGTCCTGCATGCACACAGGCAGACGGCCATGATGATGGCCGCCATGCATATGAGGATCCGTCTTTGGATATCAGCCGAGAACGGTTTCTTCAATCTTCTTGACCTGTGCCCTGTAGAGGTTCGTGATGGTGCTGCCGTAGTCGGCGATCAGCTGGATCATGTTCCTGGGGTTGCCCGGCAGGTCCATTCCGTTGAGCCTGTCTCCTGCATCTCCAAGTCCCGGAAGGATATATGCCTGGTCGTTGAGTACCGGGTCCATCCACAGCGTGTAGACTTCGCACTCGGGGATCGCCCTGACGATCCTCAGCGATCCCTTGAGGGCCGAGATGACGTTGATGAACTTGATGCTTCTGGGCTTGACCCCGTTCTCCTTGAGGTAGTTGACGATCGTGATGAGCGAACCTCCGGTCGCGTTCATCGGATCGGCGAAGATCAGGTCCTTGCCGTCGAGCTCGTTGAAGTTGAAGAACGACTTGTCCAGATCCAGCACGTAGGCCATGTTGTTCTCCTTCTTGGTCTCGTCCCTCTTGATCTTGAACAGCGCGAACGGTGTGACGAGGCCGTTGGAGCTGTAGTCCTGGATCTCCTTGCTGATGATCATGCTGGGAAGCAGTGCTCCGCGGAGCATGACGCACATCACGCAGTCTTTGGTGAGGTTGTCGACATCCGGGATCCTGTGCACGGCGTAGTTCCTGCAGGGGTTCGTGACGGGTGTCTTTGTGATGATCGAGCGCTTCCTGTCCAGTGCGGCATCGGTGAAGATGTGGGTGAAAAGCAGCTCGTAGGCTCTCTGGATGTAGTAGAGGAACTCCTCGTGTCCGGTCTGTGGATCACGGAGCTTGGCGACAAGGCGGCTTGCCGCGGCATGCTGTTCCTGGGGGGACTCGAAGCAGTAGACATTGATGCGCGGTTCCTTTGCGACACAACTTTCGAGATAGCTTCCGATATCGCCCTGGGCCGCGACGAGCTTGTCGTTCGAGGGGATTCCTGCCTCTATCTCACGGCATGCCTCGATGCTCTTCTCGTAGAGCTTGTTGACATGTTCTATTCTTTCCTTGTCGTTTTCCTGAAGGAAACCGTCCAGATCCGCAGCATGAATGATAACCTTTCTGCCTTCAACGTCCATTCGAGACCTCCAAACGGTGCTGTAATATCACCTTAAGAATGATAATGCAGACCGAAAAATTGCACAATAAGGTTTTTTTATGCTAGTATTATCAATGACGTCGACGACGCTACATCTAGTGCACGGAGGAACAACTGATGAGAATGGTGTTTTTGGGCCCCCCGGGAGCAGGAAAGGGAACCATCGCTGCTGCCGCCAAGGATTACTACGGCATTCCCCACATCTCCACAGGTGACCTGTTCAGGAGCAACATAAAGAACGAAACCGAACTGGGTCTCAAGGTCAAGGACATCCTCGCATCAGGCGGTCTTGTTCCGGATTCGGTGACAATAGAGATGGTCCGCAACCGTCTCAGGGAGCCGGACTGCGCCAAGGGCTTCATCCTCGACGGTTTCCCGCGCACCATCCCCCAGGCGGATGCTCTTGCCGAGATGACCGACCTGGATGCTGTCGTGGATTTCAGGATCGCCAAGGAAGAGGTGGTCAAGCGCCTTTCCGGCCGCAGGATGTGTCCTTCCACGGGCCGCATCTACCATATCATCTTCCATCCGCCAAAAGTCGAGGGCAAGGACGATGAGACCGGTGAGGATCTCATCCAGCGTCCCGACGACAGGGAAGAGGCGATTATGCACCGCCTTGATGTCTACACGGAGCAAACTGAGCCCCTGGTGAAGTACTATACCGACAAGGGTCTTGTCTGTGCCATCGATGCAACGGCCAAACCGGAAGAGGTGTTCGAGCTTCTGAAGGCCGCCCTGTAATACTATTTCAGATACTTTTCAATGATCTCATCGACCCGCTCGAGTCTGAGCGGGTTTTGTTTATCTTCATGCGTCACCAGTATTTCCTCGCCGATTGTGTAACCTGCGTCCAGGACCCTCATGAACCTGTTGAGGTTGTCGGTGCAATACTTCGGGTCTCCAAGTCTTCCCAGATGTTCCCAGTAGTAGGCTTTCCTTGTGCGTTTGTTCAGCACGTAGAAGTCCGGGTGCAGCGTGTCCCTGGCGAACGGGTCGAATGCAGGTGCCTCGTAGCCGACGATCCGTCCTTTGTAGTCGTACACCGGCATGGTGAAGTCCGGTTCGGCTTCCGGTATGAACGCGACTTCATAATGGTAGGGGATTCCGTTGGCGAAAAGCCTGTCCGCAATGATGGCCTCGCTCTTGGAGCCTACGTAATCGCCACGCATGGTCTTGTACTTGTGGTAGTCGTCTTCCTTGTGGATGTTCTTCCTCTTCACAACGGTGTTGCCCTCCTGCCACTGCCTGGCGTATTCGTCATCGGTAAGAGGGTGGGGCGTGACATACGGTTTCATGGCTTCCGGCAGCGCCGCATAGACATCGTTGATGTCGGTGATTCCTGCCTTCTGGCTGTTGAGGATGTCCAGGCACTTCTGCAGCTGGGCGATTTCTTTCTCCGCGGCCTTCCGGACCTCCTTGCGGTAGCGCATCTGGGCGTATTTGGCGATCTCGTCGGTTTGGGATTTGCTGAGGTATCTGTCCTTGCCCTTGCGGTCAACGAGATGGAAGTGATCGTAGCCCCCATATCGCTTGATTGTGAGGTTGATGTCCTCATCATCTTCCTCAATTGCTTCATTGATTGTGTTAAGACTGGCCTTGAGGGCCGACAGCAGGTTGATTATCTAGGTTTTGTTGATGTCCAAGGTGTTCATGGTTCTAATTGTGAGTTGATTCTCTCCAAATTTCAATAAAATTCAAAGAATTTGGAGAGAACTCTCCAAAAACACGAAAAAAAACAAAAATTTGGAGAGATGTTGATATACGGTTCATGATTACACATGAGAGTTGCAGTTGCAGGTAGCCGCCTCATGATGCACAAACCGATTCACACCCTATGCAGAGCCTGGCACCTCCGCTGGCGTCAGCCCGCCTGGCTGTGGGGCCGCGGGCATCCTGGCTGCGGCTGGCCTCTTCACAGGTTGCGAACAGCCTGCGCACAATCGG
>JBGUMQ010000028.1:0-14629 GCA_045116915.1 Sphaerochaetaceae bacterium | reverse complement strand
GTCATGGCCATCATCTCTGCGCTTCTGATCTACTTCAAGATGCAGTACCACGAGGGCGAGGTCGTGAAGAACATACTGACCCTTCTCGGCGCAATCCTCTTCATCATCGGAGCCTCGGTCGTCTTCCCGGCCTTCTTCGGCTACCGGATATAGGAAAAACAGAAACCATCCGCTTGGGATCAGGATGACAGGTGCACATGTCGGGACGGATGCCGGGCGATGAGAAGGCTCCACTGGTGGAGCGATAAACCCAAGTCAAACAAGAAAACAAACCAACTTATGCGAAAGATTATCAACAGCGTGAAGAAGTTCCTCGCCTCCCCGAAGACGAGGGCTGTCGCCGTGATGCTTCTCGTTGGCGGCACTGCGGCTTTCGCCCAGAGTGCGGCCGGTGACTACACCGCCGGCACGAGCGCGCTCACCACCGTCGCCGAGGAGATCGCGAAGTACGTCCCGATCGTGGTGAAGCTCTGCTACGCCATCGCCGGTGTCGTGGCGATCATCGGTGCCATCAGCGTTTACATCGCCATGAACAACGACGAGCAGGACGTCAAGAAGAAGATCATGATGGTCGTCGGCGCCTGCATCTTCCTCGTGGCGGCCGCCCAGGCCCTGCCTCTGTTCTTCGGACTCTAACGGGAAAAAGGGACAGATGGATGGAAAGCGCAGGCAAAGACACCCGTTACCCCGACTACCCACTCTTCAGGGGGCTGCAGCGGCCCCTTGAATTCATGGGACTCCAGGGGCGTTACATCTACTGGGCTGCAGGGGCGGTTGGCGGAGCCATCATCGGTTTCATCATCGCCTACATCATCGGCGGATTCGTCGCGGGGCTCGTCACCCTGGTGGCCTTCGTGGTCACGGGGGCCGCCCTCGTGATGTTCAAGCAGCGGCGGGGGCTCCACAGCAAGAAGGTGGACCGCGGCGTCTTCGTCTATGCCAGCTCGAAACGGTTATAAACAGGGAAAGGAATGGTTCTGTATGTGATTCTCATGTTCGTGGCGATCCTCGTCGGGATGGCGGTCTCGGTGTTCGCCTTCGGGACCGGCGGCAAGCGCAGCCGTGTCTTTCAGGACATCTACTTCACCGTGGAGGAAGTGGACGGGATCGGTATCCTCTATACGAAGAACGGCGATTACTCGGCCGTCCTCGAGATGGAGAACCCGGTGCTGAAGTACTCCGCGAACATCGACGCCTACTACGGCTTCACTTCCCTGCTGAACTCCCTTACCCAGACCCTGGGCGAGGGATACGCCCTGCACAAGCAGGACATCTTCTGCCGCAGGCGGTTCCACCATGACGGGAAGGACAGTGGCGAGTTCCTCTCCGCGAGTTATTTCCGTTATTTCGAAGGAAGGGAGTACACCGACGCCCGGACTTACCTCGTGATCACGCAGGAGAGCCGGGGCAGCAAGCTCTTCTCCTACGATGCCCGCAAGTGGCGGGACTTCATGGTGAAGGCCGTCAAGGTGCGCGACCAGCTGCGTGACGCCGGCATCGCCTGCTCTTTCCTCGGGAAGAAGGAGGCCAGCGACTATGTAGACCGCTACTTCGCCCTGGACTTCACTTCACCGACCGTCTCGATGACGGGCCTTAAGGTGGACGAGGAGGAGATTCTGATGGGAGACAGGAAGTGCCGCTTCTACTCTTTGGTGGACGTGGACAGCGTGGCGCTCCCCTCTCTCATCCGGCCGTTCACCAGCATCGAGGTCAACAACTCCTCGATGCCGGTGGACCTTGTCGCCGCCGTGGACAGCGTCCCGGACGCGCAGACCGTCGTCTACAACCAGGTGATCTTCATGCCGGGCCAGAAGAAGGAGATGTCAGCGCTCGAGAAGAAGCGCAACCGCCACGGCAGCATCCCTTCCCCGGCGAACCAGATGGCCGTCGAGGACATCAAGGCCGTGCAGGAGGTCATCGCGCGGGAGGGCAAGCAGCTTGTCTACTGCCACTTCTCCATTGGCGTCGTGACCGGCCGGGATACCGATATCCACAAATGCACGAACTACCTGGAGAACGCCTTCGGGCGGCAGGGCATCCACCTGAGCAAGCGGGCCTACAACCAGCTGGAGCTCTTCGTGGGTTCCTTCCCGGGCAACTGCTACTCCCTGAGTCCCGACTACGACCGGTTCCTGACGCTCGGGGACGCGGCCGCCTGCCTGATGTACAAGGAGCGGACGGTCCGCAGCGAGGACACGCCCCTGAAGATCTGGTATACGGACCGCCAGGGCGTTCCGGTCGCGATCGACATCAGCGGAAAAGAGGGGCGGGAGAAGATCACGGACAACGCGAACTTCTTCTGTCTCGGTCCGTCGGGCAGCGGCAAGTCCTTCCACATGGAGTTTCGGAGGGCAAAACGGCGACAAACGGCTGCAAAAATCGGCGTTATAATACCTTGATTTTCAGCTAATAGATTTTAACAAACGAGATTTTCGCCTGTTGGCGATTCGTCCTTTTCGGAGTATTTTTGTACCGCGATTGTACCACGCGAGAGGGGTCACACGGCACGACTTTCTTTCAGCAACGTGCAACAGCTTTCAAGAGCGTGCAACAAATTTCTTCGATAATGGACCGTCAAATTAAACACAATTTAACAGGTCAGCCCGGCTATGACCGGGGCATGACCGACAAGCCTTTCCTCACCATCGGGGAAGTGGCGGACATCCTGCAAGTGAGCAGCCGGACAGTGTATAACCTCATTTATAAAGGCACTCTCCGGGCTTGCAGACTTACATACCACATCACAATCATCACCAGGGAGGATTTCTTTCTGATGATTAAAGAGACAACCTACTGCAAGCGGAGCGTGTCAATCTTCGCCAGGCAGGGTAAAAAGACAAAAAAGAAGATGAACGAAGATACACCGAACACCGAAAAAGACCTTTCTCAAAAGGAGGGAAAGAAGAAAGCGAAGGGTAGCCCGAAACGGCAGCTCATTCCGGCGGCAAACTACAAACAGTCCGTGCGCGACACGTTCACGGACAGGGAGACTGCCGGAGGCGACCTTTATACGATGGCTGAGATATGCCGGAAATTCAATTATACCTACGGGCGATTTTACAATCTCCGTATGCGATACTCGATACCCTGTATCAAAGCCAACGCCACCAAGTGCTTCCCGAAAGCCGAGGTTGACAAGGCTATGGCGCAGGAAGCGGAACGGCTGGGAAGCAACCTGTCGGAGCACTGGTATTCCTGTTTCGACATCATGCGCCTGTTCGGGCTGGGAAAGACCCAAGTCCGCAGGTTCGCGCTCACCCACGGGGTAAGGACAAAGCGCATACACGGTAATCGTTTGTACTACCTTAAAGCCGATTGGGATGCCGCCCGAAAGATTGCGGAACGCAAGAGCGCAAGCACAAAAGCCAAGAGAGAACAGGACAATGAATTAAACAACAATTAAATACAGAACCGATATGACAAACATCTGCACGAAAGTGACTGTCAGGAAGCGACCCATCAAGAACGGTCAGGTGTCGCTATACCTTGACTTCTACCCGGCTATACGGCATCCCAAGACAGGCAAGCCGACAAGACGGGAGTATCTGGGAATATACATCTATGCCGACCCGAAAGACAAATTCGAGGCTGAGTTCAACAAGACCATGCTCCGCAATGCCGAGCTTGTCAAATGCCGCAGAACCGAAGCCATCATCAACGAGGAATACGGATTCCTTGACCGCAACCGCGGCAAGGAGAGTTTTCTTGAGTATTTCCGTTCCAAGATGGCGGACGATGACAATTACCGCAACTGGAACACCGCTTACAAGCACTTCGAGAAGTATTGCGGCGGAAGCTGCACCTTCGACAATCTGACGCTTGACTTCTGCCAGGGATTTCTCACCTATCTGCTGTCGCTCACCACTCCAACCAAGGGCAAGATGATGGCTTCTACCGCCAACAACAACCTCAACAAGCTGAAATGCGTCCTCCGCATCGCATACGAGGAGAAACGCATCAAGGAGAACATCGCCCCACGGCTGAAGCACGCCAAGGAGTCAAGCACGAAACGCGAGTTCCTGACGCTTGAAGAGGTGAGGATGCTTGCCGCCACTCCCTGCGAGAAACCTGTTATACGGAGTGCCGCACTGTTCTCCTGCCTTACGGGTCTGCGCATCAGCGACATCATCCGTCTGCAATGGGAGAACATCATAAGAGGAGCTGACGGCGGCTGGTGCATGCACATCGTCACCAAGAAAACCAAGACGGAAGCCGTGCTGCCGCTGTCGGATGAAGCACTCGCACTATGCGGCGAGCGCGGCGAGGGACAGGTGTTCAAGGGGCTGACGAAGACAATTCTTCCCCTCTATCTCAAGGACTGGATCAAGTCTGCCGGAATCACCAAGCACATCACGTTCCATGGGTTCAGGCACACATACGCGACCCTTCAGCTTGCCGCAGGAACAGACCTCTATACCATTTCAAAGATGCTCACGCACAGCAATGTCGGCACGACACAGGTCTATGCCGATGTGGTGAACGACCTCAAGCGCAAGGCATCCGAACAGATTACACTCAAATAAAAACCGACACATATATAATATGAACAACATAACATTCGACCAACTTCCGCAGGCGGTTTCCATGCTGATTGAAAAGGTGGGACTGCTCACTGAACGTGTGGAGAAATTCCTGTGTGACGCACCCTCGCAGCATGGCGAGGCACACACCTTGCTTACTTTGAACGAGGTTGCAAAGCTACTCGGAAAATCCGCGTCAACCATCTATGCCATGACATCCGACAAACGTATTCCGTACCACAAGCGGGGTAACAAACTCTACTTCTTCGAGGATGAAGTCATCGCTTGGATCAAACAAGGAGGCACATCGGGAGTAGCCAGCGAGAGCGAGATTGAAAGACGGCTTGAGGAACTGCGCAACGGCAAAAAACGCAAGCCGGGAGCGTTGACGGACGGCAAGAGCCGGATGTCCGCAGTAGCACCATAATGTCACATACCATGAACAAGGAGATACAGAACATACACTACTGCACCATCCTTTCAGCCGGACAGTGGGATTTTCTTTTGGAAGGCAGGTTTTCCCCTCTCAGACAAAAGTGCCTCTACCGCCTGATGAAAGGTGCTGTGCGGACAAGAACCGACTATAAAATCAAGGGCATTGATATTGTGCTTGAGGTGGGACAGGTGGCGGCTTCCGATGTGGAGCTTGCGGAGTTTTTAGGCTGCAACCGTAAGACGGTCGGCAAGCTAATCGACAGCTTTAACCGCCTCGGTATGCTGACCACCAAGACCAACAACCGCACTTCCGTCCACTCCCTGCATTTTCTCACGGGCTGGTATGTCGGAGGTGTCCTTGTCACCAATCCCCATTATGTCAGACCTTCGGCTGCCGCCAAAGGACAGACGGGCGATGCGCGGACACCTGTTTCCGACAGTCTGCCGTCAGGGGATGAACCGGGAGGCGCAGCCGTTGACTGCCACACAAGAGGGAAGGAAACGGACATCCTTGCGACAGACGCAGCATCCCTTTCTTCTTCCCTTCTTTTGTCAGACAGTTCCAATCCGTCAGCCGATGTGCATGACGGCGGTAGCCATAATCCGCCGTCCGATATGTTCATGGCGGACACAGCCGCAAATCGGCATATCATAGACAGTGGCGACATGGCATCCGGCGGCAACGGCGCAGGGAGCCACAGCGAGGCGCAGGACGGCACGGATGGCGGCGAGGTTACTCCGGCATAGGCTCGGCAGGTCGGGAAGCATAGGGAGCGTTTTTGAGCGGTACTCCGTTGTCGTGGGGTGACTGACTGGGCTTGCCCAGATATAGCCCACTATAACTACACGCTTCGCTTCCGTAGTTGTGGGCTCTCCCGAGGGGCTGGGCTTTGCCCCGTCCCACTTATGGCTCTGCCCTAAGAACCCGGTCGGAGGCTGTCAGCCCCCAACACCCCTGACCAAAGAGTGACCCTCTCTTTGGAATCTCCGCTCAGAGGTCTCGACCCCTGAGAACCCCGAGCAGGAAGTGACCCTCTCCCTGCACCCTCCGATTAAGGCTCCGCCCTAATAACCCTTTCCCTATTGTAAATCTGTAAACATCATCATGCCTATGGCACAGAAGACATCAATCAACATCAAGCCCTGCAACATCGGAAGCAGCGAGGCGCACAACAGGCGCACAGCGGAATACCTCGCCCATATCGGCAAGGAAAAGTTCTATGTCCGTACCGACCTCATGGCGGCAAACGAGACATGGGTAGCACCTGATTTCGGCGGCACATCGCTGTCGGAACGCTACAATCAGATAGCCGCGATGGTAAAGGAGAAGACAGGTCGGGCGATGCAGACCAAAGACCGGGAGCGTGTGAACAAGAAGACCGGGAAGGTGACCGTCGTACGCGGCAGCACTCCGCTCAAAGAGGGTGTCGTGGTAATCAAGGATGATACCACGATGGAGCAGTTGCAGCATTTCTGCCAGGTGTGTAAGGAGCGGTGGGGAATCACAGCACTGCAAATCTTCATCCACCGTGACGAGGGACATTACGGCATCCCCGGAGAGACCGCCACATGGAAGCCCAACCTTCACGCCCATATCGTATGGGACTGGATGAACCACGACACCGGCAAATCCTGCAAGCTGGACGAGAAAGCCATGAGCGACATGCAGACGCTTTTGGCTGAGTGTCTTGACATGGAAAGGGGCAGCTCAAAGGAGCAGACGGGAAAGGAGCATCTTGAACGCGCTGACTTCATTCTTGCCAAGCAGAAGCAGGAAGCCGAACAGGTAAAGGCGGAAAAAGAAGCTGCCGAAGCCGACAGGGATGCCGCGATCCGTGAAACGGACAATGCCAAATCCGAACATGAAAAACTCCAGATCGGGAACGAGGAAAAGCAACGGCGCAGCGAGGAACTTGACAGCGAAATCGCCGAAAAGGAGGAACGCGCGAGAGAGGTTGACCGTGAGAACACGGACAGCATAAAGTCCGGCATCGCCAACCTTTTCGGCAAGGGCAAGTACGCAGCCATCGAGCAGGAGAACGAGAGACTGAAAGCCGAGAACGAGCATATCAAAGAATCGTTCCCCGATGAAGTCAGTAAGGAGGTGGCGAAGCGGACAAAGGCACTGACCGATGCGAAGCGGACAGTCGAACTGGAGCGTGACAGTGCCATGGCAATCGCTGACACTTATGAATCCGAGAGAGACACGGTTCTGCGGCAGCTCCGTGAGCAGAAGAGCGGGGAGCAGCACCGCATCAGCATGGCGGTGAGCCGGGCAACGGCGGAGAAGGACAAGACCATAAGACAGTTGCAAGGTGCGCTGAAATCGAGCCGGGATATTCTGAATATCATCGCCGATATTCTCTACAAGGCAAGCGAGGTGTTCCGGCGAGCCATTGAAGCGATTATCCATTTCGCAACGGAACAGCACAAGTCACTCTTTTCTCCCTCCGAAGCCGCCGACATCAAGAACGTGATGCAGACTTATGGGGAAACTACCAAGCAGCAGAAAGCAATCGGTACATGGCTATGTGACTATGCGGAGCATTTGCAACCATTTGACGAAATAAAACATCGCCATACACTCAATGAGGTTGGCGATGTCGCAGAAGGTCGGTATGATTGGAAGATTGAGAGAGGACGAGGAGGTATCTCTATGCAATAATATAGACGCTCAAAAACTGCAATTTGAAACTATGGAATTTCAACGAAAAATTCCTCATCGTATTCGTCATTCTTATCGTCATAGCTTATTCGGATTTTATCTTCCGAGAGCCATTCAACATTGAAATGCACAGTTTCCATAAATCCGCTGCCGGGATATTCCCAAAGTTCCTTATCCCAAAGCAATCGTTTTTTATAGACTGTCGGGCGTGACATGAAATCGTATTGCACGATAATCGTGTTCGTTCCCTGTGGGGAGGTGAAAATCTCTTGTTCGGTGTTAACGAAAATATTATAGCAGCTCCGGCATAAACCGATTGCCAATAGTAGAGTTACAGCAACGGCGATATGTTTAATTCGCTTACGCCTCATGTTCAGCAGCTTTGGCGTACCATGCAGCGGCCTGTTTTGCATTTTTCCTTACACCTATGCCGTTGGCATAGCAATCGCCCAGACAACGCATGGCTCTCGGATGTCCGAAATATCTCTTGTTCTCGTTGATATTTGTCGCTGCCTTTTTGTATAAGCGCACGGCCTCTGCCATATCCTGTTCAACACCGTGTCCCTCGGCATAACATCGGGCAAGGAGGTACTGCGATTCAGGGTCATCCGCTTTTGCCGCCTGACGGTATAACTCAACCGCCTTGTCCCAATCCTGTTCTACGCCATGCCCTGCCGCAGAACAGTTGCCGAGACCGCGCAGTGCGTCGGGGAAGGCATTTCCGCCAAGATCCACCACCTTGCGATACCACTCGACTGCTTTTCCATAATCCTGCGCTGTGCCATTCCCTGCGGCATAACAGTTACCAAGTTCCACCCAAGCCATAGGATTGCCATGCTCAGCAGCTTTCTTGAACCAGCCAAAGGCTTTTTCAGAATCACGTTCCACTCCGTCACCCTCTTTATAACACAATCCCACTGAGAAATAATCCTTGGAATATCCATCTTGTGCCGCTTTCAGATAGTGATCGAAAGCCTGCTCCGCATCTTTCGGCAAACCACCTTTGCCGAGGCTGTAACAATAGCCCAGACGGTCATTTGCATAGGCATCTCCCAAGTCTGCGGCTTTCTGCCACCATTCCACAGCAGAAGCCATGTTGCAGTCCACACCCCAACCGAGCTGATAACAGCACCCGAGCATGCACATTACTTCCGCAAGGTCAGCACCCGCCAACTGCTTGCCGTTCACAGCCTTTTTCAGCCATTTGACGAGTTGCCCTTGATAACTGTCTTTGTTCAGCCGCTCTTTTGCCGGGCGACATTTATCCGATGCAAGCCAGTATAATTTGAAGGCTTTTGCCAAATTACGCTCCACGCCAATGCCTTTTTCATAGCATTGACCGAACTGATATTGTGCCGGAGCATAGTCTGATTGCGCTGATTCTTGACACTTATCAATGTCAAACGACTTGTCGGTATATTTATTTTCGTATTTTATCATGATCCTATGATTGTTCTTCAGGAAGTTCCACTGTTTCTATCCAACTTGGACTTCTTTTATACAATGTCACATTAAAAGTATTTCCATCCCAAGCGGTTTTGGTGACAGCCCCCGCCATATCAATAGTGTGGGGCAGTTCCTCCAGCCACCTTGACACAACGACCTCTTCTGTAACACAGTTGACTAAATCGACTCTTATTGCATCACCTATGCCATGACCGATACAGCGGTACACCATCGCCCTATACTTTTTGTCGCGACGCAGTTTCGAGTATTTTTCAAGCAGGATTTCCTTCTCGCACCCGCACTCCCGCATCCGCTCCAAAATGTCATTACGCCACTCTGCAAGGCTATTTTTGCCGCCTTGCATATGGTCAATCTCCACAAGAATGTCCATAATAATATTGGCAACATAGTTCTCAAACTCATTGCTGAGTTCCTCGCTGAACGCTTTGTAGAACCGTTTAAGGCTGTAAAGTTTCCGGGATGTTTCACGGTCAAGACTATACCACGACACGCCCAATTCGGGAGAGGTATGATAGCCCGGTTCGTATGCCTCATTTTGAGGCTCGACATTAGCGCAGATAGTCAGTTTTCCGCATCCGTCAAGGTCAATGGGCTGCAATTCTGTCAGAATAAACTGTGCGATACCGAATGTAACGGCATATAGATTGACATAGCAATAATTGGATTTCTCCTTCTCTCTTTTTTCAAGAGCATGATCACCCTCGAAACACAATGTATGTAGTTTCATCTTTTAAAATCTCTGAATTTCTTGCTGTTGAGCGCGTTTTCCGCATCAGTGTTGCCCTTCTTAGCGGCAAGTTTGAAATAACGGGCGGCTTTCTTCAAATCGACCGGCACACCCAATCCGTTGAGATACATATTGCCGATTTCGTATAGCGCGGTTCCGATACCGCAGGCATACCTATTCCAGAAACGACCTGTGCGTTCTGCAAGATGCAGGTATTGTTCCATCGCTTTTGAATAATCAACCTTGCCACCTATGCCATTCTTATAGCAGTCGGCCAATTTCAATGTCGCGGTGATTTCACCTATATCGGCACCTTTCCTGTACCATAGGCGAGCCTTTGCTGGATTCTTTTCAACGCCCTGACCATCCAAATAAGCATCGCCAACCATTGCAAACGCTTCGGAATAATCATGCGCGGTGGCTTTCTTGAAGCAAGTGAATGCTTTTTTGAAATCAGCCAACTGTTTATATGCCTGCCCCATCATATACCACGCCTCACCCTTCTCGGAATAGTCTTACTCGCCTTCTACAATCTCCTTGTAATACTTCATACCGCAGCTCTGACAAAATTTCATTTCCATTGTCATTTTCTTTTTTGCTCCACAGTCCGATGGAGCGTGTTACTAAATACAGAAGCGCGGACTACTGATGCAACATTCTAAGTCGAAGGTCGTAGGAAACCTAAATGCACGAATGTAGTATAGCAGCCCACGCTATATGCGTGAGAACCACTATGCTATCCTTGTGCAGTGTCTTGAATTTCCTACGTTCTCGACTTACAAGAGAGCATACCGCTTCTTATTTTTTTCGTATGTCTTGGATAGAGTTGCCTCAATCCGAATACAAAGGTAATGAAATTCCTTAAAAATCTCTCGCTGAAAGGTATAAATCAGTGTTTCAAGGCTCATTTTCCCTCTCATTTTCCCTCTTTTGTACCTCTATTGGTTCTCCAAGCGTCCAAGGAGCTGTTTTATAGTGGTAAATGATAATTCCTTGACAACTATATTAAGAAAAATTTATTGTCCGCTCTATACCCAGATCATGGATGAATTGCTCATCATGACTGACTACAAGCAATGTTCCTTTGTAGTTTTTTAATACCGCTGCCAGTATATTCATACTTGCTATGTCGATATTATTAGTCGGCTCGTCAGCGATGATCATGTCTGGCGCATCTTCGCAGACAATCAGGTGACATAAGGCAAGTTTCATTTTCTCTCCTCCACTAAGACTTCTACACTTCTTGTCCCATGTAGAAGGTGTAAACAGAAAACGGTTCAACAGCATCTTAAGTTCGTGCTCTGGTCTCTTGGAGTTACAAGCCTCCAACTGATTGTAAACAGTCAACTCATTGTCAAGGCACGAATATTCTTGGTCAAGATACAATATGTTCAGCGTTTCTTTAAGAAGTATTTCACCGCTTGTAGGCTGCAATGCCCCTGTTATAAGTTTGAGCAAAGTGCTTTTACCACATCCGTTATCTCCCTGAAGCCGTATGCGTTCACCGCTGAATATGGATAAATCCAAGGGATGTTGCCTCCACATAGTATTCCGACCAACATACTTGAAAGTAACATGTTTTGCCTCCACAAGTAGCTTTTTGCCTGCCAAGGCAGAATTTCCCATGTCGATTTTTATCTCTGTATATTCATTGATGGACGAACGTATTTCGTGTATATCTCGTCTCATTGCCTCCATTTTTCCCTGTTGCACCTTATTCAGCCTCGATGTTGTTGCTTCCGATTTGTTACGTAATAATCCCATGGAAATGCGTGCGACACATTTCTTTGCATTCTGCTTTTCTCCTCTCGAAGCATGTTTCTGTTGCCGTTCTATTGTTTTACGGGCAGACTTCTCGGCTTTTGCTAGCTCCTTCTGTTGATTTTCCAGCCGTGTCACTTTAGCTTTAGTTTCCGCATCAACAGTTTCCCGATACGCATCATAATTCATGGGATAGAATTGCATCCCTGTCGGAGACATTTCATAAATTGCGGAAAGCCTGTTTAATAACGTTCTGTCATGGCTGACAATGACGGTGGTACGGTTTGTATGGGCAATGTCTTCATACACCAAAGCTCTGCCTGTCGTGTCGAGGTGGTTGGTCGGTTCATCCATTAGGACAATGGAGGGTTTGAAAATATCCTGTCCGGCAAGAAAGACTCTTGTTTTCTCGCCGCCGCTAAGGTTGCCCATGAGCATATCTGGAGCGATATGTCCGATTTGCCATTTGGCGAAAGCTTCCGTCAACCTTTCCGGAATGTCCCATTCATCGTTTAGCTGTTCGTATTCTTTCTCTGTACCACGCCCGTCCAATATGATTGACAAAGCTCTTAACTTATCTGCCAATCCTAATGCTTCCGCAACACTCATACCATCGAATTGCCCGAAATGCTGTGGTATCATGTACAAGATGTCATCACACACGATGGTTCCTGTTGCAGGAGGGATTTTTCCTGCCAATATTCTCAGGAGTGTGGATTTTCCTACACCATTATTCCCGACAATGGCGCATTTCTCTCCAGCCGGTATGGTGAAAGTGATATTTTGAAACAGGAAATCCTTATTTGGATGTATATACGATAAATCTTGAACTATTAAGCTCATAATTATTTGCAATTATTAAATGTAAAACAAAACGGGATATGACATAAGTTATACACAAGGATCTGGCATAAATCCAGCCCGCTCTATAATTTGTATTTCGTGTATAACCTTTCTTTTTACATGATTGCAAATAACTATTTTGTGCAAAGGTACTACTTTATAGCGATATATCAAAATGACACGTTGCCTTTTGGGGTAGAATTATAGTATTCTTGATATATATCAACAATTTCAAGAGTTGCATTTGGTGTCTTTGATCCTTCCAATTCGCTATTTTTCAAAACACTAAAAATGCTTATCAACTGTTAAGATTTAGTTAAATCTTCCATTCAAAAACACACGACTTTTCTAATCCTTTCACTCCCTGAAAACAACTTTTTCTTTCCCACTTTTCCCTAACGGATAGCTGTACCGTTATTTTCTTATATAGTTGATTTTCAGCAATAAAAGTCGTTGAAAATCAATTCCACATGAACTCCGTCGTGCGGCAGATGTGGGAGCAGGACACGGACATCGTCATGGTCGACACGGGCAACTCCTACGAGGGCCTCTGCGAGTATGCGGGAGGCAAGTACATCAGCTACACCGAGGAGCACCCGATCACCATGAACCCGTTCCGCATCACGCGGGCCGAGTACAACATCGAGAAGGTGGGATTCCTCAGGAACCTCGTCATGCTCATCTGGAAGGGCACGGCGGGAGAGGTCTCCAAGACGGAGGACAAGCTCATCGAGCAGGTGATCACGGAGTACTACGACAATCACTTCGCGGGGCGGATCGATACGCTCTGCTTCAACTCCTTCTACGAGTTCAGCGTGGAGAGGATCCCGCAGATCTGTGAGGAGAACCACCTCGCGGGTATCGACCTCGCCGCCTACAACTACCTGATGAAGGACTTCTACAAGGGCGGCAACCATGAGGTGACCCTGAACGAGGACCTGGACACGACGCTCTTCGACGAGACGTTCATCGTCTTCGAGATCGACTCGATCAAGGACGACCCCCTGCTTTTCCCGCTCGTGACCCTGATCATCATGGACCTCTTCATCCAGAAGATGCGCATCAAGAAGAACCGCAAGGTCCTCATCATCGAGGAGGCGTGGAAGGCCATTGCCTCACCGATGATGGCCGAGTACATCAAGTACATGTACAAGACCGCGAGGAAATTCTGGGCAAGCGTGGGTGTGGTCACCCAGGAGATCCAGGACATCGTGGGTTCCCCGATCGTCAAGGAGGCGATCATCAACAATTCCGATGTCGTCATGCTCCTGGACCAGAGCAAGTTCAGGGAGCGTTTCGATGAGATCCAGACGATCCTGGGCCTCACCGAGGTGGACTGCAAGAAGATCTTCACCATCAACCGTCTGGAGAACAAGGACGGGCGGAGTTTCTTCCGGGAGGTCTTCATCCGCCGCGGCCAGAAGGGCGCCGTCTACGGTGTCGAGGAGCCCCGCGAGTGCTACATGACCTACACCACCGAGCGTTCCGAGAAGGAGGCCCTGAAGATCTACCGCACCGAGCTCGGCTGCGACCACCGGACGGCCGTCGAGGCCTACTGCCGGGACTGGGAGCGGAGCGGACTCGGCGCTCCCCTCGCCTTCGCCCAGCGGGTCAACGCTGCCGGGCATGTCCTGAACCTACCGAAGCCATGATAAGGAGACTAACGATACGTTTTCTTTTCCCTTTGTTTGTGCTCCTGGGCGCCGCTACGACGTCCAGGGCACAGTATTACTCCATCAACATCGACCTGAAGACGGCGGCGGCCATGCAGGCCGCCTACAGCGCGGGCGCTGCCGGGGAGGCCCTGTACGACGAGCAACTGAAGTCCATCCTCGAGCACTACCGCGGCGCGGAGACCGCGGCCGCCGGCATCTTCTCGTCGGAGTACCTCAGGCGCCGGGCCCTTACCGACCTCGGCATCTGGGAGAGCGCTACGGAGAACTGGTACTACCGCAGGATTTACAACATGGTCGCGGCCCGCATCATGCCGAAGGTCTGGACCGTTGCGGGTATGATGCTGAAAAGCCCCCATAACGCTCTCTACTGGGGCTCGTACCTCCTGAAGGTCTGTGACGAGACGAAGGCCCTGTGCATGCAGTTCGAGTCCGTGGTGACGAACAGCACGCTGTCGTTCGGCGACGTCGTGTTCCTCCAGATAAAGGAAGAGATCGCCGAGGTCTTCCGCCTCTCGGGACTGGGAGGCATCGACTT
>JBGUMQ010000027.1:0-22628 GCA_045116915.1 Sphaerochaetaceae bacterium | reverse complement strand
CTGCGATCGGGCCCGGTGTGGGCGGGATGAAGCAGTGGGCGATGTAAAGGCCCATGGCCAGTGTGACGGTACATGCGACCGAGCTCTTGCGTGTGCGCTGGACAAGAGACTTCCTGATCGGGTTCAGGATTACGAATCCGCTGTCACAGAACACGGGAATGGAGACGATCCAACCCATGATGAGCATCGCCAGCTCGGGATTCTTCTTTCCGACAAGCTTGACGACACAGTCGGCCATCTTGAGTGCGGCACCGGTCTTCTCGAGAAGGATACCTACCAGAGCACCCAGGATGATGACTATTCCGATCGATGTGAAGGTTCCGGAGAAGCCCTGTCCGACGACGGTCGGAATCGTGTCGATCTTGATCCCGGCCACGAGGGCGAGGAGGACGGATACGCCCATGATCGAAAGGAACGGATGGATGTGCAGCTTCGAGATCGCGATGATCATGAGCGCAATCGCCAGTACAAAGGCGATTATCAAAGGAATTCCTGTCATTTTTTCTCTCCCTTGCAGGCACCCCTGCCTGCATCAGAAACCAGACATTCAGTTCAGGACCCTGAAATGCCTGTCGAATCGGACCTCCTCAACAACACACAGGTCCGTGGACTCTATGTGTATGTGGGGCTGGCTTTTCAGACGGATGAGGAGCTGTCGCAGAAAGGAGGGTTTTCCCTGGGCCTCCATCTCGACCCTTCCGTCGGGAAGGTTCCTCACCCAGCCTGTCAGATAAAGACTTCGGGCAAGGTACAAAGCAGTGTATCTGAAACCGACATGCTGGACCTTGCCCGAAAACACCATATGCCATCGCTGGCAATCAGTCGGGTTGCTCATCGCTCATGAGAGCCTGGAGGATCTTCTCCCTGACCTGGGCGACATTCGTCTCGCGGATCTTCTGCCTGAGCGGCAGCACCGCACGCGGCGATACGCTCAGTTCGTCGATCCCTATGGACAGGAATGTCTCGGTCAGACTCAGGTCGGCTCCGAGTTCTCCGCAGATGCCCACCCAGATCCCGTTCTTGTGGGCGTTGTCGCAGACCATCTTCAGAAGCCTCAGGACCGCGGTATGATGCGGGTTGAAGAATCTTCCGAGGTCGGCATTCTGTCTGTCACATGCAAGCGTGTACTGGGTCAGGTCGTTCGTTCCGCATGAGAAGAAGTCCACTTCCTTCGCAAGCCTGTCGCTTATGACGGCGGCCGCGGGTGTCTCGATCATGATTCCGACCTTGACGTCGTCGCTGAAGGATATCCCCTCGCTGCGCAGCTCGTTCTTGACTCGCTCGCACATCTTCTTGGCCTCGCGGACCTCCCAGACGCTTGTGACCATCGGGAACATGATGCTGAGCTTTCCGAAGGCCGACGCCCTGTAGAGTGCCCTGAGCTGTGTCCTGAAGATTTCCGGTCTGTTCAGGCAGATGCGCAGTGCGCGGTTGCCCATGGCCGGGTTCTCCTCGACCGGGAGCTCGAAATAGCCGATCTGCTTGTCCGCTCCGATGTCCAGCGTCCTTATGACGACCTCGCGGCCCTCCATGTCGGAAAGGACCTTCTTGTAGGCCTGGAACTGGTAGTCCTCGGAAGGATAGTCGTCGCAGTTCAGATAGAGGAACTCGGACCTGAACAGGCCGATTCCGCCGGCATCGTTCTGGAGTACTGGAAGGACATCGTCCGGACTTCCGATGTTGCAGAAGACCTTCATCGAGATGCCGTCCTTCGACTTGTTGGGAAGTCCCTTCAGACGCTCCAGGAGCTCGCGGGCCTTCGCCTGTTCCTCCATCTTGGCGACCAGTTTCCTGCGGGTGGCCTCGTCGGCATCGACTATGACGTTGCCGTTGGATCCGTCGATTATCACCTCACGGCCGGCATATTCGGCCTTGATGCTGTTGCCCACGCCGATGATGGCAGGGATTCCCATCGTCCTTGCCAGGATGGCCGTGTGGCTGGAACCGCTTCCGCCCTCGGTTATGAAACCGAGGATCTTGGACTTGTCCAGCTGGACGGTCTCGCTGGGTGCGAGGTCGTCGGCGGCGAGGATCACGGGAACGGGCGAATCGATGCCGCCCTGCACGGCTCCGGTGAGGATGCCGATGATCCTGGACGAGACGTCCCTGACGTCGGCCGCCCTGGCCTGCATGTACGGGTCTTCCATGGATGCGAACATCTGGGCGAACTGCTCGGCCGTATCGGATACGGCGGCCTCGGCGTTGAGATGGTCGTCGTTGATGGCACCTTGGATGGTCTCCTCGTAATCGAGGTCCTCCGCCATCATCTGATGGGTCTCGAACAGGAGTGCCGCCTCGTCGCCGGCCTCGGCCCTTGCCTTCTCGGCAAGCTCACCGAGCTGGTCGATCGCCTTGGCCTGGGCGGCCTTGAAGCGGTCCCACTCGGCGCCGGTATCGGAAACAGTGGTCCTGTCGATGGTGCTGCTGGCGCGCTGGTAGAAATACAGCGGGCCTATGGCGACACCGTTGGAGACTCCTTTTCCCTGAATTGAAATCATATGCTTCTCCCTGTAAAGAATCAGAGATTGGCCTTGAGGAAAGCCTCGATCTCGGTGGCGGCCTTCTCCTCGTCATCGCCTTCGACCGTGACGGTGATCTTGTCGCCCTGCTTGATTCCCAGTCCCATGAGGGCCATGAGCTTGAGCGCGTTGACGCCCTTATCTCCCTTGGCGATGGTGACTGTGGATGCGAATTCCTTGATCTTCTTCACCAGGATTCCTGCCGGACGTGCGTGGATTCCCACAGGATCGGTGATCGTGTACTCGAATGTCTTCATTTTGTTTCCTCCGTTTTGTTTCCCCCGGGAAAAGCGTGTGCGGTCAACCGCACACGACTTCCTCAAGGTCATCAGAATTTGTAAGCAGGACGGCGACCGTGTCGCTGTAGCCTGCGGCTTTGATCTTCTCCCTGCTGAATCTGATCAGCATCTGGCCGGCCTTGACCTCATCGCCTTCCTTGACAAGGCAGGTGAATCCGTCGCCGTTCATGTTGACCGTGTCGACTCCGACATGGATCAGCAGTTCCATCCCGTTGGACTCGAGGCCGACCGCGTGGCGGCTTTCGGCAACGGATGAGACCGTGCAGTCGAACGGGGCGAAAACCACCTCGGCCGACGGCTGGATGCCTACACCGTCTCCCAGGACTCCTGCGGAGAATGTGGCATCGGGGATGTCCTCACGGGCGATGACGGTTCCCTCGACGGGCTGGAGGACGGAACCGTTCTTGCAGCGGATGACCGTGGCGACGGGAAGAACGGACTTGACTTCCTCACCTTCCATCTTCGCATCGTCGGCGGCCTCTTCCTTCTTGTCCTCCTTCCAGATGACCGTGGTGACCGCGAACGCGATGCCTGCGGAGATCACCAGAAGGATGCAGTAGAGCGGGATGTTGTTGATGGCAAGCAGACCCGGAATACCGGTGACACCGTATGTCGTTGCTCCGAGGGGGACCTTGGAACCGGCTGCATAGACCAGGGCTCCTGCCGTGTTGTAGACATCGACAGATGTCGTGAAGTGCACGAGCGATCCGAACAGGGCACCGACGGCTCCGCCGATGACTCCGGCGATGAACGGCTTCATGAAGCGGAAGTTCACACCGAAGATGGCGGGCTCGGTGATTCCGAGGGATGCGGACAGCGAGCTGGGAAGCGCGACCGACTTGAGCTTGTTATCCCTGCACTTGATTGCGACCGCAAGACAGGCACCGAACTGTGCGAAGTTGGCTGCTGTGGCGATGGGCATCCAGATGTTGAGGCCCAGCGTGGCCGATGAAAGCATTCCGGCCTCGATGACGTTGTACATGTGGTGCAGTCCCATGACGACCGTGAACGGATAGAGTGCACCCATGATCAGGGCACCGATACCTCCGGTCGATGTGACCAGCCACTGTGCGCCTGCAAGGACCCAGTTCTCAAGCACGGAGAAGATGGGGCCGATGACGACGAATGTCGCGAAGGCTGTGACCAGGACGGACACCAGCGGTGTGACGAAGAGGTCGATCATCTCCGGGACATGCTTGTGCAGGAACTTCTCAAGATAAGCAAGGAGCAGGACCGCGAGTATGACCGGTATGACGTGCCCCTGGTAGCCTACCTGCGATATCTTCAGGAAACCCAGGACCCATACGGCCGGCTGGTTCGTCGGAGTGACCGTCCATGCGTTCATCAGAGCCGGATGGACCATCATGATTCCGATTACCGCACCGAGGAACACGTTGGCTCCGAAGACCCTGGCAGCGGAGATCGCGACCAGGACGGGCAGCAGTGCGAATGCCGTGTTGGCGACCATATCCAGGAAGCCGAACCATCCGGAGCTTGCGAACGACGGGATGGCCTTGGCAAGAGCCTCGACCAGACCCATCATGAGACCGGAGGCCACGATGGCCGGAAGAATCGGGACGAAGATGTCGCCCGGTGTCTTCAGGATCTTCTTCCAGAGCGGCATCTTGCTTGCGGCCGCCTTCTTGACATCGTCCTTGGATGCCGCCGAGACACCTGTCACGGCGAGGAACTCATCGTAGACTTTGTTGACCGTTCCGGTTCCGATGATCAGCTGGAGCTGACCGTTGGACTCGAACATTCCCTTCACGCCTTCAACATTCTCCAAAGCCTTCTTGTTGAGCTTTGAGTTGTCGGCAATGACCAATCTGAGACGTGTCGCGCAGTGCGCCGCGCTGATCACGTTGGATCCTCCGCCGATATTGGCGGCAATCTCCTCGGCACATTTCCTGTAGTCGAGAGCCATTGTTTCCTCCTGAATTCCATTCGCGATGGATTCTTTATTGCCTTGTATATTATTTTGTTAATGGTAAGGGACGACGTCCCCTTTTGCAAACAAAATAAAACATAAACCTTGTTTATCTCAGATCAGACCCAGATCCACGAACGCCTTGTACAGCCCGTCCTCCTCGACCGACGGACACACGATGTCGCTGATCTCCATCAGTTTCGGGCTGCCGTTGGCCATGCAGACGCTGGTTCCCACGGTCTGGATCATCTCCAGGTCGTTCATGCTGTCGCCGAATCCGATGGTGTCCGAGATGTCCGCTCCGTAGTGCCGGGCGACGATCCTCACCCCGCGTCCCTTGTCGAACTTGCGGTTGATGAGCTCGCCGTTCAGGCACTTGTGGGCCGCCACATCCTGGACGACGAAATTGTACCTGTCCTCCAGGGCCTTCCGTGCAGGCTCCAGCTGGTCCGCGGAAGTACACATGAACACGATCTTGTAGATGGGTCTTCCGTCGTACTCGGAGATGGGATGTATGTCCAGCTGCTCTGCCAGGGCCTTGCGCCATCGCACGAGTTCGCTGTTGCCCTCACCGGCCGATGCCAGGAAATCGCCGAGCTCCTCGTCGCCGTATGACATGTCCCTGGCCTCGATCGTCCTGAACACACCCTGGTCTCCCAGGAGCTTCATGCCAAGACGGAACTCGTCGTCGGGCATGGGACAGTCGAACAGGATCCTGTCGCCGACGAACACGTAGCCGCCGGCTCCGGCGACGGCTCCGTCGAAGCCGAGCGAGTAGACGGGAGCCATCATGGCCGGGTTGCGTCCGGTGCAGAGAAGGACCTTGTGGCCGTTCCTGCGTGCAAGTTCCACAGCCTTCAGCGCGCTGGCCGGCGGAGTGTTGCTTCCGGGAAGCGTGAGTGTTCCATCGATATCCAGAAATATGATCTTACCCATAGAAATCTCCGTCATACCTTGACTTTAAGCCATTTGAACCAGCCGCTCTCGATCTCGACATATGCATCCTCGACAGCTTTTCCGTCCCACAGGTCCTTGATCTCATCGCCCTCCGTGAGCCAGACCTGGCGGTTCTGGTCGGAGAAGTTGAAGAAACACAGGACCTTCTCACCCTTGTAGTAGCGGCCGATCCCCAGAACCTGGTTGCCGGATGTCCGGATGAGCCAGGTGTCGGCGCCCGAGTCGAAGGCCAGATTCTTCATCCATATCTTCTCCAGCTTCTTCAGGCCCTTGAACACCTTCCCCTCTATGCTGGATGCCGACTTGCGCCTGTCCACCGCCTTCCAGTCCAGGTCCCCGCGGTGCAGGTACCTGCTGTCCTGGACCTTCAGCGGATTGTCGTGGTACGACCAGTCGTTCTCCTGGGCGATCTCGTCGCCGCTGTAGAGCACCGGAACACCGCTGATGCTGAACATCAGCGCATGCAGCATGATGTCCATCCTGATCGCCGCCGCAAGGGCTTCCTTGTTCCCTGATTCCCTGGCGCTCTGGATGCCGCACAGGGAAGCGGTCGTGCCGCAGAGTCTGGCATCGCCCAGCCTGGGATCGTTGTTGTAAAGCTCGCCGCGTGCGGGGCTTCCGGGCCAGCATCCTGTCAGATAGTCGTTGAGGAACTTCTTGTGCGGGACCTCCATCTGTCCGAACGCGCTGAGGAACCCGTAGTCCAGGCCCCAGCCGATGTCGTCGTGGCAGCGCAGGTAGTTGAGGAACGTGTACTCCTTTGGAAGGATGAAGACCTGCTCCATCTGGTGTGCAAGGAGCCTGACGTCCCTTGTGGCCACAGTGTGCCAGATCGTCGCCATGGTGGTGACGTTGTACAGCAGGTGGCATTCGGGCTTGTCGACCGTTCCGAAGTACGGAACGACCTTGCTCGGCTCCATGACGACCTCTCCCAGGAGGAGCGTGCCTGGACATACGATCTCGCAGACGATCCTCATCATGCGCACCAGGGAGTGGACTTCCTTCAGGTTCCTGCAGCTGGTGCCGAGCTGTTTCCAGATGTACGGTACGGCATCGAGCCTTATGATGTCGACGCCGTTGTTGCACAGGTTGAGCATGTTGTCCGTCATGTCGTTGAACACGACGGGATTGGCGTAGTTGAGGTCCCACTGGTACGGGTAGAACGTGGTCATGACGACCTTCTGGGCCTCGTCGCACCATGTGAAGTTGCCGGGTGCGGTCACAGGGAACACCTGCGGGACCGTCTCCTCGAACCTGCGGGGGATGTCCCAGTTGTCGTAGAAGAAGTACCTGTCCTGGTATTCCCTCTCACCCTTCCTGGCCCGTCTGGCCCACTCGTGGTCCTCGCTGGTGTGGTTCATGACGAAGTCCAGGCAGACGGATATGCCGCGCTTGTGGCACTCTTCCGTGAGCTGTCTCAGGTCATCCATGGTTCCGAGCTGCGGCTGGACCTTCCTGAAATCGCTGACGGCATAGCCTCCGTCGCTCCTGCCTTCCGGGCTTTCCAGAAGAGGCATGAGATGCAGGTAGTTGACCCCGCAGTCCTCAACGTAGTCCAGCTTGTCCTTCACGCCCTGCAGGTTCCCCGCGAAGGCGTTGACGTACATGAGCATACCCACCAGGGTGTGCCCCTTGTACCAGTCGGGGAAGGCCTCCCTGGCCCGGTCTATCTTCTTGAGCTCCTCCGGCCTCTGCTTCCACATTCTGTAAAGCATCCCGACGAAGTAGTCGTATGCTCCGTGGTATGTGCCGTACAGCTCGTTGTACAGCCACTTCAGCTCATCCTCGTAACGTGAGAAACGCTGTGCGAACTCCTTTTCCCATCCCTGTGTACTGCTCATAGAGCCTCCCCTTCGACTTCATCCAGTGTGGGCATGGCCGGAATGGCGCCCGACCTGCTCGATGTTATGGACGCCGCTTTGTTCGCGAACCTGACAAAACCTTCAAGCTCGTCCTTCCCCAGTCCCTCAAGGCCTCCCCTGAGCGCGATCCTGGACAGGAAGGCTCCGAAGAACGTGTCGCCGGCACCGTTGGTGTCGGCAACCTTGACTTTGAAACCGTCCACATGACCGGACATCCCCTTGAAGCTCCAGAACGCACCGTCGGCACCGAGTGTGACAAGTACAAGTGCCACCCCACGCCCATGGAGGACGCGTGCCGCATCCTCCGGCCTGCTGCAGCCGGTGATAAGGAGGGTCTCCTCCTCGCTTATCTTGACGATGTCGCACATGTCCAGGACGGAGCGCATGACCTCCTCCGCCTCCTGAGTGCTTTTCCATAGGGTGGACCTGTAGTTGGGATCGTAGCTTATCAGCGCGCCGGATTCCTTCCCTGCCTTCACCGCCGCCTTTATCGTGTCGCGGCAGTTCTCCGCGGCAAGGCTCACGCTTCCAAAATGGAGGATCCCCGTCCCCGTTACATCACGGACGGCCTTCTCCGTGTCGATCACCGTGTCGGCTCCGGGCTTCCTGTAGAAGGAGAAACTCCTCTCTCCGCTTGCATCCACGGTCACGACGGCAAGCGTGGTGCCGGCGCGGTCCGTGACCTGCAGGCCATCGGTCCCTACTCCGTTGTCTTCGAGTGTCTTCCTGAGGATCGTTCCGAAACTGTCCTCTCCTATGCAGCCGACGAAACGCGTGCTGCATCCGAGCCTTCTAGCGGCCACCGCGACATTGGCCGGTGCGCCGCCCGGATTCGCGGCGAACAGGGCTACCCCGTTCCGGTCCGTTCCGGTCTGTGTGAGGTCCACGAGGATCTCACCTATTGTGGTCAATACCATACCCATGGGTAAATGATACATGAAGTGCCGGCAAACACAAGCTTTATTTTTCTTTCAACGAGAAAAAAACCAAACAAATCCAGGTTTCGTCAGTTCTTCGGTTGAGGAATCTCTACATCCACATCCTGACAGACCGTGACGGCCTCCGTGGCCTTGCCCGTGACTTCGTCGACAGTGACAAGGAGGCCCTGCATCTGCGGTTTCTCCCAGCTCTCATGCGACCTTGTCTGCACCTGGGTCCTGAACTTGCGGATCTCATGCTCCGGCTCGAATCCGCCGACGCTCACCGATGCCCCGCATCTTCCAAGATCGGTGATGTAGGCCGTGCCTCCATCGAGTATGGTTGCATCGGAAGTCAGGACCTTGCTGTGGGTTCCGACGACCGCGGTGGCCTTGCCCTGCAGGAGGCGGCCCATGGCGATCTTCTCAGCCGTGGCCGACGCGTGGAAGACATACAGCACGATGTTCGTCTCGGAATGAGCCTTCTCCACAATCGCATCGGCAGTCAGGAACGGATTGTTCAGGTGGGGGTTGTTGAAGTTGCACATGCCCAGCATGTTGATCACACAGACCTTCCGCTCCCCGACCGTGACGTACCTGATCCCGCGTCCGGGAACCGTTTCCGGATAGTTGGCGGGTCTGAGGAGACCGGGGCGTTTGGCTATGCCGTCGACCATGTCCAGCTTGTAGAAGGTCTTCTCTCCCATGGTGATGACATCTATCCCCATGTGCTGCAACGATATGGCGTTCTGGAAGCCCAGACCGAAACCACCGGTGGCGCCCTCTCCGTTGGCTATGACCAGATCCACGCCGTTTTCGCGCCTGTAGTCCTTGAGTGCGTTCTTGATGACGCCTATGCCGCAGCGTCCCACTATTTCCCCGAGAAACAGTATCCTCATGCCTTGAAAGCTACCATTTCAGGGCACTACTTTGCAATAGCGCCCGTTCCGTTGTATTATTGGTTCGATGAAAGCGACACACATGGCATGTTTATTGCTTGTATTCCTCGTTATCCTGACAACCGCCTCGTGCAACAGGTCCGGCTCCGGGACGATTCCCATCGGAGAGCAGGAACTGCCCGACATGATCCTTGAGGACGCCGAATACACGCTGAGCCAGAAGGACGACAGTCCCATGATCATGCAGGCGTCGCGCATATCCATCTACGGATCCGGCCGCGACACGGTACTTGAGAACGTATCGTTCAGAAGGGGTTCGACGCTTTCGGGAAGCTGCGGGAAGGCCGTGGTATCGTCGGACAACAAACACGCGACACTCTCATCGGTGGTACGGATCGAGCTTATAGACAACGGAAACATATCCGTCATAGAGACTCCGGACATCGTTTGGGACGGAACGGACAACTCGCTCACATGCAGCGGAGAGGTCACGGTGACGTACGGCGACGGTACACGGATCAGGGCCGCGGGTTTCAGCGCCGTGGTGGATGAGAACCTTTACGAATTCGGAACCATACTGGAGGGCACTTTCACGCAATGACAAAATACAGGAAAACGATTCTGACCATCATCATGCTCGCCCTCTCCGTCATGGCCCTGGCGGCATCGGAGATCACCTTCTCCGGCGGCTACACGAAGATCGACATGCAGCAGGGCAACAGGCGCGTCATCCTCTCTGGAGGCGCCCATGTCAGCACATCGAACGTCGAGCTGGTCTCCGATTCCATCGAGCTTTACGGCGACAACTACAGGTACGTCTCATGCACCGGCAACGTCCGCGCGACCGAGACCAGCCGCGGGATAAGCTTCACCACACCCTCCCTGGTCTACGACAGGACCGCCGGGACAGTACGCTCCGACGGCTGG
Source organism: Sphaerochaetaceae bacterium (assembly GCA_045116915.1). Taxonomy (GTDB): domain Bacteria; phylum Spirochaetota; class Spirochaetia; order Sphaerochaetales; family Sphaerochaetaceae; genus UBA9732. The sequence continues at coordinate 12,321 of JBGUMQ010000027.1, read as the reverse complement.
ATCGAGATCCAGGACACGCAGAACGAGGTCGCGCTTTCAGGCGCATGGTTCGAATACGACATGAACAGCCGTTTCATGAAACTCCAGATGATGGCCAAGATCCTGAAGGTCACGGACGACGGTCTGATGGTCTGCCGCGCCGACTCCATCGAGTACGACGGCGAGGCGAACACGGTGGCCCTCAAGGGCAATGCAACCGTCAGCTGGAACAACGACACGTACAAGGCGGCGATGATAATCGTTGACCTTAACACCAACGGCATCTCCCTGTACGGCACGATCTCCGGAGAGTTCAATGGCTAACACACTTCAGATAGAGCATCTCAGAAAAGTCTACGGCAAGCGCGAGGTCGTCAAGGACATCTCATTCAGCATGCAGGGCGGGCAGATCATAGGCCTCCTGGGTCCGAACGGAGCCGGAAAGACCACCACGTTCTACATGATCGTTGGCTTCATCGCCGACAACGGCGGAAAGATTTCGGTCAACGGGATCGATGTCACCGGAATGCCGATGTACAAGCGGGCCCGCATGGGTGTCTCCTACCTCCCCCAGGAACCGTCGATCTTCCGCAAGCTCAGCGTGGAGGACAACATAAGGCTGGTCGCCGAGACCAGGAGCGACATAGACAGGAAACGCAAGGAGGAGATCGTCAAGGGCCTTCTCAAGTCGTTCGGGCTCACTTCCCTCGCAAAACAGAAGGGCTACACGCTCTCCGGAGGAGAAAGGCGCAGGACCGAGATAGCCCGATGCCTTGCCACGAGCCCCCGCTTCCTGCTTCTGGACGAGCCCTTCGCCGGAATCGACCCCAAGGCCGTCTACGAGATAAAGCAGATAGTGCGCTCGCTTGCCCGCCTGGGCATCGGGATACTGCTCACGGACCACAACGTCCGCGACGCCCTGTCGATCACGACCTGCTCGCACATAATCAGCGACGGCAGGATACTGGTCTCCGGAGGCAAGCAGGAGCTCCTGGCGAACGAGATCGCCCGCGACATCTATTTCGGAGAGTCGTTCGAGGAACAGTGATGGACAACGGACTGATTCTGAACCAGAGCCTCAGGACGGAGCAGACGCTGTCCCCGCAGATGCTGCAGTCCCTTGCGCTGCTGCCGATGCCCATCCTGGAGCTCAAGGCCCACATCCAGTCCGAGATCGAAAGCAACCCCGCACTCGAGATACCCGATTCCGAATACGACATGAACATGTCCGGTCCGGACGGCAGTGCCGCCATGGACGACCGGATGGACGATGCCGATTCCTCCTTCTACGAGGACATGACCTACTCCGACCCGGAGGCATCGGACCGCAAGCAGATGATGATAGAGAACTCCAGCGCTCCGGGAGAGACTCTGCAGGAGCACCTGACGGTGCAGCTCGGAGAGGCGGACATCCCGGAAAGGATCCGCAGGATCGGCGAGATGCTGATCAGCGACCTGGACGGCAACGGATTCTACATCATGCCCCTTGAAGAGCTCTTCGATGGCTCGGATTTCACACAAGACGAGATTTCCTACGCGGTATCCATTGTACAGGGCTTCGATCCCGCAGGTATCTGTGTTCCGGATTTCCGGGCGTCGCTGATCCTTCAGGCAAAGCTCTCGGGCATGGCGCAGGAGGACCTCGCCATATTCTCGGACATCGTCAACCTTCATCTGGAGAAGCTCAAGGCCGGCAGGTTCAGGGAAACCGCAACCGCGCTGAGGATATCGGAAGAGGACCTGCAGACCTTCTGGTCCATCCTCAGGAGCCTGACGCCATACCCCGGAAGCAACTTCTCCGCCGACGGCATCAACGCCGTCGAACCCGACTTCTCCATCCGCAACAAGAACGGTACGCTGGTACTCGAGATCAACCGCGGCGATATCCCCAATCTTGAGATAACCCCCGGCTATGAGTCGCTGGCAGACGACCTCAAAGGCAAGGAGGCCAAGGAGGCCGCCTCCTACATCCGTGACTCCGTCCGACAGGCACGCAATCTGATCAATCAGGTCAGGCTACGCTTCCAGACCCTCTACAAGGCCGCCGCCGCGATCATGGAATATCAGAGCGAGTTCTTCCTCAAGGGCCCGCGTTACCTCAGGACAATGACGCTGAAGGACATAGCCGAGAGGATCGATGTCCACGAGACCACCATGAGCCGCCTTGCACAGAGCAAGTGGGTCGATACCGACTGGGGCCTCTTCCAGCTCAGGCATTTCTTCTCCCAAGGTGTATCGACGACTTCCGATGACCAGACAAGCGTATCGAGGAACGTCGTCAAGGACATGATCGCCGAGATCATATCGGAAAACGGCGCTCTCTCGGACCAGAAGATATCCGACATGCTCCTCTCACGCGGGATCAAATGCGCCCGCAGGACCGTGGGCAAATATCGCGCCGAGCTGAATATCGATTCATCATACGGACGATAAACTTTTTACTATTCTTTTTGACTTTTGCAATCCGTGACCTTACAATTTGTTTATAGAGAACTTTGAAGTAAGGAGGCACGAAATGAATCTGAACATCAGAGGTATCCACTACCAGATCAGCGACGAGACCCGGGAATTCCTGGACAAGAAGCTTGCGAAACTCGATTTCGCGGAAAGCTATCTCCACGACCTGGACATCACGATCAAGCGCGAGACATTGGGACAGGGCTTCCACATCGATGCGAAACTCCATTTCTCATGGGGAACAGTGAAAATCGTCAGCTATGACTGCTACGAGCTGTATGAGGGAATCGAGATGATCGCTGACAAGATCGAGGCTTCCGCAAGGAAAGAGAAGAGCAAGGTCATTGAAGGTTGATTAACACCTCATAAGAGGGGAACAAAAGATTTGAAGGGGCTGTCACTCGAAATGACGGCCCCTTCATTTTTTATGCCATATCAGGCAGACGATAATAACCGATAAACAAAACCAGATTTTTTTGACTTGAATTGTTTATTTTATAAACAAAATCAAGTTCAAAAACATGACTTTTGTTTATCACTCCAGTGTCAGGAACGCCTTGTAGCACCTGTACGCCTGGCCGATGTCGTAGGAAGATGTGATCTCCCACGGCGCGTGCATGCTCAGCACGGAAACACCGCAGTCCAGAACATTCATGCCGTACTCCGCGGCATAATGGGCGATCGTTCCGCCTCCTCCGGTATCTACCTTGGAAAGCTCGGCGTTCTGGAAATGGATGTCGTTCCCGTACAGCTTTCCTCTGACCTTGGCGATGAACTCCGGGTTTGCATCGGAGGCTCCGCTTTTTCCCCTGGCTCCGGTGTACTTGTTGAAGACGACACCGCGTCCGAGATAGGAGGAGTTGTAGATGTCGTACAGGCCGGGATTCAACGGATCGAAGGCCGAGTTGACATCGCTGGAGAGCATGTAGGAGTTGGCCAGGGCCCTTCTGACAGCCAGCTCTGGATTGATGCTGACATCCAGCCTTGCCACGACCTCCGCCACGGCATTGTCCAGAAGGTGTGAGTTCATTCCGGTCGCACCGGCGCTGCCGATCTCCTCCTTGTCGGCCAGGATGCAGCAGCTTGTCCTCTTCAGGCAATCGCCCTCGACCATCGCCATGAGGGATGTGTAGGCGCAGACCCTGTCGTCCTGTCCGTAGCCCAGGACCAGGTTCCTGTCGAATCCCAGATAGCGGGCCTTGCCGGCCGGAACGATCTCGAGCTCGGCCGATGCGAAGTCCTCTTCCTTTATCCCGTACTTGTCCTCGAAGAACTTCAGGACCTTGTCCTTGCCGTCACCGGGGTTGTACTTGTCCTTCTCCGGATCCTGGTAGTCCTTAACGTTGGGATAGCAGGTGAGTATGGCATCGAGCTTCTCGCCCTCGACGAAATCGGATGCGGGTTTCTTCATCTGTTCCTGGGCGATGTGCGGCAGGATGTCGGAGATGCAGAAGACGGGATCGTCCGCCTCGTCTCCGATCGCGATGTCGACCCTGGTCCCGTCGGCCTTGACCACTATGCCGTAGATGGCAAGCGGGATGGCCAGCCACTGGTATTTCTTTATGCCGCCGTAATAATGCGTGTTGAGGTATACGATTCCGGACTTGTAGAGCTTGTCCTCGTAGATGGGGCTCTGCTTGGCGTCGAGCCTCGGGGAATCGATGTGGGCGCCGAGGATGTTCATGCCCTTGCTGATGTCCTCAGTGCCGATGTTGAACAGGATCAGGCTCTTGCCCATCTTGTTGCAGTAGACCTTGTCTCCGGCTTTCAGTGTCTCCACGTCGTCGATGTTCCTGTAGCCGTGCTCTTCGGCGATGCGTACGGATGTCTCCGTGCACAGGCGCTCGGTCTTGTTCCTGCTTATGAATTCAATGTAGTTGTCTATGAGTTTCTCCATGCGACCTCCATGGAGAATCTACCATCATATCCTTGCGAACTCAAGGGCTTTGGCGTGGCGGCCCTTGCGGCAGACCACATCCATGATGCAGCGTTCCATCATCACACCCTGCAGCGCGGTGCCGCATTCCTTGATCTTTATGTCGTATTCGGCAAGGGTGACAAGAACGCGCTCCATGTCCCTGCGGGTGTAGTTGGAGCAGCAGTCACGGTAGATCTCGCGGTCCTTGGGCATGGAGATCGGACGCTCCCAGTCGTACAGCTTTTTTGTGAAGGCGGTGTTGTCCTCTCCGCGTCTCAGACTCATCCCGCATCCGCTGGCGGCATTGATCTGCACCGTGAGCGCCCTGCGGAAATAGGTGGAGAGCCTTGAGGCGCACATTGCGGTCACGGTTGCGGCATCCTTTGTCCTGAGAAGCGTGTGGAGGCATTCCAGCGCACTCTCCAACCTGCACCTGGCGATGTAGGAGAACAGCGTGAAATCGTTCTCCTCCCTGGTGTGGCTGAGGAATTCCTCCACATCCTCGTATGTGACCGTGTTCCTGTCCGGAAGGGTCTTCATGTAGACCACCATCTGGGAGCAGGTGTTCCTGAACTCCTGGATGTTGTTCTCCACGCGCTCGATTATGGCGGCGATCGCCCTGCGGTCTATGGAAAGCCCGTTCCTCCGGAAGAATGATGAAAGCCATTCGTCCTTCTGGCTGTCGAAGAGCTCGTAGAACTTGACGATGAAATCCTTCCCCTGGGATTCCACGGCCCCCATGATGGAGGAGTTCACATAGAGCTCGGTGCTGGTCATGACAAGGGTGGCGCAGTCCGACGGGTTCATGATGTATCCGGCAAGGGGCTTGATCTTGTCGGCGGTCTTGATGTCCTGGACCTCATCCAGGATCACCAGCTTGTGGTCGGCGAACAGGTCGTTGTTGTTCAGCTGGGCATACAGTTCGGCCTCGTAATCCTCGAAGGCATAGAACTTCGAGACATCACAGGGACCGATCTGAGAACGAAGCTTGTTTATGTAATCTTCCTTCTGCCCTTTCTCGGGGCCGAGCAGAAGATAGGAATGACCCACGGTCACCTCCCGTACTGTCTGATTATCATGAGCAGTTTACCATGAATCTCACAGTGTGTGGAGACCATCACCTTGTAGGCCTGGTTGGCCGGATGCAGCTCATAGCGGTCGCCCACATGGTAGAAATGCTTGAGCGTGATGCCGTAGTTCTCATCCTCACCGATGCTCGCGGCGACGATATCGCCGTTCTGGGCATAGCCGGTCTTCTTCAGTATGGCGATGTCGCCGTCGTTGATCCCGTCCTCTATCATGCTGTCGCCGCGGATGCGCATGGCATAGAGCTGGTCGTCGCTTCCGGCTCCCACAAGGTCCTCGGGAACGGGGATGTAGCCGTCATAGACTTCCTCCGACTCGATGGGTGCCCCTGCGGCGGTTGTGCCCAGAATGGGGACTTTGATCACGGAACCGCTTTCCGGCGTGGTCCTCTTGAGAAGGGCCATGCCGCGCGGCAGGTTGTCGGCGGTCTTTATGATGTTCTTCTTCTCAAGTGCGCGGAGGTGGTCGTACGCGGCCTTGGGGGAGAACCCGAAGTGGTTGCCAATGTCGCGCAGACTCGGGGCGTATCCGTTCTCATCGAAGTAGTGCTCGATGAAAAGTGCGATTTCCTTCTGTCTTTCCGTAAGTCCCTTCATGCCGGTACCCCCAGTGTGTTAAGTACTTTCACATGTTATCACACCGCTTATCAAAAGTTAAGATGCCCGGGGCACATTTTTCGGTTTTTTTCAGGATGTCGGATCCGGGCGGAACTGGAAAGACCGATGATCCCGAAGGAAGCCTACATCAGGGGAGTGAACGGGAACTGAGAGCTACGGCTCACTTCGTCCGCAGCGCCCTTACGGCATTGAGGACGGCGATCACCATGACGCCGACATCGGCGAAGATGGCGGCCCACATGTCGGTGACTCCGAGAGCTCCCAGCACAAGGCATGCCAGCTTGACCGCAAGGGCGAAGACGATGTTCTCATATACGATGCGCAGGCACTTGCGCGATATGCTTATGGCTTTTGCGATCTTCATGGGGTTGTCGTCCATCAGGACCACATCCGCGGCCTCTATGGCGGCATCGGAGCCCATGGCTCCCATCGCGATCCCGATGTCCGCCCTGGTCAGGACAGGAGCATCGTTTATGCCGTCCCCGACGAAGGCCAGCTTGCCGGCCTTCTGATTCTGCAGAAGCGTCTCCACCTTGCCGACCTTGTCCTGGGGAAGAAGTCCCGCATGGAACTCATCGATCCCGATCTCAGATGCGACCTTGGACGCTATGCCTTCGGAATCACCGGTGAGCATGACGGTACGCTCAACCCCGCAGGCCTTGAGAGCCGCGATGGCGGCTTTCGAATCGGGCTTCACGACATCCGATATCACTATATGTCCGCAGTACTTGCCATCGACGGCTACGTGGATCACGGTTCCGACGCTGTGGCAGTCATGGGCCTCGACGCCGATCCTTTTCATCAGCTTCATGTTCCCGGCCGCAACGGTCATGCCGTCCACCTTTCCGACCACCCCGTGTCCGCTTATCTCCTCCACGTCGGTCACCCTGGTCCTGTCGACGTCCATGCCGTAGGCCTTCTGGAGACTCCTGCTGATCGGGTGGGTCGAATAGCTCTCGATGTGTGCGGCCAGCTCGATCAGCCTGTGTTCATCCATGGTGGCATGGTGCACGGCCACCACCTCGAACACACCCTGCGTGAGTGTCCCCGTCTTGTCGAACACAACGGTCTTTGTCTTCGATAGCATCTCCAGGTAGTTCGACCCCTTGACCAGTATGCCTTCATGGCTGGCTCCGCCTATGCCGGCGAAGAAGCCCAGAGGGATGGAGATGACAAGGGCGCACGGGCAGCTGATGACGAGGAATGTGAGCGCACGGTAGATCCATGTGCTCCACATGGCTCCGCCTGCGGAGCCAAGGACCAGCCTGAACACGGGAGGGAGCACAGCAAGCGCGATCGCGCTGAACACCACCGCAGGTGTGTAGTATCTGGCGAAACGTGAGATGAACTCCTCGGACCTGGACTTCCTGGAACTGGCATTCTCCACCAGCTCGAGGATCTTCGAGACGGTGGATTCCCCGAATGCCTTCGTCGTCCTTATCCGCAGGACTCCCGTGAGGTTGATGCAGCCGCTGAAGACCTCGTCGTCGATGCGTACATCGCGGGGGACGCTTTCACCTGTGAGTGCCGCGGTGTTCAGGCTTGAGGTCCCCTCCACCACGATCCCGTCGATGGGGACCTTCTCGCCCGGCTGGACGACTATCACGCTGCCGATGGCCACCTCGTCGGGATCGACCTGCACCAGGCTCCCGTCCTGTTCGATGTTGGCGTAATCGGGCCTGATGTCCATCAGGTCGCTGATGTTGCGGCGGCTCTTTCCCACGGCGATGGACTGGAACAGCTCTCCGATCTGGTAGAAGAGCATGACGGCCACGGCCTCGTTGTAGTCCCCGCTCTTCCGGTATATGGCAAGGGCGAACGCACCGAGTGTGGCGAACGCCATCAGGAAGCATTCATCGAAGGGACGGCCGTTGATGATGCCTTTGAAGGCCTTGCGCAATATGTCGTAGCCTATGACCACATAGATGATGACGTATGCGCAGAGATTGAAGACGAATCCCGCGGTCCCCGCAGGCTCGAACATGAGCCTGATCAGGTTAATGCCCACCAGCAACACTGCCGCCGCGCATATGCGCAGCAGGTTCCTCTTCTGCTTCCTGTTCATATGATGCCTCAGAAAAAGATCTCGCAGTCGGGCTCGGCCTTGCGGCAGGCCTTCAGGACATCCTTCATCACCTTCTTCTCGTCGGCTCCTTCCTCGAACTCGACGTTCATCTTCAGTGTCATGAAGCTCACGCTCGCATCCGCGACGCCTGCGGTCTTCTTCGCGGCCTGCTCCATGAGGTTGGCGCAGTTGGCGCAATCGACATCGATTTTATAAGACTTCTTCATAAGGTGCCTCCCGAACACATTAACATTTTAGCATATTCTAATATGTTCATATCTGCATAATACCCATGCAGGAGGTTGTTGTCAACAGCTTGATGAGTGTTTTTCAGTCCTTGTGGGCCTCTTCGTAGACTTCGGTGTACATGCGCACGAGCTGGTCGATGGACTTGCGGATGTCGTAATCCCTGCCCATGCCAAGGTATCTGCGGGCCTCCGCCATTCGCTCGTCGTCATGCTCCAGCCACCAGTCTATCCGCTGTGCGAGCTCTCGGGCGTTGCGCTGTCTGAATTTGCTCATGTCGGAAAGGGCATACTGCGACGTGGCGGTCAGCCTTCCCGTGGCGATTATCGGGACCATCCCCAGCTCGATGGCCTCCATGCATGACAATCCCTCGACTTCTATGACAGCACAATGTATATAGAGGTCCGACCTGCGGTAGATGTCCTCCAGCTCATCCAGCGTGTGGAATCCGAAATCGGGTTCGTATTTCAGGATCCCCTTCCTGAGGAGCCTTCCGGCCTTCCTCCTGAGTGTGTTCCCGATCGGGCCGCGTCCGGCGATCACAAGGCGGATCCGGCCTGCGTATTTCGAGTACTTCATGGCCCTGAGGAGCGTGATCTGGTCCTTTTCCACCGAATACCGTCCGGTGGTGACTATGGTGAACGTACCGTCTCCGCGGTCCGAGGCGCAGACCGGAGAATTCCCGTCGATGTCCTCATGAGGGAGCATACCGTTGGAAATCACCCTCACCTCCGGCTTGAAGCGCCATCGTGCAAGACGGGCGGCCGCGTTATCCGTAGGGGACTGGATGACGCGGCACTTGTTGAACACGGAGTGTTTCCAGAGTGCCATCATGCCCCAGTTCAGGATGATGCTCCGTCTCATGTGTACGGAGGAGAACAGGTTCTCCGGATGCAGGTGGTAGGTCGATGTCAGTATCTTCCCGGCCTTGCGCACCATCTTCACCATGGCCATCTCCATGATGAACGGCTCCTCCAGATGCACGATGTCGGCCCAGTCGACGGCCTGCTCCATGACGCTCCTGTCAGTTGCGGCGAACGAATAGCCGTGCTTGTGTATGAGCTTGTCGAAAACAGGAACCTTCCAATCGGGGAGAAGGTAATCGGGCCGGGCGTCGGGATCCCCTCCGGCAGCCGAAATGACCCTGACATCGAGTCCGGCCTCCCTGAGGTACCCGACGGTCCTCCGTGCCGATGCCGAAAGCCCGTTGCCCTTCGCGAAGAAGTTGTTCACGACGTAAAGGATCCTCATGCCGGTTTCTCCAGTATCATTCCAGTCAATTGCCGAATTTCATGTTGATGACCTTGGACATCGGGACAAAGCCCTCTCCGAGGACCTGGTGGGCGTTCTGCACTATCATGAACGCCTTGTCATCGATCTGCTTCACAAGTGCCGTAAGGGTGGATATCTGCTGGTTGGACACGACACTCATTATCACGGGCCTGTCGTATCCGGTGTACATGCCGGTACCCGGAAGCATCGTCGCACCGTGTCCCAGGTTCCCGAGTATGGCGGCCCCGATCTCGTCGTGCTTCTCGGAGATTATCAGGACCATCTTGGCCGTGTTGGCGCCGAGCGGCATGGCGACCTTGTCTATGACTATACCTGTGATGTAGACGGTCGTGACGGCATAGAGGGCGCTTTCCACCCCGAAGATGAAGACCGATGACGCGATTATGGCGGCATCGCACAACGTAAGGCAGGTTCCGAGCGAAAGCGGCGTGTACTTGTTCAGGATCTGCGCGATTATGTCCGTTCCTCCGGTGTTGGCCCCGCCCTTCATGCAGAAACCGATTCCGGCACCCATGATCACCCCGCCGAAAAGGGCACTGAGCCAGACGCTCAGGGGTTCCGAATAGTCCAGAAATCCGTCTCCTCCGGAGACAAGGACCAGAACGGATGTGAATGCCGAAAGCAGGATGGTGCCGAGAAGCGACTTGAAGCCGTATACCTTCCCGAACACCTTGGTCCCGATCAGGAAGATGGGTATGGACAGTCCGAATATGACATAACCGGGGTTGAACCCAAGGGTATGGTAGATCATCGTGGCTATTCCGCTCACCCCGCCCGATGCAATCTTGGCCGGGTTGACGAAATAGGCCACCCCGACCGCCACCAGGAATGAACCGAGAGTGATGTTGGCGTATTCATATACCTTGCGTCCGAGCATATTCCCACCTGAAACGAAAAAAGGGCCGGATGTCCGGCCCAATCAATCTACCATTGAAATCAGTCCAAATGCAATATCGCGCGCGCCTGCGGCTCGGTGATGTCCGCGCGGTAGAACAGCCGGTAGAATTCCCGCGTTCGCTCCACAATGTCGATTCCGGCCTGCGGATAGAAAATCGATGCCAGATACCACAGTCCGATAATCCTGTTCGAGCACACGGGGCTGTCGATGAATCCATGAGGCATGGAGGGAACAAGATACACGTTGCCGTTGCTGACAGCCCTGAGACCCGCCCAGTCGCTTCCTGTCATGATTGTCCTGTAGCCCTCTTCCGTGTACGCGAAGATGTACTCCGGATCCAACTGATAGAGGGTCTCCAGTGATATACTGCCGTTCGAATTTGCAAGTGACGATGTAACCACCACCTCTGCACCGGCCTTCTCGGCGCACTGCGCATGGCTTTTTCCGGCGATTATCGCCTCAAGCCCGTCGTTGGAGGATGTGATGTACACCGTGGGCTTCTTCCCTGTAGAGTACTTCTCTATCTCGGCTACCGCATCCTCATAATAACGGGCCAGCTGCTCGCCGCGCTCTTCAAAACCCAGTAGTTTTCCCAGTTTCCTGAAAACCTCGGGATAGTTGTCCATGTTGGCCTCTATGAAGATGACGGGAACACCGACATCTTTCGAGACATCATCAAGTTCCCCGGCCATCTGCTCCACTGAGCCCTTGATGTCTCCGACATCTATCACAACATCAGGGTCGGCCAGAATCAGGGTCTCTTTATTCAGGTTGGCTTTCTTGCCGTAAAGAGTCCCGAAGGCGGGAAGGTCATGGGTATATCCAGGATAGATACCCTTCTCTTCCTGTCCGAGCTTCGATGCAAGTCCCACAAGCTTCTCAGGAGCAAGCTGGAACACAATCACCTGGGCATTGGACCCCGATGGTGCAATCCGTCTGATTTCCGACGGCAGCCCGACTTCCCTTCCGAGGTCATCCACGAAGGTCCTGGTGAGAACGTTCGTCGCGTCAGAAGCCTCTACAGCAGCCTGTGCATAAACAATTGCCGTAAAAAATACGACGATAACACATATCAATGCCATCTTTTTCATTTCTTTATCCTCCAATATCGAACAGCACAAGATCCTTCCTGTTGATGAACACGAAAGGATATGCAGCATCATCCGATTCCTTTACGAACTTCATATATTCATCCTCGGATCTTCCGAGATAAGTCCACCTTATGAACCTCCGGGCCTCTTCCATGGAGACAAGCGGCTGATTGAAATCAAGCCGGAGTTCCTCGTACACATACGGAACTCCGCTCTCCTTCAGTATCATCCGCACTTGTTCGGTCCTGTCGGGTCTTGTGTCCTGTCCGTGCCCGCTGTGGCGGGATATGACGTAGATGATCTTCCGGAAGGAGTGTGCGGCCAGCCTCATGAAATCGTCTTCCGTCTCAAGGTGGCCGAAGTTGATGCAGAGCAGGACACGGCCTTTGCAATCGGCTTCACCCACCCCATAGGCATCCGCACACCTGTAGATAGACAGGCCCGTTCGACGCTCCGCCTCCCGGACCACATCAGGATCCTTGTCGTATGCCGTGATGTCGAAGCCGTCATTGTGGAGTATATGCGCCTCATAGCCAAGACCGCATCCGAATTCCACGATTCGGTCTCCCGGCCGGAGGTGCTTCTCAACAGCGGTCGCAAGCCGTCTGTGATAATCGCAGGCCAAACTTGCCCTCGTGTACCATCCGATGCTGCGTTCGGTCCACCAGCTC
>JBGUMQ010000026.1:0-3690 GCA_045116915.1 Sphaerochaetaceae bacterium | reverse complement strand
CCGCAATGGTCAGACGTAACGGCGAGCTGTTTCTGTTTGACTGCGGCGAGGGGACTCAGGTATCGCTCAAAATGCTCAACCTGCACTGGAAGCGCATCAACCGCATATTCATCAGCCACATGCATGCCGACCACGTCACGGGCCTTCCCGGTCTGCTGATGCTGTCGTCGCAGGTGGACAGGGACGAACCGCTGTACATCTACGGGCCGGACAGGCTCAAGGACTACATCGACGCCAACAGACGCCTTCTGGACATGTACATCAACTACGAGATCCGTTTCGTCAAGACCGAACCCGGTGTGATCCTGGAGACGGACGAGTACACCGTCGAGGCCGTTCCTCTCCTGCATACCAAGCCATGCATGGGTTTCGTGATGAGGGAGAAGGACCGTCCGGGCGAGTTCAGCGTCGATAACGCCAAAGCCCTGGGCGTCCCTTGCGGACCGATGTGGGGCATGCTCCAGAGGGGCATGGATGTCGAGCTGGATGACGGAACGGTGGTCCATCCGGACCAGGTGCTGGGAAAACCGCGCAAGGGTGTGGGCTTCGCGTACATCACGGACTGCATGTACATGGGCCATATAGCCTCGCATGTCAAGGACGTGGACCTTCTGCTGTGCGAGGGCATGTTCACCAGGGACCTTTCGCAGGACGCATTCGAGAAGAAGCACATGACCAGCACCCAGGCGGCCATGATCGCAAGGGATGCGGGAGTGGGGAAGATGGGCCTGATCCACTACAGTCCCAGGTACAACGACAGGGAGCTCCAGCAGCTGAAGGACGAGGCCTGCGAGGTTTTCCAGGACACCGTGCTCTGCCGCGACAGATACACGTTCGAACTGACCAATCAGGACTGACAATCCATTGCACGACAAAGAAAAAACCGGCTGTTTCCAGCCGGTTTCGTATTTCTGTGCGAAAGATCAGAGCCTGGCGGCTACGACTTCCTCGAAGGAAGCGATGTCGAAGGCCTCCGTGAAGACGGACTCGTAAGGAGCTCCGACCCTGTCAAGCTCGGCCTTGGCCTCTTCCTCGTCGAGGAACGGGATGACCACCAGCGTCCTTCCGTTTATGTTGTAGGCGTAGGACGTCTCGGAAATGACCTTCAGGACATCGTCGACAGTTGCCGCGATGAATGCGCATGTGATGTCGTAGGTGTTGTCCCTGGAACTGTCGAACTCTACCTTGGCAAGCTGCTCGGGATCGTTGAAATCGATGTCGTTCAGCTGTTCGTCCTCCGGAGCCACGGCGGGAGCCGTCTCGATCTCGAGTTCCGGAGCGGGTTCTTCCACTTCCGGCTCGGGCTCAGGTTCCGGCTCGGGTTCCGGTTCTGGTTCAGGTTCCGGCTCCGGCTCAGGTTCGGGTTCCGGTTCTGGCTCAGGTTCCGGTTCCGGTTCGGGAGCCGTGGCAGGGGCCTGTGCCTGTGCGTTGTTCAAAGCCTGTGCCGTGATGATGGTGGCGAGGTTGGCGATCAGGTCGCAGAGCCTGTCCAGCTTGTCCTCCACGCGGGTGATGCCTGCGCATTCCTGTGCGGGAGCCGGGGCGGGAGCGGGTTCTTCCTTCTTCTCCTCTTGCGGCAGGGGCTCGAGCGGGCACTTCTCGTACTCGGCGATGTTCGCCGCCTCTTCCTCATCGATCTCCTCTTCAGGCTGATCTTCCTCTTCTTCCTCCTCGACGACCACGAAGTCCGTGATGTTGTCGAGTTTCCTGACCAGCGCGTAGATGGCCTCGGTCAGCGGTGAATCGCCGATCACGGGGCACTGCACGGTAACGGGAGCGCTTTCGGGAGCAGGCTCCGGTTCCGGTTCGGGCTCGGGCTCGGGTTCCGGTTCGGGCTCGGGCTCGGGCTCCGGTTCGGGTTCGGGTACCGGTTCGGGAGTGACGACCTCCTCGACCGGCTCCTCCTTGGGCTCGTCGCCGCCGAAGATGGCCTCGAGTTCGTCCTTCTTCCCGGTGTCCTCCTCCGGTTTCTTCTCGGCGAAGATCCCGAAGAAATCGTCCTCCTCCTTCACGGGCTCCACTTCCTGTGGTGCGGCGGCCGGAGCGCCTGAGACGGGATCGTCGGCAGGTTTCTCGAACAGCTGTCTGTCATAGGAGTTCGGCGGGAGCATGTCCTCCGCATCCACGTCGTCATCGTCGTCGTTGCGGCTGTTGGCTATCATGGCCGCGATGACTATCAGCACGATTCCGACAAGCAACGGGAAGAGCTTGACCGCTATCACGTAGATCCTGTACTGGACGTTCTCCTGTCCGCCATGCGTGTTGGCGTAGGCCGGAATCAGGAATTTCAGTGCAGCGAAAGTAAGACACCCCAGTATGATCAGCGTGATGATTATGGTGATCAGCACGGATCTGGTGTTTCTCTTTTTACCCATCGTTATCCCCCAAAAGCTTGAGATAAGCACTTTTCAAAAAATTTACTTTCCCGTTATTATATACCAAAGAAAAAGCGATGGCAAGGAAGATACTTATCCTATTTGTTGCACTGATGCTCGTCTCGTTCAGTTTGATATCCTCATTCCTCGGGGAGCGGGGAATTATCGTCAACAATCAGCTCAAGAGGCAATTGACGGACATGGAATACGAGCTGGACCGGACCGACATGGAGATCGAGAACCTGAGACTGCAGGACAACGAGCTTTCCACCGAGGACGGCTCCAGGTCCACGGCCATGAGTTTCGGCTATCAGGTCGACGGCGACGATGTCCATGTCTTCGACACCAGGGACGACGTATCCCCGACGGCCGGACGCCAGGAAACCGGGCGGCAGGAAGGGAAGGATGGGTTCACACCATGGGGTGTGCCGTTCATCTTATTGATTTCATTCTGTTCTTCCTTTATCATCACTCTCATAGTCTGGCTGTTTGCCAAACGCAAGGGGAACACTGATGATTCTCAACAAGAGGAATCCGGAGACATTGGAGACAATCTCGACTTTGATCGGTGACGGCGGAGTGGCGATCCTTCCGTGCGACACCATCTACGGTCTGTGCGCCGCCTACGACATAGGGGAGAAGGCGCTGATGGACCTGAAGGGAAGGGACTCGCGCAAGCCCTTCCTTGTCCTGGCCACCGTCGAGCAGGCGAAGGAGCTCTGCACGGGCATCCCGCAGGACATCCTCGATGCCTGGCCCGCGGCCCTCACCGTCATACTTGAGAAGAAGGACGGCGGCACCATCGCCATCCGTGTCCCGAACGACGATTTCCTCCAGAAGCTCCTCCGGATGACCGGAACACCCATCTATTCCACAAGCGTCAACATCGCCGGAGAGCCCTCGCTCCACAGCCTGAGCGCGATATCCAAGAGGTTCGATTCCCTTGTGGATGTCGTGGTGAGAGGCGACGAGATGCAGGGAAAGGACCCGTCCACGCTGATAGACGCGACGGTGAAACCGTACAGGCTTGTGAGACAGGGACTCTACGATGCTTCGGAGCTGATCAGAGGCTGACGGCCACTCCTTCGGAAACGAGTACCGAACACAGATCCACAACCACCGAAACCGCAATGCAGACCGCCATGCGGACAAGGCTCCAGACGAGCGTGCCCAGCTTGAGCTCGTGGTCCAGGATCGTTATGACCAGCGCAATCACCACGATGAGCACCGAAATGGCGGTCACCGTCCATGCGGCGACATTGACCCAGGTCACCACCATGTCTATGAAACCGATCTTGAGCTTGAACCAGAAGGA
>JBGUMQ010000025.1:0-6129 GCA_045116915.1 Sphaerochaetaceae bacterium | reverse complement strand
CTTTCCTGCGCTCGATAGAGTACTCGAAGGAAAGCTGACAGACCGATCGACTCTGCCTGCCGTTTCTGTTTCGGCGGCAAATGTGTTATATTACATCCCATGGGCAACATGGAAGGTTCCGTAGACGGATACAGGAAGATCGATGCCGGAGGGGCGGTGCAGCTGCTGACGGGCATCAGGGAGCAGACTCCGGCAATACTGCTGGAGTACGGCACCCACGGGCCGGTGGACTGCGTGAGGCTGCGCAGTGCGGTGGAGAAGGCGCTGGACGTCTTCCGTCTGTTCCGTGTCTCCCTGGCCACGGACGAGTCGGGAATGCCTGTGTACGCATACAACCCCGCCGCCGTCGAGGTTTATCCCTACGACGGCAAGATGCATCTCTTCGGCAGGGAGAGCAACGGGTTCCTGTTCCGAGTGTACCATGAAGGAAGCAGGATACTCCTTTCCATACTGCATGTCCTGACCGATTTCACAGGAGCCAACGAGTTCATGAAATGCATACTCGGCTTCTATTTCGGCATCGACGGCGGGAATCCGGACATCATCAGGAGAAACCTTGCCGTGGATCCCGACGACGCACGCGATCCGTATGACCTGTACGGGGATGCCGATGCCCGCAGCTACAGCATGGCCTCCAGATGGAACAACGGCCTGGTCGTCCCGAGCGACATCCGCTACAGGAGGGGCGAGCCCATCGTCGTGCATGACGTCTGCTTCCCGATAGGTGATTTCATAAGCATATCCAGGCACGCCGAGTCCTCGGTGTTCCCGCTTATGGCCTGGCTTACTGGCAATGCACTGGCAAGGACATACGGAGGCGAGGACCTCGTCATCACGGGCGCCGGCTCATTCAATTGCCGTTCCATGTTCGGGTCCAGGACCCCTCTGTCCTTCTCCCAGACGTTCGTGACCGTGCTGGATCCGCGCGAGAGGCACATGGACATGGACGCCAGGCTCACGGTGCAGCGCGCACGCATGGACCTGGAACTGGAGAAGGGGACCATAGCCAGGTCCATAGCCGTCCGCAGGGAGAAGACGGGCCGCATGATGGAGGATGCCCTCCGGCACATCGCCGACCAGGACAGCCGCGATGCCGAACGTCGCGCCTTCGCCGGCAGCTCTACATATTTCTTCTCGTATTTCGGACACATCGATACCGGAACGGAGCTCGGACAGCATATAGCCGACGCCGGCTTCAACATCACGGTGACCAGGGTTCCGACCGTCGTGCTGGCGTTCGAACGTGGCGGTGTCCTGACATTGAGGATCCAGGAGGTCGGATGCCGGAAGAGCATTGCTCCGGCGCTTCTGGAGACCTCACGCTCCCTGGGCATACCCGGAAGCATGGGAGGTCCTGTCGTGAAGTACATGGATGCGTTCCCGCTGGAAGAGCTGTTCGACCGACAGACTGTTTCCACGGAACCTGCGGGCTGATAGAATATATGTCGGAGTAAGGAATGGATACGACACTGGCAAGGGAAAGGCTAGGGACAGAACCGATCAACAGACTGATGTTCAGGATGGCGGCACCTTCGATCGTCGCCATGCTCATGCAGTCCCTGTACAACTTCGTGGACTCGGTCTTCATCGCCAGGATCAGCCTTTCGAGTCTTTCGGCGATCACGCTGGCGTATCCGGTCCAGATGTTCTGCGGAGCCATCTCCACGGGAATCGGTGTCGGTATCAACTCATGCATATCACGAAGTCTGGGCGAAGGGGATCCGGACAAACCGTCCAGGGCCGCCGCCAACGGACTCATGCTGGGTCTGGTGTCGGTGCTGGTCATGGTGTTGTTCGGCCTGACGGCCCCGGAATGGTTCCTCCGTCTCTTCACAGACGACGAGGCCGTCATACGCGACGGCATCATCTACATCCGCATATACTGCCTCCTTTCGTTCGGAGCGATATACACACAGCTTTCGTTCTCCATCCTCCAGGGGTCGGGCAACATGGTCATACCGCTTGTCTGCCAGATCGCCGGAGCGGCCAGCGTGCTTGCGCTGGACCCGCTGTTCATACTGGGCTTCAGGATGGGGATCACCGGAGCGGCACTGGCATCGGGCAGCGCCCAGATCATCGCCATGGGCGTCGGGTTGTACGGGGTGTTCGTACGCAACAGGAAGAACCTCCCGGTGCGGCTGGGCGGATTCAGGCCGGACGGGAAGATAATAAAGGACATACTGGTCGTCGGAATCCCGTCGGCGCTCACACAGGCCACGACATCGGTCGTGTCCGGTATCGTGAACAGGATAGTTGCGCGCTACGGGGCTGCGGCGATATCGGTCTACGGCGGATACAACAGGATAAGCTCGCTCGGGATCCTCCCGGTGTTCGGAGTGACCAGGGGCATGAACCCGATTCTCGGCTACAGCTACGGTGCGAGGAACAGGGATCGTTTCGTCAGGACCAGGAGGCTCGGCATCATATCGGCACTGGTAATATCGTCGGTCGTGGGACTGTTCTTCCTGCTCATGCCGGGTACCGTGCTGAGTCTGGTCAACGCCTCGGACGAGATGCGGGAGATCGGCATGACGGCGTACAGGATACTTGCGCTGTCGCTGTTCATCAGCGGCGTGGCCATCGTGCTCGCCCAGGTGTTTCCACCGGCAAAGAGGTCCTATTTCACAATGATATACACGATTCTTAGGCAAGTCGGCCTTCTGGTGCCATTGTGCCTGCTGTTCTCCGGACTCCGGGGAGTGACAGGCGTGTGGCTGGGATATGTGGTCACCGACTACAGCGCGTTCTTCATCGTGCTGGGTCTCAACCTATGGTTCGACAGGAAGGTCATGGCCCGATGGGAAACAAAGGAGGAAGAATCGACATGATCAAGAAACGGATCCTTATCACTCCGCTGTACGGTGCGGGCATGAAGCTCCACTACTATTACAACCCGAGCGAGGACAAGGCTGTGTACTGCGACGCCCTGCTGTCAGCCGAGGCCAGCTGCAAATACGTGCTGGCCAACTATCGGATCGACGAGATCATCACGTTCGGGTCAAAATCCACATACGATCCCGGCGACGACCTGAAGTCCTGCGTCCTGAAGGAGGGAAGCTCCTTCTATGCCAGCGACATCAACAGCATGTCCACCTACAGCCTGTTCCGCTACCGCCTTGCCCAGTACCTCGACGAGATCAACGTCGAGGAGCAGGACATCCGCGAGCTTCTGGACGTGCAGAAGCAGAAGGAGGTGAAGGCGTACGCCGATTCCTATTTCAGGAAATACAACTCCGACGGCACCAGACGTTCCAACAGGTTCTTCGACCACCTCATGCAGGATGCCGGTATCAGGAACGATTTCATCGCCGGGATGAGGGAGACTTTCGACGATTTCGACGCCAACAGGGCCGCCTACACGACCTGGACGTTCCAGCACCTGTACAACAACCTAAAGGACTCTTCCAAGATGGAGCTGCTGGAGGGCAATTCCGAGGTCAGGATCAGGTTCGTCCCCGTCGGTGACGACGGTACCGGGACCTTCATAGAGAACATGACGCCGCTGATGCGCAGATCCCCGGACTCCGGCGAGAAGGTCGCCATAGAGATCTACATGTGCATCCAGAGCGAGGACGCCTACGACACGTTCGTCATGATGAACCTGATGAACCTGATCAAGGCCATGCCCGAGACGAACCTGAGCATAGCCAAGATCATCACCACGACCAGGGATCCCGAAGGCATGGTCAGCAGGATATCGGACGATACCGACAAGCTCGGCATCACGGACCTCCTGGCCGGCATCAGGGCGTTCCTCAGGTACGGCAAGACGGACATGCTCCTGGACTACTGGAACATGTCCGGGCAGCACAACATGACGATCGAGCGCCTGCTGTACGCAATGCGCAACATAGACACCGGCATTTCGCTCTGCGACATATCCGACATCGAACGCGGCATCAACAGCCTCAGGACGCTGTTCAGCGAGGGCGCGGACTTCAGCGGGGACTCTTTCGCGGAGAAGTTCTTCGGGATGATAGCCGAAGGCATCCGGCAGGACTACGGCACACTGATCACGACAGACAGGATCGAGTTCATGGACCTGGTCAAATGGGCGTACCGCAAGGGGTTCTGGCAGCAGACCCTGACGATCATCGAGTCCAGGGCGCCATCGGATTTCGTGAACAAGGGGTTCTACTACTACAGCAACTCGCCGGCGTGCTCGGAGCAGGCCATGAAGGTGTTCGGCCAGATCTACGCCGACTTCAAGCCGTTCGAGAGATACAAGCTCGAGGACGTCTCCCATTACTACGTGAAGTTCTACAACAGGCGTCTGGTTCCCCACAAGGACGATTCCAGGACCTACCAGATGGACTATGCCCGCCAGAGGATCAGCGAGCTGCAGACCGATGACCCGGAGATGCTCAAGGCCCATACGATAGTCGGGGACAGGGAGATTCTCAGGAACCTCCTGTTCGCGTACTACTACGTCGGCGATGTCCGCAACGCCACCAACCACGCCATAGAGGAGTTCAGCGGATTCTCCTCCATCATGTCCGATTCCGATGTGGGCGAGAGGATGAACCTCATCAGCCAGTCGATCAACTACTTCATCCACTGCTACGACATCGTGGCCGCTTCCGTGGCCGCCTCGGGGGATGTCCCCGATGTGGACATCGTGGATCCGGACAGGATCGTGGCGTACTCCAGGACGCTCAAGCCCAGGTTCACGAACCACGGCAACGGACATCACAGGAACAGGAATTGATATTCCTTCCGCAATATTGTTCGAGTGCTCATTGCGAACCTTGTGTGAGTTGACATGAACGTTGTTTTTATTTTATTTTCTAATTGAAAATATTAAAGTGTTTCAGGAGAGTCGATATGGATCTCAAACTCAAGGATAAAGTCGTTCTTGTCACGGGCGGTACCGGCGGTATCGGAACCGCGATCGTCAAGGGTTTCCTCGCCGAAGGCGCGAAGGTCGCGTTCTCTTCGACCAGCCAGTCGAAGATAGACGCGCTGTTGCCCACGCTGGATGCGGACGCGTGCAAGGTCGCGGGTTTCGTCGCGGACATGAACAGTGAAGAGGATATAAGGAACTTCGTCGAAGGCGCCAAGGCACGCTTCGGGACCATCGACATCGTGGTTCCCAACGCCGGTTACGAGGGCAAGGCCCATCCCGTGCAGGACATGACGCTGGATCTCTTCCAGCAGGTCTACATGCTGAACGTGTTCTCCGTCATGCTGACCATGAAGTACGCCGCCCCGACACTGATCGAGAAGAAGTCCGGTGCTGTCGTCGTGGTCGCCTCCGCAGCCGCATACGAGCCCACCGCCGGAAACAGCGCGTACGTCTCATCCAAGTATGCCGTCGCCGGTCTGACGAAGTGCGTCGCTCTGGAATTAGGTCCGGTCGGTGTCCATGTCAACTATGTCTGCCCGGGTCCGGTCGACACTCCGATGATGCTCCGTATCGAAAAAGACTTCTTCGGTGATTCCATGACCCATGAAGAAGCGATGGCGATGCTGGCAGGAAACTACGCAATGGACAAGCGCTATGCGACTCCGGAAGAAGTTGCCAACGCCGTTCTGTACCTGGCTTCCGACGTCTCTGCACATACCGCAGGTATGGGCATGCATGTCGACTCCAAGGTCTCTGCGCCGAACTAAACCGAATAAATCAGAATTCAATCGAAAAGCCGGAATACCGGCTTTTCTTTTTTGTTTTTTTCATCATCTCTTGTAAAAAAAACGGGGCGGTCCGGATGCAATTGTGTCCGAATTCCGGCAGTGCCTTATTCAATGCGCATGTTATTGTGAGATAATTAGCATAAAGTTTGATAAAAAGCGAGGAAACATGAAAAAGACCGTTATATTGTTGGTTTTACTCTTTTTCAGCATTACGGGCTGTAATCACGAGGCGGAAGTTGTTGAGATGGATGTTGTCGTGGATGAGAGTCCCTCTTCCGATCCGGTTGACGATGTACCCGTTCCGGAGCCGGAAAATGTGAAAGAGGTGATCGGTTATTCCGATGGTGAATGGGTTTCCCATGACGAAGACGTGCCTTTTACTTTAACGATCACCGGAAAGAAGGTAACTGTCAATGGCTTTGAAGCCGTTTGCGAATTGTCCGAAGACACCAAGTTTCAATACATCATCTTTTTTCCCAAAGAGATAAACGATGT
>JBGUMQ010000024.1:0-4118 GCA_045116915.1 Sphaerochaetaceae bacterium | reverse complement strand
AGCAGGCGTTCTCCTGGAATGAAGGCTTCACGGAGTGTTTCGCCGTGAAGGCGACGCCCACTCCGGCCATCGTGAGGCTCCTGAAGGACCTGGGATGCGGAACCGACTGCGCGTCGCTGTCCGAGCTTGTGATGAGCTCGGCCTGCGGGATTGACGGCCACAGGATGATCCTCACTTCCAACGAGACATCGGACGGGACCTACCGCAAGGCGGTGGAGCTCGGCGCCATAGTGAACCTCGACGACATCACTCAGATCGATGTCCTTGAGAAGGCCGCAGGCATCCCGGATACGGTGTGCCTGCGCTACAATCCGGGGAAGTTCGAGATCGGCGGCAAGAGCGCGACCAGCTCCATCATGGGGAACCAGAGCGATTCAAAATACGGCATGACGAAGGACCAGCTCTTCGAAGCCTATGCGGTACTGAAGGAGAAGGGCGTCAGGCATTTCGGCCTGCACTGCATGGCCGCATCCTGCAGCCTGGACCAGGATTACTATCCGGCTCTGGCGGAGATGATGTTCGACCTTGTCCTGGAGATCAGACAGAAACTCGGGATTTCGATCGAGATGACAGATTTCGGCGGCGGGATAGGCATCTCTTACAGGCCGGACCAGCAGGAGCCGGACATCGCGGCCATCGGCAAGGCCGTGCATGAGGTCTACGACAGGCTGATCGCCGCCAACGGCATGCAGGTCGCCATCTACACCGAACTTGGAAGATACATCACCGGTCCGCACGGATACCTTGTGACGTCCGTGCGCGGGTTCAAGCATATCTATAAGGAATATGTGGGCGTGGACGCCACGGCATGCGACCTGATCAGGCCCGCCATGTACGGTGCGTACCACCACATCACTGTCCTGGGCAAGGACGGACCGTGCACGAAGGTCGATGTCTGCGGATCGCTTTGCGAGAACAACGACAAGTTCGCCGTTGACAGGATGCTTCCGGAGTGCTCGATGGGCGACATGATCGTCATACACGATGCCGGTGCCCACGGAAGGTCCATGGGATACAACTACAACGGTTTCCTGCGGTGCGGGGAACTGCTGCTTTCCGACGGCGATGTCAGGCTGATAAGGCGTTCCGAGAGCCTGGACGACCTGTTCGCCACGTTCGATGTGGACGGGGAGTTCTCATATGATGCGTGACAGGCTCAACAGCGCCGTGTTCGACCTCAAGAGAAGCGCAATCCGCGAGTTCGCCGCACTGGCGAAAGCGACTCCGGGATGCGTGTCGCTTACGCTCGGAGAGCCGGATTTCGACACTCCCGAACCGGTCACGCAGCAGGCCAAGGCATCGCTGGATGCCCATGAGACCCACTACATAGAGAACAACGGACTGAGGGAACTCAGGGAAAGGATCGCCAGGTTCGAGACGGAAAAGAACGGATTCGATTGCGACCAGAGCCAGGTCATTGTCACCGCAGGTGCCACGGAGGCCCTGCTTGTGGCGCTGATGGGGATCATGGAGCCCGGAGACGAGATAATCATTCCCACACCGGCCTTCGTCCTGTACGAGGAAATCGTGAAGCTGTGCAGGGGAGTTCCGGTTCGCATGGACATCTCGGGTTCGGGGTTCCGGATCACAGCCGACATGCTGGAATCGGTCGTCACGGCCAGGACCAAGGGCATCGTCCTGAACAGCCCCAACAACCCCACGGGAACCATCCTGGACATGGAGTCGTTGCGCGCCGTCCGCGATGCGGCCCTTTCACACGACATCTTCGTCATCTGCGACGATGTATACAGACAGCTCCTGTACACGGACGGCTACCACAGCTTCACGGAGTTCACCGATGTCCGCGACAGGATGATCCTGGTGCAGAGTTTCTCCAAGCCATATGCCATGACGGGCTGGAGGATGGGCTATCTGATAGCCGCCGCGGAGATCAAGGAGAGGCTGGAGCTGATACACCAGTTCTCCGTCGTGTCGACTCCGGCACCGTTCCAGAAGGCGGCGATCGCCGCGCTGGATTTCGATCCCGTGGAGCTAAGACGGACATATGCACGCAGAAGGGACTACATGCTGGGGAGACTCAGGGGGATGGGACTCGATGTCCCCGAGCCGCAGGGTGCGTTCTACATGTTCCCGTACATCGGCGGATTCGGCCTCGATTCGGCCACATTCTGCCGCAGGATGATCGCGGAGGCGGGTCTTGCCGCCACACCGGGATTCTGTTTCGGATCGGACGACCACATCAGGCTGACATACTGCTACGGCGATGGACAGCTCAGGGAAGGGCTGGACAGGCTCCAGTCGTTCATCCGGACGCTGGAGGTAAGATGACGGACTATATTTCTGCCGCAACCGCACTGGAGGGAAAGCTCTCCGATATCCGGAAGGAGCTCCACAGGCATCCCGAACTCGGGAACAGGGAGCATTGGACAAGCACATACATAGAGGGGATCCTGAAGGATCTGGGACTCGATGTCGTACGCATGCTGGACACAGCCCTTGTGGCCACGCTGCACGGCAGGAACACGGGGAGGAAGGTCGGACTCAGGGCCGATATGGATGCCCTTCCGGTCACGGAGGCCACCGGATGCGGCTTCGAATCGGAGAATCCGGGCATCATGCATGCCTGCGGCCACGACATCCACATGACATCGGCCATCGGCGCCGCCATGCTGCTTGCACAGGACAGGCAGAACCTCGAAGGCGATGTCGTGTTCCTCTTCCAGCCAAACGAGGAGTTGACCGGCGGTGCACAGCGGATGATAGCGGAAGGAGCGGTGGACGGAGTGGGGGCCGTGTTTGGAGGCCACGTCTGTCCCGGCCTTCCGGTGGGGACTGTCGGTGTCAGATACGGCAAATTCTATGCCGCATCCTCCGCATATACAGTGAGATTCATAGGCAGATCGTGTCACGGGGCCACTCCCGAGAACGGAGCCGATGCCCTTCTTGCCGCAGCTGAGACCATCTTGAAACTGAAGACAATCAGGGCTAAATCCGGGGACAAGGTTGTCATTTCGACCGGAATACTCAATGCAGGGACCGCCTGCAACATAATCCCGGGAGAGGCCGTGATAGAAGGTGTCATCAGGACTTTGGGAATGGATGACAGGAAGGAAACAGAGGACAGTGTCAGGGGCATCGTCCTGGAAACCTGCGCCAGATACGGTGTCACGGCCGAGATCGACATCAGAGGTTCATACAACGGCATTGTGAACACGGACGCGGAGACAGCGATCATGGAGAAATGCGCGCGGGAAGTGCTGGGCGACGACAAGGTCGTGGTAATAGACGAGCCGACCATGGTCACCGAGGACTTCGGGTTCTTCGTCGATGAATGCTCGGGCTGCTTCTGCCATATCGGGGCCGGATGCACGGAAAGCCTGCATTCACCGACGTTCATACCCGACATCAGGGCCGCCGTCACGGCTGCGGCCGTCTATGCCGATACGCTGGACAATTACCTCAAACTGCGCTGAACCGCATTGTACATGCGGCGTTTTCCAAATATAATCGAATGGATGACGCTCAGCGACAATGCAAGACTGATTGAAGCAATACTGTATCTCGAGAACGAACCGCTTTCCTCCGAACGCATGGAGAAGATGACGGGCCTCACCGCAAGGGAGGTCTCGGAGGCGGTCGCCGAGCTTTCGGAAGCCTACTACACCGACAACCACGGCCTTGCACTGGTGGAGAACTCGGAGACGTTCAGCTTCGTCCCGGTCTCCGGCCTGAACGACAAGCTGCGCTCCTGCTACGGTAGGAAGATAGACAAGCGCCTTTCCAAGGCCGCGCTGGAGACCCTTGCCATCGTCGCGTACTCGCAGCCCATCACAAGGAGCGAGATCACCAAGATCCGCGGTGTCGTATCGGACTCCATAATCAGGATACTAAGGGAAAGGGACTACATCAAAGTCGTCGGCAGGAAGGACATACAGGGGCATCCGTGCCTTTACGGGACCACAAGGAAGTTCCTGTACACGTTCAAGCTGGAATCCATCAGCGACCTGCCCAGGATGTCCGAGATCGACAGGATGAGGTTCGAGAAGGAGCAGGATGAAGATTGAATACCCGATTAGGCTTCAGAGCTATCTCGCCAAGTGCGGCGCCGGCTCGCGCAGGAGCTGCGAGACGCTGATCACCGAAGGCCGCGTCACGGT
>JBGUMQ010000023.1:0-42614 GCA_045116915.1 Sphaerochaetaceae bacterium | reverse complement strand
TTGATGTTCACGATGCAGACCTTGGTCTGGTTCTCGGGGATGACACGCCTGTATGCGGGGAAATCGTTCTTGATGAGGGACGACGATATGGTGCAGTTGCCG
Organism: Sphaerochaetaceae bacterium; assembly: GCA_045116915.1. GTDB lineage: Bacteria > Spirochaetota > Spirochaetia > Sphaerochaetales > Sphaerochaetaceae > UBA9732. Next base: position 42,512 of record JBGUMQ010000023.1, on the reverse strand, counting down.
AATCTGAGTGAGATCGAATTGGCGGCGACGTTGATGTCGAACGTACCCTCTCCCGTGGAGAGCTTCCTGATGAGGTTGAGGAACCTGCTGGGGATCGTGGCCTTGGGGAAGTCCGGGATATCGGACTCGATCTGTCTCTTGATGTAAGAGAGCCTTCTTCCGTCGGTTCCGACCATGACAAGACCGTTTCCGTCCTTCTCGAGCAGGGCACCGTTCATCGCGTACTTGGACTCGTCGTCGCTGACGGCGAATATGACCTGGTTGACCATGTCGGTGAAATCCTTCTGGGAGACCCTGAAATATCCGCCCTCACCGAAGCTGAGACTCGGGAACGCCGATGCCTCGATCGTCCTGAGCTTGAACTCGATGGATGTGCCTTCGGGCCTGATCCTGATCTTGTCGTCCGAATCCTCGAAAAGGATGTTCGTCTCCGGAAGGTTCTTTATAATATTGAGGAACTTGTCGCAGATGACTGTCGTGCTTCCGTTCTCCATTCCCTCAACGGCCATTTCAGAGACATAGCTCATCTTCTGGTCCGTTGCCTTTATGGTGAGATTGCCGTCCTCCAGCACCAGACACACGTTGGCATAGACTGCCAGGGTGTTCCTCTGGGAAGTGAAATCAAGTGCGTTGGACAACTCTTTCAGTATGGCGTTCTTCTGACAGACGAATTTCATTTTTCGGCTCCTTGCAGGATCATTTGATTCTAGGTTTAAGGATATATTCAATCATATCAATAATAGCACAAAAAATGTCCATAACATAGCAATTCTTTGTGACACGGCATGATATTTTGTGTTGTTTTCAGGCTCATCCTGTGCATAACCTGTTCACTGTTTCCAATGGATTTCCGGATGCACAGGAAAGACACAATCCTTGAACAGTTATCGACAGCTTATGAACAGGATCGCGAAGTCATTTCTTCCTGGCTTCGAACTTGATCTGGTTCTCTATCTTCTCGATGACGTTGTCGATTTCCTTCTCGCTCGACTTGAGCCTGGCCTCTATCTTCTGGACGTTGTACATTACAGTCGTGTGGTTCTTGCCGCCGAACTCCTGCCCTATCTCGGTTGTTGAGAAATCGGTGAGCTTGCGGCAGAGGTACATCGCTATCTGTCTGGGGAATACTATCGACTGGTTCTTGTTCTTGCCCTTTATGTCGAAGGGTGAGACGTTGAAGTAGCTTGCCACTGTCTTTATCACCATGTCGATGGAGATCCCGCTGGTGTCGTTGTTGGAACTTATGATGTGCTTGAGCTGTTCCTTGGCTATGTCCAGGGATATGTCCTTGTTCAGCAGCTGAGAGTACGCTATGAGCTTTGTAAGGCATGATTCCAAAGCCCTTACGTTGCTGGTTATGTTGGATGCGATGTAGTCTATGACTTCGTTGCTGAAGACGACGTTCTTCTCCTGGCATTTCTTCCTGAGGATGGCCATCCTGGTCTCGTAGTCGGGCGGAAGGAGGTCTATATTGAGGCCCCTTTCGAACCTGCTCCTGAGACGGTCCGAGATGTCCTTGAGCTCCTCGACCGGACGGTCGCATGTGAAGACGATCTGTCTTCCTGTATCGTAGAGGTCGTTGAACGTGTTGAACAGCTCGTTCTGGGTCTGCTCCTTCTTCTGGAGGAAGTGGATGTCGTCTATCAGGAGGACCGATACCTTCCTGTACTTGTTCTTGAACTGCTGGGACTTGTTCTCGTTGATCGCCTGTATGTACTCATTCGTGAAGTTCTCGGCAGTCACATAGACGACCTTGAGCTTGGTGTTCTTCCTTATGTAGTTGCCGATGCTCTGGATCAGATGGGTCTTTCCCAGACCTACCCCTCCGTAAAGGAGGCACGGGTTGTACGCCGATCCCGGATTCTTGGCTATGGCCATGCATGCGCTGTACGCGAAGCTGCTATTGTCGCCCGGGACGAACGACTCGAACGTGTAGGCCGGATTGAACATCATGTCGTCGGCCGACGCTTTCACAGGCTTCTGTGACTTCTGTTCCTGGGACTGGTTCGATGGCTCGGATTTGGAAGTATCAGCTGTTTTCTTCAGATTGTTCTGATTCTGGGCATCTTTCTTGACTTCGAAAACAACCGTGTACTCGGAATCGCCGAGCTCGCTGAGGGTGTTCTCCAGAAGTTCGCGGTATGAGGCATCGACCTTGTCCTTGACGAAATTCGAAGGGACGTACAGTGTCACGCGGCCCTTCTCTTCCATGCCGAACGATATGCGTGTGAACCATGAGGAGAACTCACTGTCGGGCAATGAGTTCCTTATCTGGGATATCGTCCTGTTCCAAAGATCCTCGTTCATATCAGGTAACCTCGCGCTGACATCTAATATATCTTGTTGATTTGCGCTTTTCAAGGGTCGGAAAAACGTGTCGGATGCCGGTTTTTTTCCGACGTGCCTTGAGCATATTCTCTAAATAATATATTATTATCACTTGATTTTACTTTAAATACTAAGAGGTATATCATTTCATGAATGACGAGACCATTAACGAGCAGGAGATGATGGATCTTGCCCACACCTCCGCGGAGTACACAGGTGAGAACATCCAGGTCCTCAAGGGACTTGAAGCGGTCCGTGTCAGACCCGGAATGTATATCGGGTCGACTGGGCCGGACGGACTGCACCATCTGGTGTACGAGGTCGTGGACAACTCCATAGACGAGGCCGTGGCGGGATTCTGCAGCAACATCAGGATCATGATAGACAAGGGCAACTACGTCACTGTCGAGGACGACGGAAGAGGAATCCCCGTCGACATCCACCCCACCGAGGGAATAAGCACCCTCGAGGTGGCCCTGTGCCACCTCCATGCCGGCGGAAAATTCAACGGAGGAGCCTACAAGGTTTCCGGTGGACTTCACGGTGTAGGTGTCAGCGTCGTCAACGCCCTATCCGACCATCTGATCGCCACGGTGCACAGGAATCCAGACATGTACATGCAGGAATACCACTTCGGTGAGCCTGTGGCACCTGTCGCAAGGGTCGGAAGCACCGACAAAATAGGAACAACAATAAAGTTCCATCCGGACACATCCATCATGGAGACGGACAACTTCAATTTCGGAGTCCTCTGCGAGAGGTTCAGGGAGCTCGCGTTCCTGAACAAGGGCATAACCATCAGGGCCATCGACAACCGTGAGGAGAACCCCGAGGAGAAGGTCTTCCATTTCGACGGAGGAATCAAGGACTTCGTCTCCTACATCAACGAGAACAAGAAGGTCATCCCCGAGGGGACCGAGCCCATCTACTATTTCGGAGAGAGGGCCAACGACAACGGGGCCGCGATCGTCGAGTTCGCAATGCAGTACAACGACAGGTTCGACGAGAACCTCCACTCGTTCGCCAACAACATCAACACCCGTGAGGGAGGAAAGCACCTCATCGGTTTCACCAGCGGACTTGTGGCGGCATTCAAGAACCAACTACAGAACCATCTGAAGGAACTGGTCGGCAAGAACAAGAGCGCCGAGGCTTTCTTCGAGTCCGACGATTTCAAGGAAGGCTTCAACTCGGATGTCCGAGAGGGTCTGAGCGCCGTCGTGTCCGTCAAGATCACCAATCCGCAGTTCGAGGGCCAGACCAAGATGAAACTGGGCAACTCGTATGTCCAGGGTATCGTCTACAGCTTCGTCTACCAGAAGCTCAACGACTACTTCGACGAGCACCCTGACCAGATCATGGTGCTGCTTGAGAAGACGATCGCATCGTCCAAGGCCAGGATAGCGGCCAAGAAGGCACGCGAGAACGCCCGTAAGAAGGGTTCTGTGAGCCTGCCGGGTAAACTTGCACCCTGTACCGAAAAAGATCCCGCACAGTGCGAGATTTTCATCGTCGAGGGAGATTCCGCAGGCGGAAGCGCCAAGCAGGGACGCGACAGGAGGATCCAGGCCATCCTCCCCCTCTGGGGAAAGATGCTCAACGTCGAGAAGACCAGGGAGGACAAGGTCGAGGGAAACGACAAGCTCCAGCCGGTCATCGACTCCATCGGAGCGGGACTCGGAGCCAGCTTCGACGTCACCCGCGCACGCTACCACAAGGTCATCATCATGGCCGATGCCGATGTCGACGGATCGCACATCAGGACACTGCTGCTGACATTCTTCTTCAGATACATGAGACCGCTCATCGATGCCGGCTATGTGTATTTCGCCATGCCGCCGCTCTACAAGATCACGATCAAGGGAAAGGATTTCTACGCCTTCAACGACGACGACAAGGCCAGGATCCTCAGCGAGCACAACGAGGACGAGTCCGATTCCAAGAACGTGAAGATCCAGCGCTACAAAGGTCTCGGTGAGATGAACCCGGAGCAGCTGTGGGAGACCACGATGAATCCGGAGACGAGGTTCATCGGAAAGGTCCATCTCTCCGATGCTGTTGAAGCCGACCATGTCTTCTCCATGCTGATGGGAGAGGAAGTCGAACCAAGACGTCTGTTCATAGAGCAGAACGCCACGTACGCGCAGATCGACGCATGACAGGGAGGGAAATGAGATGGATGAGGAAATGAAAGACAGAGTCATAGTCTCGGATCTCTCCGAGGAGATGAAGAAAAGCTACCTCGACTATGCCATGAGCGTCATAGTCAGCCGTGCCCTCCCCGACGTCAGGGACGGCCTGAAGCCCGTACACAGGAGGATCCTGTACGACATGTACGATCTGGGCATCAAGTCCACGGGATCGTTCAAGAAGTGCGCCAGGACAGTCGGAGACGTCCTTGGTAAGTTCCACCCGCACGGGGACGCATCGGTCTACGATGCCCTCGTAAGGCTGGCACAGGACTTCTCCATGCGCTATCCGGTCATCAAGCCGCAGGGGAACTTCGGATCGATCGACGGCGACCCACCCGCAGCATACAGGTACACCGAGGCCAAGATGGCCCGCATGGGCGAGCTCATGCTCCAGGACATCGACAAGGACACGGTAAACTTCGTTCCCAACTTCGATGAGTCGTTGAAAGAACCGGAGGTCCTGCCCGCAGGCTTCCCCTTCCTGCTTGCCAACGGCACCAGCGGAATCGCAGTCGGTATGGCCAACAACATGCCGCCGCACAACCTGCGCGAGATCACGGACGCCCTCTGCGCGCTGATAGAGAACCCGGACATCACCATCCTGGAGCTCATGCAGTACATGAAGGGCCCGGATTTCCCCACATACGGCAAGATCTGCGGTACAAGGGGCATCAGGGACGCGTTCGAGACCGGAAAGGGAAAGATCGTGCTTCGCGGTGTCTACCACATGGAGGACCACAAGACGCACGAGTCCATCGTGTTCACGGAGATCCCCTACCAGGTCAACAAGGCCGCTCTGGTCAAGAAGATCGATGACCTGCGCAAGGACGATGTGCTCAAGGACATCTCCGCCATCAGGGACGAGTCCGGCCGTGACGGCATAAGGATCGTCATCGAGCTCAAGAAGGATGCCGTTCCGGAGATCGCGGTCAACCACCTGTTCCTGAACACGGACCTCCAGTCCAACTTCAACGTGAACAACCTGGCTCTTGTCGAGGGAAGGCCCAAATGCCTGAACCTCAAGGAGATGCTCTACTACTATCTCGAGCACCGCAAAGAAGTTACGACACGCAGGACACGCTTTGACCTTGCCAAGGCACAGGAGCGCGAGCACATCCTGCTGGGCCTGAAGATCGGTCTTGAGAACATAGACGAGGTCATAGAGATAATCAAGAAGGCGGCCAACAACGACGAGGCGTCGGTCAACCTGCAGGCGAGGTTCGGCCTTACCGAAAAGCAGGCCAACGCCATAATCCAGATGAGGCTCGGAAGACTCAGCCACATGGAGACCCAGCAGATCATCGACGAGCTGAACGAGCTCGAGATAAAGATCGCTTTCTACAAGGGTCTTCTCGAGGATGAGAGGAAGATGCTCGCAGAGGTCGAAAAGGAGATCCGCGAGGTCGGAGAGGAGTACGGCGACGACAGACGCACCCAGATCGACCTGCACGAGGTCGACGGCCTTGTGGACAAGGACTTCATCAAGAAAGAGGATGTCGTTGTCGTGATCACCAACAAGGGCTTCGTGAAGCGTGTTCCGGCCGACGAGTACAAGTCGCAGGGCCGCGGAGGAAAGGGCGTCAAGGGAGCATCGCTCAGGGACGAGGATTTCGTCGAGCACATGTTCAGCGCCTTCTCACACGACCACATCCTGTTCGTCACCAACTTCGGAAAGGCCTACTGCCTCGAGGTCTGGGAGCTTCCCGAGGGCCAGAAGGTCGGAAAGGGAGTCAGCATCAAGGCCATCCTTCCCAAGATGGAGGACGGCGAGAGCATATCCGCCATCATCGACTTCAAGGATTTCGATGAGACCGAGAGCATCCTCATGGCCACAAGATTCGGTGTCGTGAAGCAGGTCAGGCTCAACGACTTCATCAACGCACGCAAGAACGGAATCAAGGCAATTGTCCTGGATGAAGGCGATGCCCTGATCAAGTGCCTGTTCGTCAAGGAAGGTGACGAGGCCATGATCGTGTCCAGGAACGGCAAGGGCCTCAGGTTCTCCGTAGATGATGTCCGTATCATGGGAAGGGCAACGCACGGCGTCAGAGGCATGAATCTTGCAGATGGTGATGAGATAATCGGTCTGGTCAAGGTCGAATCCGACAAGTCAATCATCCTGGTCACCAACACCGGAAAGGGAAAGCAGGTGGACTTCGACCTGTTCAACAGACACGGCAGAGGCACCATGGGCCAGCTGATCTACAGGCTTGGCGAAAACATGTATCTTGTTTCTGCACAAGGAGTTAACGATGAAAACGACGTGGTCTGCATCACCAAGAAAGGCCAGACGATCAGGACCCACGTCAACGGAATCTCCGCCCAGGGCAGGAACGCAGCAGGCGTCAACGTGTTCAGGATGAAGACCGATGACGACTACATAGTTGCAATGACTGTAACGAATTATCAAGAGGAAGAGCCTGAAAACACAGAGGAAAACGAAGCTGAAAACGCACAGATTTCCACTGAATCCGTGGAGGAAAAGGAATAACCCCTGAGGGGCCCTGAAAGGCCCTTCCCTCCCACATTATTCTGTTACTGTATACAGTAACACAGCCCAAAAACCGCATTCTAGGCCCCTGGAATGCGGTTTTTCTATGTCACAGGCTTGTTTCAAAAATTGAACCAGGTAAGTGCAGAAAATGAGAAACAGACCTTATTGGCAATGTTTCACGTGAAACATCAACTATGGATTGTTCTGGTGTATCCTGGTCTATCTTGGTTCAGAACAGTCGTGAAAGGGATCGTGATGAATCAAATAGGAAGCTGGGACCTGGTTGAGAAAATGATTGCTGAATCCTGTCTGGAATACTGTCTGAGAAAAAAAGAACCAGGCCGGAGCCTGGTTTCTTATGTTTGGTTTGTTTGTCAAAACGGTGAATGTTTCACGTGAAACATCACATCTCTTCCATTGTGAGGTCCACAACCTCCAGATCCTCGCTGACGTTGTACTTGAGCATGCGCTCAACGCCGTTCTTCAGTGTCATTTCCGCCATCATGCAGCCGGCACATGCTCCTCTGAGCTTTACGTACACTTTGTTGCCTTCCATTTTGACGAAATCGATGTCTCCGCCGTCGTTCTGCAGCGAAGGTCTTACAGCATCTATCGCTTCAACCACTTTCTTTTCCAAATCTTCCATGGTTTCGATGTCCTCCTGTGGTTAAATGTAGAATATGTGGGATATTAAGTCAATAAAATGGTGACTTTTGGCAGTGTTTGTTCTATATTAAAAGCATGCAGGCTAAAAAAATCATTTTCTTGAATCAAAAAGGTGGTGTCGGCAAGACAACCACCGCTGTCAATGTTGGTTCTGCTCTGGCCCGGGAAGGCTACAAGGTTCTTCTGGTCGATCTTGATTCCCAGGGAAATATGTCCAGTTCTGTATCTGCAGACACATCAAAACCCGGTATTTACGAGATTCTGGCAGGAGAAGCTGGTGTTTCTGCTGTCCAGACCACTCCTGTGGAGGGTTTGTACTGTCTGAGCGGCGGAATAAACATGGCCGGACTGGCTATAGAGCTTGTTGATGAGGAGGAGAGGGAGTTCTATCTGAAGAATTCGCTTGCTCCTTTCGATGATAAATACGATTTCATATTCGCCGATTGTCCTCCTGCGTTGGATCTTGTGACGATGAATGCACTCTGTTGGACGGATTATGTTGTGATTCCGATGCAATGCGAGTATTTTGCAATGGAAGGCCTTAATCTGCTTCTCAGAACAGTCAATTCTGTCAAAAAACGCCTGAATCCGGGTCTTAATGTGCTGGGTATCGTGTTCACGATGTATTCAAAGCGTGCGAATCTCAACAATGAGGTCGTTGAGGATATATCGACATACTTCAAGGATCTTGTCTTCGAGACGAAAATCCCTAGGAATGTGCGTTTGAGCGAGGCTCCGTCCCACGGATTGCCCATAAATGCCTATGACAACAGCTGCAGCGGTGCAAAAGCATACGCAGCACTCGCAAAGGAGGTCTTAAACCGTGCCTATTAACAAGAAACATGGTCTTGGAAGAGGTATCAACTCACTTATCGATGAGTATTCGACCTATGAAGTGAAAAAACTGGAGGAAACCGGCTCAAAAATCAGGGAAATCGACATTTCCTCGATCATGCCCAATCCGAATCAGCCCAGAAAAACCTTCGATCCCGATGCGATGATGGATCTTTGCAATTCCATAAAGCTCCAGGGCGTCCTACAACCGATTCTTGTCGAGGATATCGCCGATAACGTCTATGTAATCGTAGCCGGTGAAAGAAGATTCAGGGCTGCGAAAATGGCTGGTCTTACGAAGATTCCCTGCATAGTCAGGACATTCTCCGATATACAGAGGATGGAGATTTCCCTCATCGAGAATATCCAGAGAGAGGACCTGAACCCTGTCGAAGAAGCCCGCGCTTTCTCGTATCTCCTTACACAGGCAGGAATTAAGCAGGAAGAGCTGGCTCAGAGAGTGGGTAAGGGACGTTCCACGATCACCAACAGCCTCAGGCTTTTGAATCTTCCTGAGAAGATGCTGGACGGTCTTGAGAGAGGCTACATAACTCCCGGACATGCCAGGGCTCTGCTGAGCGTCGAGAATCCTGCGGATCAGGAGATCCTCTATTCAAGGATCATCGACGGTGATCTCTCTGTCAGACAGGCGGAAAGCCTTGCCGCGGACCTGAACAATGGAAAGCGTGCCGTCAACAAACTTCCTCTGAAAGACGACAAGGCCGCAGGAGCCGCAAAATCCCCCGAGATACTCTCCATGGAGGAGAAATTCCTCTCTGCGACAGGATACAGGGTGGAGATCAAGGGCAAATACAGGAATGGAGCCATCAAGAAGGGAAAGATACTTATTCCGTTCAAATCGGAAGAGGAACTTGAGGCGATCTATCAGCTTCTGGCCCCCGGCTCGGACCTGTATGATTGAAATATGGACTAATTACTTATAGTATAAGGAGTTAAATATGAATTACAAGGATACTGACGGTCTTTATGCCGTTTTCGATACGCAGAAGGGTGAAATCGTCGTGAAACTCGAGTACAAGAAGGTTCCCATGACGGTCGCCAACTTCGTCGGTCTTGTCGAGGGTGAGCTCAATCTTGAGGATCCCGGTGAGAACTTCTACGAGGGCCTTAACTTCCACAGGGTCATAGACAACTTCATGATCCAGGGCGGATGCCCCAAGGGCGACGGAACAGGCGGTCCCGGATACACGTTCCCGGACGAGTTCGACCCCTCTCTGCGCCATGACGGACCCGGTGTCCTGAGCATGGCCAACGCCGGTCCCGGAACCAACGGAAGCCAGTTTTTCATCACCCATGTGAAGACTCCGTGGCTGAACGACAAGCACGCTGTATTCGGCCGTGTCGTGGAAGGACAGGACGTGGTCAACGCCATCCGTCAGGGCGACAAGATCAACACGATCACCATCGAGAGGATAGGTGAGGATGCCAAGAATTTTGTCGTCACGAAGCAGAGTTTCTCAGACCTTGTGGAGAACGCCGCCAAGGTCGCCATGGAGCGCCGCAGGGCCGAGATAGAGAAGATCGAGAATGAGATCTCCAACCGCTGGCCGAACACCGTGAAGACTCCCAGCGGACTGCAGTATGTGGTGCTGAAAAAGGGTGACGGTAAGGGCTGTCCCAAGTACGGGCAGACGGTCACAGTGCACTACACCGGAACGCTCCTGGACGGCAGGATGTTCGACTCCTCCGTGCATCGTGGACAGCCGGCTTCCTTCAAGATCGGACAGGTCATCGAAGGTTGGAACGAGGCCCTGCAGACCATGAGCAAGGGAGAGAAGAGAACCCTGATAATCCCGCCCGAGCTCGGCTACGGAGTCCATGGCTATCCGGGAGTCATCCCGCCGGATTCATACCTGGTATTCGATGTGGAACTCCTTGATTTCTGATTTGTAAGCACACCTTACAAGGTTGGAAAACAACACAAAAAACCTGCAGCATTCCGTTGCAGGTTTTTCTTTATCCGTCTATCCTTTCAATAGGATAGTTAGGAGACTTTACTATGAAGGCCACAACCCAGTTCTTATGCTCCCAGTGCGGGTATGTCAGTTCCAAATGGCTTGGTCGCTGCCCCGAGTGCGGATCTTGGAATTCCTTTACGGAAGAGAAGATAGAAGATAAGAAAGGTGTTAGTAAGGACTCCTCACAATGCTCTTCCACTGCGCTTTCCGAAGTCCCGTACGAGACAGAGTTCCGTTTTGAGAGCGGGATTTCGGAGCTGGACAGGGTCCTTGGCGGCGGGATAGTAAGGGCAAGTTCCGTACTGGTCGGAGGCGAGCCCGGAATAGGCAAATCCACGCTGCTCCTGCAGGTCGTGGCAGGCTGTTCCTCCAGACGAAAGGTCCTGTATGTCTCCGGAGAGGAGAGCGCCAGCCAGGTGCGACAGAGAGCCGAAAGGCTCGGTCTTGAGCTGGGCGGCATCAACATATTCTGCGACACGAAACTGGAGAAGATCCTGTCCGTCATAAAGACTGAAAAACCTCAGATCGCTGTCATAGATTCACTGCAGACCCTGGCCACGGACGAGCTGTCATCTGTGGCCGGATCGGTGACTCAGATACGCAACTGCTGCATGGAGATCGTCAGCCTCTGCAAGGCCGTGGGGACATCGGTTTTCTTCATCGGACATGTGACCAAGGAGGGCACTCTGGCAGGCCCCAAGATCATCGAGCACATGGTCGATACCGTGCTGTATTTCGAGCAGGCATCCATGGGCGTGAGGCTCGTCAGGGCCGCCAAGAACCGCTTCGGATCGGTGGACGAGATCGGCATCTTCACCATGACCGCCGAAGGCCTGGAAGGTGTGAAGGACCCGGCCAGCTTCTTCATCTCCGAGCGCAAGGAGGCGACGCTCCCGCCCGGCATCTCATACACGGCCATCACTGAGGGCACCAGGACTTTCCTGGTCGAGATCCAGGCCCTCATAGTCGATGCTAAATCGGGCTACAGCCGCGTTTATTCGGACAAGATAGATTCATCCAGGGTGCTGCGCGTCTGTGCGATCCTGGAGCGCCACGCGGGTATACGGCTTGCAGACAAGGACATCTACGTGAACGTGGCCGGCGGAATCCGCGTGAACGAGGTTTCCGTCGAGCTTGCGCTTGCCCTAGCGCTGTGGTCCGCATTCAGCGAGACGAACCTTCCCTCCAAGATGGTGAGCTTCGGTGAGCTTAGCCTTGCAGGGGAGGTGAGGCCGGTCAACTACGGCGACAGGCGCCTGAAGGCCGCCTCCGAGATGGGCTTCGACAAGGCCATGGTCCCGGCAAGCATGAACTTCGATAAGAATACCATCCTCCTCAAGCGCTGCCAGAAGATCCGCGACGCCTTCACTCTGAAGTCAAATTGAAAATCATGGGAATTTAGTATTGAAAATTTAGGGAATTTTGTATTGAAAATCTAGGGAATTTTATCCGATAATATGCATGTCGGAGGATTTTCATGCCCGTTTACTATGACCGTTATATTGAAAAACAGATAGAAAGAGCCTTGAGGACATCCGGTGCGCTGGTTGTTGCAGGACCGAAGTTCTGCGGAAAGACCACGACCTGCATGAGATATCAGAAAAGCGTTATGAAGCTGAACACAACGCAAGCCATCCGGATGGCATCGATGAATCCCGCAATGGTTCTGAAAGGGGAGAAACCGAGACTGATCGATGAATGGCAGAAAGTACCAGACATCTGGAATCAGGTGAAGAACGATCTGGATGAAGAATACGTCTTCGGGAAATACATCCTTACGGGGAGTTCGACTCCTGCGGAAAAGACTCAGATACATCATTCGGGCGCAGGAAGAATCACACCGATAAAGATGAGGCCCATGTCTCTCTTTGAATCAAGGGATTCCAAAGGGTCGGTGTCTTTGTCCGATCTGTTCAATGGCGATGGCCTTGAAGTGTTCGATGAAAACAAGGAATTCACATTGTCGGATGTCGCCTTCCTACTCTGCCGCGGAGGATGGCCGGTATCGGTTGTTTCTCCAAAAGACATCGCAGTGGAGATAACAAGGAACTACTACAACAGCCTCTTTGTATTCGAGGATTCGGACAATGAGAAATTCCGGAATCTCAAACCGGAGACGTTCCGCATGATCCTCCGCAGCTATGCCAGGAACATATCGTCGGAGGCTCCGCTGAGCACCATTCTGGAAGATGTGAGACAGTCCAATGAAAGAACGATGGATCCGAAGACCCTCTCTACATACCTCGATGCTCTGAAGGATCTGTTTATCCTTGAGGATATGGAGGCCTGGAATCCCAACATCAGGTCCAAGACATCCATCAGATCGACTCCCACAAGGCATTTCGTCGATCCGTCCCTTGCCTGCCGGGCCCTGAACATCGGTCCTGAAGACCTGATGTCGGATCTGAAGTCATTCGGCCTTTTCTTCGAGGATATGGCTGTCAGGGATCTCAGGATATACGCGGATATGATCGGAGGGGAAGTCAGACACTACAGGGACAATGCAGGACTTGAATGTGACAGCGTGATCCATCTTGAGAACGGCAAGTGGGCCGCAGTTGAGATAAAACTCGGAGGCGATAAACTGGTGGAAGAGGGTGCGGCGTCACTCAGCAAACTGAATAACAAGATGGAAACGAAAAGCGATCTCCCATCCCCTGTCTTCATGATGGTGCTGACGGCAACCGGACCGCTTTACCGACGTCCTGACGGTATCTTTGTCGTTCCCATAAACATGCTGATGGCGTAGTTCACAAGGTGTGTAGTGGCAAATTCGTTTATCGGGCGGAATTCCAGGCAAAACAGGGGAATTCCGTCGGATAAAGCCTCTTTCGTAGAAAAACAGATTAACCGAATATCTTGAGCATGATGGGGAAGAAGACGAATGTTCCCAGGATGCTGCCGAGGCTTGAGGTGAAGAAGATCATGAAGGCGTGGAGGACTCGGTTCTTGAACCAGCCCTTGAAGCTGGAGATGTCGTCGGAAAGGTCCTCGAAGTCCTTGACCGCGGGCTTGCGCATCGTGGCCTCCGTGATTCCTGTGAACACTCCGACACCTATGGCGGGGTTCAGGACGGCGATGGGTGCGGATATGGCTGAGACCAGCCATGTGACAGGGTGGGCAAGCGACAGCATGCTGAAGAGCACTGTGGATGCAGCATTGGTGCAGGCCCAGATCAGGAAGTACTTCAGGCTTTCGTCGAAGCCGTGGGCGATTCCTGCCCATACGATGATTCCCACAAGGACCGCCGGTACCAGCCAGCCGATGATCTTGCCGGCCTTGGACGGTTTGGGAACCTTGGAGATCTCCGAGAGGTCTGTGGAGAGTTCTCCCTTCTCAAGCTTCTCCATGGTCTTGATGATTCCGTTCGCGTGGCCTGCGCCTATGACGGCGACCTTCTTGTGGCCGGGGGCCTGCATGATGTTCGTCGCAAGATAGCGGTCGCGTTCGTCTATCAGGGCCTCCTTGGCTCCGGGAAGCTCCGTGGCAAGCTCGTTCATCAGCTCCTGCAGCGTGTCGGACTTCTTCAGCTCCTCAAGCTGCTCGGGAGTGAACTCCTCCTTGTCGAAGGCGCTTGAGAGAAGGGTGCCGATCAGCTTGGCCTTGTTCCAGAGGTTGCTCTTGGCCCATGCGCGCTTGAGGGTGGTGGCGATCTCGCGGTCGCAGAACGAGTAGGGGATCCCCTTCTCCTCGGCGATCCTGCTGGCGCCTATGATCTCCTCTCCGGGGGCGGAGCCCGTCTGGTTCCCCATCTTCTTCTGGAACGAGGCGAGTGCGGTATTCGCAAGGACCAGGAACGTCTTGCCTTCCTTGAAAACCTTGGTCAGGTTCATGTTGGCGTAGCTCTGCTCCTTGGTCTTGCTCTCATAGCGTCCCTTGTCGAGTTCAAGGCAGATGTGGTCGGGCTGCTCCTCGTCGATTACCGCGCGTACCTCGTCCACGCTGTTCTGCGAGACATGGGCTGTCCCGACGAGGATGATCTCGTCACCGTTGTCGAGGAAAATCCTGTTCACTGTATCACTGACATGTTCTGATCTCACACCGGCCTCCGAAGTACCTCTGGAATGACTAGAAGAAATATAACCGCTTAACTGGAAGTATTCAACAATTTGGTGTAATTTCGAAGGCATGGAAACGGAGCGCAATTCAGCGGGAATCAGCTACAGACTCAGGCGGAACAGGGGCCAGCGGAACCTCCGGCTGCGCATAGATCCGGACGGGTCCGTCATTGTAAGCGCCCCTTACTACGCACCCTATGCCGAGATAGACGAATTCGTAGAGAAAAGCGCTTCCTGGATAGCCGACCATACCGGCAGGGTCGCCTCCCATTCATACACGACAGGAGATTTCGTTCCGTATCTGGGAGAAAAGAAGACCCTGATGGTCATAGACGGGAAGAAAGCCCGATATGATGTAATCGCCGATAAAATCATAGTAACTGTAAGAAATCAGGACATCAATGCAGTAAAGAAACAGATAAGGGCACTGTACATACAGACCATCATGGATATCCTCGAAAAGAGGGTTCCTTACTGGTGCGGGGAGCTCGGACTCGATGTTCCTGAATTCGGTGTGAACCACGCCAAGGGCAAGTGGGGAGTCTGCTATCCTGCCGAGAAACGCCTGTATCTGAGCTACATGTGCGCCACGCTTCCGCAGCATCTGATCGACATGACAGTCCTGCATGAGGTCTGCCACCTGCGCTACAGCGGTCATGGCAGGGATTTCTGGAATCTCATGAAAAGCTGTATGCCTGATACAGAGGAACGGAAGAAGGAACTGAAGGACCTCGTTGCAACCGGCTGGTCCATGAACATCGTCTGAGATTTACTTCATTATCTCCAGCAGGTGCTTCACGAAGTCGTAGGTCCTGGCCGATGAGCTGACGGAAAGACGCTCTTCCGTGGAGTGGATGTCGTACATCTGTGGTCCGATGGAAACGCTGTCCATGCCGGGGCATCTGCTGTTGATCACGCTGCACTCGAGTCCTGCATGGATGGCCGTGACCACGGGTTTCGTGCCGTACATCTGTTCATAGGCCTCGGCGCAGAAACGTGCGAGCTCTGAATAGGGATCCGGGGTCCAGGCCGGATATCCGTCTCCGACGGTACACTTGATCCCGAAGCTCTCGAAGATGATCCTGATCCTGTTCACGAGATAGTACTTGGAGCTGTCGATGTTGCTTCTGACGCTGACCTGCAGGTCCAGCTTCCCGTCGTCGAGTCTGACGATGGCGAGGTTGTCGGAAGTCTCTACGATGCCCGGAATGGCCTTGCTCATGGCGAAAACTCCATGGGGACAGGCGAAAAGGGCCTTCACCAGTATCAGTGTCTCATCCACATCAAGGGCCGCATCGAACCTCTTGGCTCCGTGGTGCGAGCACATCTTCTCAAGAGAGAAGCCCGGCTCCTCGTACTTGTTCTCTTCCCTTATGATGTTGAAGGTCTCGACCACCTTGCCCACCACATCGTGCTTGACCGCCTCTGGCACACAGATGGAGCAGGTGGCGCAGAAGGGGATGACGTTCCTCTTGGTGCCGCCGTCGAAGCGTGCGAGCCTGAAGGGGACTCCCGTCTCCTCTATGGAGAGGAGCATCCTTGAGAGGGCGCTGATCGCGTTGAGGTGCTGCTTGTGGATCTCGCCGCCGCTGTGTCCGCCCTTGAGTCCGGAGACGGTGAACTCCAGCGTGTCCCAGTCCTCGGGCACCGGTTCCATATCGTAGGAGGCCTTGCCCACAAGGTCTATTCCGCCGGCGCAGCCGATGAAGATCGTTCCCTCGTCCTCGCTGTCGATGTTGATCATCCTGCGGCTTCTGACCATGTCCCCGTCAAGGGCGTAGGCTCCGTCCATGCCGGTCTCCTCTGAGAATGTGAACACCGCCTCCAGCGGGCCGTGCTTGCTCTGCGGATCCGTGAAGATGGCCATGGCCATGGCAACTCCGATACCGTCGTCCCCGCCCAGGCTTGTTCCGTTGGCCTTGAGGAAATCGCCGTCCTGATAGACCTCGATCGGATCCTTCAGGAAGTCGTGGTTGCTGCCGGGAACCTTGACGCAGACCATGTCCATGTGGGCCTGGAGCGCCACATAGGGGACATCTTCGAAGCCGGGTGTCGCGGCGGTTCTGACGATGATGTTGCCCGCCTTGTCCCTGAGGCCCTCGAATCCGTTCTCCTTAGCCCATGAGAGCAGGTACTGCCTCATGCCTTCCTCATTGCCAGATTCCCTGGGAATCCTGCATATCTCTCTGAAATAACCGAACATGTCCATGTTTTAGTTCTCCTGATTCCTGGCGTAGACAATCTTACCGCCTATGAAGACCTCGGTTGCGTTGAATTCGTCGTCGAACACGGCGAGGTCCGCTATCTTTCCTTTCGCTATGGCTCCCAGATCCCTGAATCCGTAGACGGATGCCGGGTTCTCCGTGGCCATCTTGACCGCAAGCGGGATGTCCCCGGTCCACTGCGCCGCATTGCGCACCGCCTTGTTCAGCGTCAGCGCCGATCCGCACAGTTTGGACGGGTCCCTCTCCATCACGAAGGCTCCCTTCTCACCAAGCACGACAGGATCCCCGTTGATGATGTAGTTGCCGGGTCCGAGCGATGTCGGTCTGAGGCTGTCCGTTATAAGGACGACACTGTCCCTGCTGCGGGATCCGATGACGTGCTTCACAAGATCCCTGTGGACATGTATTCCGTCCGCTATGATTTCGCAGTGCATGTCCGGATCGAATACGACAGCCCCGGCGACACCGGGGTCCTTGTGGCCGATCGGGCTCATCGCGTTGAAAAGATGGGTGGCGTGGTTGATTCCAAGTTCCTTGCCCCGTAGTGCCTGGTCATATGTGGCATTGGTATGGCCCATCAGCAGAACGATGCCCTTTTCCTTTGCTGCCGGTGTGATTTTCTCAATGCCTTCAAGCTCAGGGGCCACCGTCATGGCTAAGACATGGCCGTCACCGGCATCGACAAGACGCTGAAGCACGTCCGCTTGTGGAAGTATCAGCGACCGTGGGTCCTGGGCCCCGCACTTGGCCGGGCTGAGGAACGGACCTTCGTCGTTGATCCCCAGGATCCTTGCTCCGGTCTCGTGGCCCATGGCCTTCACGATGCCGCGGCTTTCGGTCTTCATCTTCTCTTCGCATCCGGCATAGAGGGTGGGGAGGAAGCCGGTGACGCCGAATCGTGCCAGGGCCTTGGACATCTCGAGAGTCGGCCCGGGTTCGTCGCAGTCCGGCTCGTAGCCGGCGATGCCGTGGATGTGTGTGTCTATCAGACCCGGACAGAGCATCCTGCCCTGTACATCCAGGACCGTACAGCCGGCTTCGTATCTGCCTCTGTCATAGTCCGACATGCTGAACACGTCGGCTATCCTTCCTTCACTGTTGATGAAGATGCCGCTGTCATCCCTCTGCGTTCCGGAGGTGATGATCCTTGCGTTTGTTATCAGTGTTCCGGTGCTCATGTTATCGCTCGCTGTGGACAGTCTATCTGGGCAGAAGGACCTTTGCAAGGTCTGGCCGTCCCGCTTTCCTCAGCGCTTCAAGCACAAGAGCCCTGTTCTCCTTTCGGTTGAACTGCAGCAGTGCCCTCTGGAGGTTCGCATCCCTTCCCTTGGGGACGAATACGGGTCTGAGATTCTGTCCCGGACGGGGATCCAGACCCGTGTAGTACATGCAGGTGGAAACTGTGGACGGGGTGGGGTAGAACTCCTGCACCTGGTCGGGTACGAAACCCTGCCTCTTCATGTACAGCGCAAGCTCTATGGCATCCTCGAGAGTCGATCCCGGATGTGCCGCGATCAGGTAGGGGATGAGGAACTGCTTCTTCCCCTGGCGGCGGTTCTCCTCGAAGAACGCTTCCCTGAAGGCATCGTAGACCTCTACGGGGCTCTTTCCCATGCACTGCAGCACACTGTTGCAGATATGCTCCGGAGCGACCTTGAGCTGGCCGCTGACATGGTCCCTGACAAGCTTCTCCATGAACAGCCTGCGCGTCTTTTCGTCCGCACAGAGCATCAGATAGTCGAACCGGATCCCGCTTCTGATGAATACCTTCTTCACTCCGGGAACGGAGGCGACCGCCTCCAGTTTCCTGATGTACTGCATGTGCGAGTCCCTGACATTGGGACACGGGGTGGGGAACATGCACTGCCTGTGTGCGCAGGGCCCGCTTCTGAGTTGCTTCTCGCAAGCCGGGCACTGGAAGTTGGCAGTCGGTCCTCCCAGGTCGTGTATGTATCCCTTGAAGTCTTTGTGGCGGGTGAGGATCTCCGCCTCGCGTACTAGCGACCTGAGGCTTCTTGTCTGGATGATCCTTCCCTGATGGTTCGTGATGGCGCAGAACGAGCATCCGCCGTAGCATCCGCGGTTGCTGGTGATCGAGAACTTGACCTCGCTTATTGCCGGAACACCGCCGTCCTTGTCGTAGCACGGGTGCCAGTCGCGTCGGAAGGGAAGCTCGTACAGCGAATCGAATTCCTGCTCGGTCAATGGCCTGACAGGCTGGTTCTCCACGATAATCCTGCCGTTGCTCGATTGTACAAGGCATCGTTTTTCGAACGGGTTCTCATGCATCATCTGGATGCCGAAAGCCTTGGCATAGGCCCGGCGGCCTTCTTCCGTCGGGGTGTTGGAGACCTTGTCCCGCTGTGAGACCTCCTCGAACGACGGCAGGACCACAGGCGCATAGGGGAGCTTGTTCCCCTGTGCGTATTCCTTCTCCGACATGCTCCAGCAGGTGCCGGGAATGTCCCTGATTTCCGACACAGGGATCCCTTCGGAAAGGCGTCTTGCTATCTCGAGTGTCTGCAGCTCGCCCATCCCGTAGACCAGGATGTCGGCCTTGGAATCCTGCAATATGGATTTCCTGACAAGGTCCTGCCAGTAGTCGTAATGGGCCAGACGCCTCAGCGATGCCTCCAGTCCGCCGATCACGACCGGTATGTCCCCGAAAGCCTGACGGACCAGGTTGGAGTAGACGATGGTGGGTCTGTCCGGACGCAGTTCGGCCTTGCCTCCGGGCGAGTACAGGTCTCCCGTGCGTTTCTTCCTGGTGCTTGTGTAGTGGGCCACCATGGAGTCTATGTTCCCTCCGCTTATCATGCAGCAGAGACGGGGCCTCCCCATGACCTTGAGGGAGGATGGATCCTTCCAGTCGGGCTGCGCGACGACTCCCACCCTGTATCCGTGCTTCTCCAGAAGTCGGCCAAGCAGGGCGCAGGCGAAAGACGGATGGTCCACGTAGGCATCGGCGGAAATGAACAGGATGTCCAGCTCGTCCCAGCCCCTTTTCTGCATATCGTTTCTTGAAATCGGAAGGAAATCACCCGGCATGACTCGAATTCTACCCTGTCTTCCAAGGAGGCACAATCCTGGTGTTTCGTGAAAATTTGTCCAGGACAAATTCCCTACTGTAAATATTTTTATAAACCAATTTGACTGCGAAGCGAAAAAATGCTATGCTATGTTATCCCAATATCGCAATGATATTGGGGTTTTTTGTGAGCGGGGGCTGAAATTGAGTCACGAGTCGATTCCTTCAATCCATTTCTACGATCAGGATTTCGTCGATCTTTACGACAGGTCTTGGGTCTGGATCAACGAGCACTGGACAGCCGGTACGGAGCAGAACACGTTCGCCGGGAACTATGTCTCGTATGCCGGACAGAAGACCTTCAACATGTTCGATTCCTGTCTTTCGGCCTTGTTCCTCAACTACAGCAACCAGACGTATTCTCCGTTCGACATGCTGGACTTCTTCTACTCCAAACAGGAGGAGAGCGGAGCCATAAGGTCCGACTACAGCATCGAGGACGGAAGCCCCGTCGTCACATCCGACAACCCGGAAGGTGTGGTCATGCCGCTTCTGGCATATGTCGAGTACGTCTTCTACCACAAGATCGGGAACAAGAAGCGCCTGAAGGACATCGTCCCCGCGCTGGAGAACTACTTCAACTGGCTCAAGGCCACGTTCCAGAAGGAGAACGGACTCTTCTCCGTTCCCGTCTCCGCATGCCTTACGGGGAACATCCCCAGGGAGAGGACCGTCTATCCCGTGGACTTCAACACCATGGTGGCGCTCAACGCCCTGTACCTCTCCAACATCGGCGACATCCTGAACGACAAGGAGCTGAGCTTCAGGTACAAGAGGCTCTACTTCACGCTCAAGACCAGGATCAACAACCTGATGTGGGATCCGGAGTCCCATTTCTACTACGACCTCGATGCCGATGAGCAGAGGATCCCGCTCAAGCTGATAGGTTCATACTGGACGATGCTCACTGAGATCCCCAATGACGAGCGTGCCTCGTACATGATCGAATACCTCAAGGATCCGCAGGTCTTCGGAACGGACAACCCGTTCCCGAGCGTCAGCGCCGATTCTCCGTGCTACAGGGAGAATGTGGGCGGCTACTGCGGAGCGGTCGTGCCGTCCAACGTGTACGGTGTGGTCAAGGGTCTGGAGAAATACGGCGAGTACGTCTTCGCACGCGAATGCGCCATCAGGCACATGTACTTCATCCTGGACACCCTGCATCCGGAAGGGAACAAGGCCGGCGATGTCTGGGAAGCATATCTGCCCACCAAGGAAGGTGTTCCGGCCTCCGACGGGGATTTCCCGCGCAAGCGTTTCCTGCCCCAGGCCTGCCTGGTAACCATCACGCTCATGATAGAGGACATCATCGGACTGGATGTGTCGCTTCCCAGGAAGACCGTCTACTGGACCGTCCCGAATCTCGAGGTCATGGGAATAGAGAAGCTCTCACTCAAGAGGAACCTGATCACCATCCTGAGCAACAAGAACGCCAGGGGCTGGGAGATAAGGCTTGAAAGCGAGAAGCTGTACTACTTCACCATCGAGATAATCGACGAGAAGAAGAAAAAGACCCTTCCGATCCCGAGCGGCAAGTGCTCGATGCTGATCGACAAACTCTGACAACGGAAAAACTCAGAAACTGATGCGCCCGCGGAACGACCTCATCAGGGTCGTGCGGTCGGCGTACTCCAGGTCTCCGCCGATGGGAAGACCCGATGCCAGCCTCGTCAGCGAAAGTCCCTCGCGGTCCTTCAGGATGTGCCTGATGTAGAGGGCGGTGGTGTCTCCTTCCTCCGTGGGGTTGGTGGCGATGATGATCTCCCTGAAGTCCCCTTCGTTGATCCTCTCGATGAGTTTTCCGAACGTCAGGTTCTCCGGGCCCACGCCGTTGAGCGGGTTGATCGCTCCCCCGAGCACGTGGAACAGGCCGTTGTAAGCACCGCTGGACTGGATGGTGATGACATCCTGGGGCTGCTCCACGATGCAGAGCTGCGTCCTGTCCCTGCCTGCATCGGTGCAGACGGGGCAGATGTCGGATTCGGAGTATGAGCCGCAGATGGAGCAGGGGCGTATCCTTTCCTTGATTTCCGCGATGCTCCTTGCAAGGACCTCGTTGTAGTCGCCCGGAGTGTTTATCAGGGAGAACGCGATCCTGGATGCGCTCTTGGGACCGACGCCGGGGAGTCTGGAGAGGAGTTTGGAAAGGTTCTCGAGTGCTGTCATAGTCCTATCCCGTACTGGGCCATCGTCTGCCCGGCTTCTTCCTGGATCCTGTCCCTGACGTTCTTCAGGGCGGTGTTCACGGCCGATGTGACCATGACCTCCAGAAGCTGTGCGTTCTCCATCTTCGCGAATTCAGGATCGATCTTTATGCTCTCTATCTCCATGTTGCCGTTGGCCACCGCCTCGACCATGTTGCCCCCCGCATAGCCTGTGCACCGGATGGTCGCGATCTTGGCCTTCATGGCCTCGGCCTGGCTCTTTATCTCGTTCATGTTCTTCAGAAGCTCGAATGGGTTCATCAGTTCTCCTCCCTTCCGTCGAAGCACAGGATCAGGTCGTTTATCAGGTTCTTCTGTTCCTCGCTCCTGCCTGCGGATGCATTCCCTTCAGAGGCGCCTTGCTGCTCCTGCGCGCTTTCCGGCTGAGGTGTCTCCTCCTGCGGGGCAGGCTCTTGTTCCGGTGCGCTTTCCTCGGTGACAGTGTTGTTGGGATTGTCGGAGAAGGCAAGGACCACATTGATGTCCGTTCCGGTCTTCTTCTGTATGGCGTCCCTTATGCTCTGAAGGTTTCTGTATGCTGTCTGATAGTAGAATTTCTTATCGAATGTAAGTACCAAGCCATCGTTTGTCAGCTCTGCTCCGATTGTTCCCGACGGCAGGACATCCTTGAGGGATGCCGCGTCGAAGGCCGCCGGAGTGCTTTCCTCCGGTGTCTTTTCGGCAGGAGCCGGAGCCTCATCGTGGACCTCAGGCTCGGCAGGAGAGGGTTCATTGCGAACCGGTTCCGGTGAGGGTTTGGGCTCGGGTCCGGCAGCGGGCTGTTCTTCCGGTGCTGCCGGAGCCTCAGGTGCCGCAGGTGCCTCGGGTGCCGTGGCTTCGCTTTCCGGAGCGGCTTCAGGCTGCACCGTCTTCATTCCTGCAAGGGCCGGGTTGAGCGGGGTGATCGTGCCGTTGATCAGGTCGTTCTTCAGCCTTGCCAGTTGCTCTATCACGCTTGCCGTGGAGGCCACATACCTGAGTCGTGAGAGCTTGGATACGGCAAGCTCAAGCTCGAACCTGGGGTTCAGCGAATACCTGATGTCCCTGTAGAGGTTCAGGAACATGTCCAGGGCGGCCTCGAGCTGCTCCTCGTTGAACGCGCTTCTGATCTCCTCCGGGAAGGCGGACACCGGCTCTCCAAGGACGTTGGCGCTCTTCACACCCTTGCGGATGAGAAGCAGGGACCTGAAGTAGTCGGTGAAGTCCTTGATGATCTGCTCGGTGCTGACGCCCTTGGCAAGCAGGTCGTGGACCTGGTCCAGCGACTGCCCGCGCTTCCCGGCCAGCACATCGTGCATGATGGCGTTCATGCGGTCGGTTCCGACAAGACCGAGCTTCTCGCGTATGCCGTCGATCGTGATCTTCCCGTTGGAGAACGCCACCACCTGGTCGAACAGGGTGTAGGCGTCGCGCATGGAGCCGGTGGCCTCCCTTGCTATCCAGAACAGGGCCTCGTCCTCGGCCTCGATGCCCATCTCCGATGCGGCCTGTGCGAGCAGACCCTTGATCGTCTCAAGAGGGATAAGCTGGAAGTTGAACTGCTGGCAGCGGCTTCTGATGGTTGCCGGAACCTTCTGCGTCTCGGTCGTGGCGAATATGAAGACCACGTATTCCGGCGGCTCCTCTATGGTCTTGAGCAGGGCGTTGAAGGCGCTCTGGGAGAGCATGTGGACCTCGTCTATGATGTAGATCTTGTACCTGGAGGATGTGGGAGGGAACATGACCTCCTCCTTGATCACCCTCACATCGTTCACGCCGGTGTTGCTGGCACCGTCGATCTCGATCACATCCAGACTGCTGCCCTTCGCTATGCCGCGGCAGTTGTCGCACTGGTCGCATGGCTCCGGAGTAGGGCCGTTCACGCAGTTCAGCGCCTTGGCCAGAAGGCGTGCGCTTGTGGTCTTCCCGACGCCCCTGGGGCCGCTGAAAAGATAGGCATGTGCGATCCTTCCCTGCTCGATGGCGTTCTTCAGTGTCGAGACGACGAATTCCTGACCGACAAGATCCTCGAATCTCTGCGGTCTCTTGCGTGTTGCGGTTACTTCGTAGGCCATATCCCAATGATAGCAGATTATCACGCTCAAGACCATATCGGATGCCGTCCGCGAATTTGATTGACCGCACATGAAACCAGTGCGATAATGAATCCTGACGCACGTGTGTTTCCACATTTATGTAATGCGCGCGTGCATGATTCGTTTGAAAATGGTCATATGGCCAAGAGGAGGAAAAATGAAGAAACTTACAGTAGTGCTGCTCGTTCTGGTAGTGGCAATGGCTGGCGTTTTCGCACAGGGCGCTCAGGAAGCCGCCAAGACAACAACAGTCGAGGGATTCGACTCCGCACTGATCGCCGCTGCTCAGGCAGAGGGTGAGCTCGTTGTCTACGGTTCATGTGAGGAAGATTATCTCTCAGCTGTCTGCGCAAATTTCGAGAAGCTGTTCGGAATCAAGACAACCTACCAGCGCCTTTCAACAGGTGAGGTCCAGGCCAAGATCGAGGAAGAGAAGGGCAATCCGTCCGCTGATGTATTCTTCGGCGGCACGACAGACCCGTACAACATGCTCGCAAGCGAGGGTCTGCTCGAGAGATACGATGCAGTCAACGCATCACACATCACAAAGAGTGTCTACAAGCACAAGGACAACCTCTGGTACGGTATCTACACCGGTATCCTGGGCTTCATGTACAACATCGACGAGCTGAACAGGCGCGGCCTCGAGGCTCCGAAGGATTTCCCCGATCTGCTCAAGCCCGAGTACAAGGGTCTGATCTGGCTCTCCAACTACAACACAGCCGGAACTGCAAAGCTTGTCATCAACACAGTCATCCAGAAGTACGGTCATGACGCAGGTATCCAGTATCTCGTGGATCTGGACAAGAACATCGAGGTCTACACCAAGTCCGGCAGCGGTCCTTCCAAGAACGTCGGAACAGGCGAGTGTGTCATCGGTATCGGATTCCTCCACGACGGAATCTTCCAGATCGTCGACAACGGTTATGCCAACATCGGTCTTGTCATCCCCTCGAGCGGAACGACATGTGAGATCGGTGCAACGGCCATCTTCAAGGGTGCCAAGCACGCCAACGCCGCAAAGCTCTGGATCGAGTACGCTCTTTCCCCGAACTGCGTCAACCTCGCCAAGGAGCACGGTTCCTACCAGTTCCTGGTTCTCGACAACGCAGAGCAGCCGCAGATCGCCTATGAGTTCGGTCTCGATCCCAGCAACGTCATCGATTACGACTTCGACGATGCAACTGCAAACACGAAGAAGTACATCAGCGAGGTCATGGACGCTCTTGCCAAGGCCGGTGCCGCAACAGGCGACGAGTCCAGGTTCCAGGTCAAGTAAGGATCCGGCAAGTCAATCGTGAAAATGAGGATGGTGGCCTGTCCGCCATCCTCTTTTTGATATCCGGCCCCGGGTCATGCACTCCGCAGGCCGGAACGTTAAACACTGAAAAGGAGGAATAGATGGCAACTGCCCAGGGAGCAAGGCTTGACAGGAAGAAACTGATGGGCGACCCGATAATGGTCACCACCATAGTCCTGCTCATTACATTCCTTACATTGTTCATCCTCTACCCGCTGGCGATCCTCCTGGTCGACAGTTTCGTGGGTGACGGAGGATTCTCTTTCTCGGTATTCAAGAGAATATTCAAGATACCGACATTCACAACGGCAATCACCAACACCCTCAAGGTTGGTTTCGTCGTGGGTATCTTCGCCACGGCGGTCGGTCTGCTGTTCGCATACGTTGAAATCTACGTGAGGATCAACAGGTTCGCGGGAGGACTGTTCAAGGTCGTCTCCATGCTGCCTGTCGTTTCGCCGCCTTTCGTTCTTTCCCTTTCCGTCATCATGCTTTTCGGAAAGGCCGGTATCATCACCAGGTTCCTTCTGGGAATCTACGACAACAGCGTCTACGGATTCTGGGGTATAGTGATCGTCCAGTCGCTCACGTTCTTCCCCGTCTGCTACATGATGTTCAGAGGACTTCTGAAGAACATCGACCCGTCGCTCGAGGAAGCCGCCAGGGACATGGGAGCCTCCAGGATGAAGGTCTTCACCAGCGTCACCCTGCCGCTGCTGCTTCCCGGAATCGGAAACGCCTTCCTGGTCACGTTCATCGAGTCCATCGCGGACTTCGCGAACCCGATGATCATCGGAGGTTCGTACGATACCCTTGCAACGACGATCTACCTGCAGATCACCGGCGCCTACGACAAGGCCGGTGCAGCTGCGATGGCAGTCGTCCTCCTCTGCATCACGCTGGCCATGTTCGCTGTCCAGAAGTACGTTCTTGAGAAGAAGTCGACGGCAACCCTTACCGGAAAGGCTTCCAGGGGCAGGATGCTCATCGAGGACAAGAGCGTCAGGATCCCGCTCACGGCCATCTGCAGCCTGGGTGCCCTGTTCGTCATCCTGATGTACATCTGCGTTCCCATCGGAGCGATGTTCCCGACCTGGGGTTACAAGTTCTTCCCGCTCACATTCAAGTGGTTCGGACAGGTCTTCACCAAGTACAAGGGATTCAAGGCGTTCCAGGATTCGTTCATCCTGTCGCTCATCTCCGCTCCGATCACGGCCCTGCTTTCGATGATAATCTCCTACCTGGTCGTCAAGCGCAAGTTCAAGGCCAAGGGATTCATCGAGGCCGTCTCCATGCTGGCCATGGCTGTTCCTGGAACGGTTCTCGGTGTCGGATACATCAGAGGATTCAGCGGCGGTGTCTTCCATACCGGCTTCATGCAGGGAATCTACGGCACAGGTCTGATCCTGGTCATCGTTTTCGTCATCAGGTCGCTGCCTACAGGTACCAGAAGCGGAATCGCGGCATTGCGGCAGATAGACAAGTCGATCGAGGAGAGTGCCTATGACATGGGTGCCGACAGCTTCACGGTGTTCACCACCGTCACGCTCCCGCTGATCAAGGATTCGTTCCTCAGCGGACTTGTTACGGCATTCGTCAGGAGCATCACCGCCATCTCGGCGATCATCCTCCTGGTCACTCCGAGCTATCTGCTCATCACCGTCCAGATCAACGAGTTCGCCGAGAAGGGTGCGTACGGCATAGCCTGTGCATTCGCCACCATCCTGATCATCATCACCTACGGTGCGGTCACGATCATGAACGTCGTCATCAAGCACTTCGGTACCAGTAAAAAATTCAAGGAGGCTGAATAATGGCCAAGGAAAAGAAAGGCGTTCGCCTTGAACATATCTCGAAAATCTACAAGGATCCGAAGACCGGAAAGGAATTCTATGCGGTCAAGGACACATCGCTCGACATCGAGCCGGGTACATTCGTGACCCTTCTGGGCCCCTCGGGCTGCGGAAAGACCACCACACTGAGGATGATCGCCGGATTCGAGAGCCCGGACGAGGGTGAGATCTTCCTCGGCGACCAGGCCATCAACGAGCTCACGCCGAACAAGCGTGACACGGCGATGGTGTTCCAGAGCTATGCTCTGCTTCCCCATTACAACATCTTCGACAACGTGGCCTACGGACTCAAGCTCCGCAAGTTCCCGAAGGACGTCATCAAGGAGAAGGTCACCAGGATCCTCAAGCTGGTCGAGCTCGAGGGCATGGAGTCCAGGATGACCAACCAGCTCTCCGGAGGCCAGCAGCAGCGTGTCGCCCTTGCAAGGGCCCTGGTCATCGAGCCGTCCGTCCTCCTGTTCGACGAGCCGCTTTCCAACCTCGATGCCAAACTTCGTGTCCAGATGAGGACGGAGATCCGCCGCATCCAGCAGGAAGTCGGCATCACCGCCATCTACGTCACACACGACCAGAGCGAGGCCATGGCCATCTCCGACAAGATCATCATCATGGAGAAGGGTGTCGTGGCCCAGATGGGAACCCCCCAGGAGATCTACTACCACCCCGTGAGCGAGTTCGTCGCCGACTTCATCGGTGAGGCAAACTTCCTCCGCGGACCCATGGTCGGAAAGGAGGGCAAGTACGCCGTGCTCGATGTCGAGGGCAACAGGACACTGGTCGAGTACAGCGACAGCATGAAGGAAGGCGAGCAGTACACCGTGGTTCTCAGACCCGAGGCCGCAACGCTCGCGGACAACGGAGGACTTCCCTGCAAGGTCGTGCTCTCATGCTTCATGGGTTCGTATCAGAACTACCATGTAATGGTCGGCAACACGCTGGTCAAGCTGGAGGAGAAGAACCCCAAGAACAAGAAGATCTACAATGTCGGAGACGTCTGCCACCTCTGCTTCGATGCGGAGTCCGTGCACGTCCTGTGAGGTGAATGAATGGCTGGATTATCATCGACAAAAAGCAGCGGATTCATGATGGGTACCAACCCCATGATCCGCAAGCTGACAAGAGTCACCGAGACTGACGAGACCAACAGCTGCTCCTATGCGGGCATAACGGTCAAGCTCGTGTTCTTCATGGTCATGGTGATGGCGGGCGTCCTGCTCAATGCCGTCATGGCCGGGAAGTGGGGCGGGGAAGTCCTGCAGATCGACAACCCCTCGCTTCGCAACATCACGCTCAACGAGGCCATAGCGGTGGGTGTCGCCGCCCTCCTGCTGGTCATCACTCCGCTCATTTCCCTGATCAGGGTGACGATCCCTGTATCCGGCTCGCTCTTCTGCGCCAGCACGGGCTTCGTCATCTCATGGGCGGGATCCACGTTCGGCAAGGAATACGCGCAGACGATCTGGCTCGCGATCATCATCACGGCCATCGTAGTCATGGTCATGGCCTTCCTGTACTTCACGGGCAAGGTCAGGGTCACGGGCAAGTTCAAGACCATCCTGCTGTCGCTTCTGATCAGCACGGTTCTGGCAAGCCTGCTCATGTTCGTCGGATCACTGATCCCGGCGACAAGGGGCTTTGTGCAGAAGGTCGCATCCAACGCGGTGATCAACATCGGGGCCAGCGCCCTGATGGTCGTCATCGCCACACTGTTCCTTCTTGTCGATTTCGACACCATCAGGCATTCGGTAGAGGACGGGCTTCCCAGGAAGTACGAGTGGACCGCGGCCTTCGGCCTTGCTTTCAGCGTCATCTGGCTCTTCTTCAAGATCCTGGAACTGCTGGGCAAGCTCAAGGGCAACAACAAGAACTGAATCCCTGCATGGGAACAACGAGGGGCCGGAAATCTCCGGCCCCTTTCTTTTTCCCAAAGAGCATATGGATCAGGATCCTTTCTTCCTTATCTTGCTCTGTTCCTTGTACCTGTACATGTTCCTGTCGGCGATGTAGAACACCTCCGAGACGTTCTTCTCTCCGCTGTATCTGGCCATGCCGAACGAGACGACGGCTCCTCCGTCATTCTCATGTTCCCTGTTCAGGGCATCGAGTTCCTGTGCGATGGTGTCCATGTTCCTGTAGTCCTGCTCGCGCAGCACGGCGACGAACTCGTCTCCGCCCACCCTGAACACAGGGCTGTGGCTGAATGCGTTGCAGATCATCTTCGATGCCGATCTGATGAGTCTGTCGCCGGCCTGGTGTCCGTCCCTGTCGTTCACGATCTTGAGGTCGTTGACGTCGAACACCGCAAGGGCGAACTCGACATCGCCGTCATTGGCGATCGACTGGTTCAGCTTCTCCTCCATGTCCAGATACGCATGCTTGTTCCTGATACCGGTCAGGGCGTCCTTGTCCGCACGGGTCTTGGCCAGCGAGAGCTGGGCCTCGTATTCCTGCTCGCGCTTGACCTGCGCGTCTATGTCGCTTATTCCGACAATCAGACGCGGGCCGTCGGCTTCATCCACCAACGCCGCCTTCAGCGAGACATACCTCGGCTCTCCGTCCAGCATCAGCCTGTAGTCAATGCCGAACACCCCGTTCTGCTTTATGGACGAGAGCACATTCTCCTTGGTGAACATGGATGCGAGCCTCTCCTGGTCCTCCGGATGGAGCGCTTTCCTTATGTTGACCAGCGATTCATCGAAGAACGAGGAGCCGCTCTTGGGAAGACCCATGGCCTCGTATTCTTCGGTGACGCTGTATTCGACGTATCCCCCTGTATCGGGATCCACGGTGTAGATGCTGATGTAGTTCCCGGCAAGAGCGGAGATCCTGGAATAGGTGGTATGCTCCTCCTTCACACGCTCGAAAGCCTCCTGGGCCTTCATCTGGGCATCGACGTTGTTCACGCCGATGATGATCCCGTGTCCGGAGGTCCCCAGCCTGGTGGCCTTGAGGCTCACATACGTGGGCCCGTTGTCCGTGAGAAGGCGGTATGTGATGGTGAAGGCCTTCTTGTTGTCGATGGTCTCCAGGACGATGTCCCTGGTGAACTCCGACAGCAGTTTCTCCCTGTCGTCCTTGTGGATAAGCTGCAGTATGTCGTGGCGGGATTTTGCGAAGAAATCCCCATCGTGCCTGACGATCCTGAGCTCTCCGCTCTTCTCGTCCGGTCTGTATTCGATGAAATGCTCGGTCTCCAGGTCCACGTAGTAGAGGAACGTGTAGTCCGCCGAAAGCGCATAGACGAAGCTGTCGGCCGGGATCATCTCCTCGTTGTCGAAACTCACCTCCGACAGGTCCGTGTAGTCCAGGACGACCACGATCAGCGCCGACAGCCCCGTGACGGGGTTCACGGCCACATGCTCGACCAGATAGTCGATTATCAGGCTGTCGCCGATCCTCTCGCTGGCGATCTGCCTGACGGGTTCCTTGAGACACTTCTTGACGGCCTTTGAGAACGATGGTCCGAAAGGTGAGTCCTTGCGTGGAAAACACATCTGCGCATCCGGATTGAACCCTATTCTGACTTTCCGCATGAATGCCTCATACGACTTGTTGTGTCTCTTGACCGTAAGCCCGGACCCGTCGGTCTCGATGATGGCCATGGGGAGCGAACTGAAGTAGTCGTTGTCTTCCAGTTCCTCCCTGTTCAGGCCGGAGAGGTCGTAGAGGTTCGCGTTCCCGATCGCGGTATAGTAGTCGCTTTCGATCGGGTTCTCGAATCCGATCTGCGTTCCGGTGCGGTAACGCTCAAGAACCTGCTCGGTCGGAATGGGCTTGCAGTAGTAGAAACCCTGCATCTTGGTGCATCCGGCTTCCTTGAGGAAAAGCACCTGCTCCCCGGTCTCCACACCCTCGACAACGGTCTCGATTCCCAGGGCTATGGCCATCTTTATGAATTCGACGACGATGATCCGGCTCTTCTCCTTGTCGAAATGGCGCATGAAGTACATGTCCAGCTTGATCAGGTCGAAATGCAGCTCCTGGAGAAGGTCGAACGATGAATAGCCTCTGCCGAAATCGTCCATCCAGACCCTGAAGCCAAGCGCCTGGAACCTTTCCACCTGGCTCTTCATGAAAGCGAAGTCCCTGCCGATTGTGCTTTCGGTCAGCTCGATGGTTATCTTGTCCCTGCCGATCCCGCTTTCGTCCACGCGTCTTCGGATTTCCTCGACGATGTCGCAGGCATCGAAATCGGATCTGGAGAGATTGACGGACACCGGCACTATGAAAAGGCCGTTCTCCATGTGTGTCCTGATCTTGTCGATCACCTGTTCCACGACATGGATGTCGAGTTTCCAGAGAAGGTTGTTCTTCTCCAGAATCGGGATGAACTCGTCCGGCATCAGTGTGCACCTGCCGTCGGGGTCAATCCATCTGGAGAGGGCTTCCTCGTCGCAGACCCTGTCGTTGGCGGACCTGACTATCGGCTGGTAGTAGACCTTGATCCAGTTGTTTTCCAGGGCCTTGTCGAAGTTGTCCAGGATGTACTGGTTCGTCTCTATGCGCCTGCGCATCTCCTCGTCGAAGAACCTGTACGAGTTGGTGCTTTTCCCGCGGATGGAATCGCAGGCCACCTTGGCCCTGTCGCAGGCGTCGCGGACGGGGATGTTGTCCTCGTAGACATATATCCCGACGCGCACGAGCGTGTTCTTTCCGTTGTTCAGCTGGCCGCATCTCTCCAGGACGGAGCCCACACGTTCCTCCAGGTACAGGTCGTCCGTGCTCACGACGAACTGGTCCTGTCCGAACCTGCAGCAGTTCTCATCGTTGAATGTGCCGGCAAGGAGCTTGCCCAGCGATTTTATCAGGTTGTCTCCCTCTCCGAATCCGTATCTGCGGCTGAATTCCTTGCTGCCGCACAGGTCCAGGAAAAGGATCGCCGGTTTATGTCCGCGCTTGCGGACCTTTTTGTTCCATGCCTCGGTCAATTCCACGAAATAGCTCATGGTGGGGAGGCCTGTCAGATAGTCGAAATTGGTGTTGGACTCCGAGGACTCCTTGAGCATCCTGGTGTATATCAGGCTCAGGTCCTCCTGTTGTCCGGAGATGTCGGAATACAGGCCTTCGTCGAAATACCAGACGAATGCGACCCTGTCGCCCGTGGGCATGGTGACATGCTTTCCCTGGGCATGGATTATGTGGTATTCACCGTTGAGTCTGCTCCTGTACACCACGTTGTACAGGGGATTCTCGCCTGTGGCGAACTTCACGGCCTCGTTGGCTATCCTCGAGACATCGTCAGGGTGTGTGTCCCGGTACATGTTCGTGTCCATGACATGGTAGGCGTCCTTGTGGTCGGTGAAACCGAACAGGTCCAGGAACCCCTGGGAGAGCAGAAGCGTGACGACATGTTTGTCGATGAACTGGTACACGGCGATGGGCGCAACGGATTTTTCCATTGATTCCTGTTGTGGTGGTGGAAATCTGAACATAGTCTGCCCCTTTACCGTATGTTTATAGTAACTCAAATTTTAGTATACACCACATTATCCGCTGTTTGGGAATAATATAGAGGGAATCAGTTCACTCGTAGTTCTTCAGAACGGAGTATACGACTCCCGGATAATGGCAGGTCACAGTGTACATGACGTTGTTCCTGCTGGGAATTTCGAGTGCCATCAACCCAACGATAGTCATGAGCGTACCGTTTTCTATGATGTCGTGCATCAGCGAGCATGCAGACTTGAGTTTCGCGTCATCATAAGGAATCCCACTCTCGTCGAGAATCTGCTTCAGACCCTTGTAGTCGTCGGTCCCTGCGTAGAAACCGTCCTCTTCCGCTGTCCAGGTGCCGACAAGTACCGCGAGATATAACTCGCCTTGCGCGGCAATTTCCTTTACATATGCCACCAGCGCGCCCGCTCCGGCCATGTTGTCCTTCATCAGGACCTCCGCAAGGTATCTGGCGCGTTCCTGGATCGTCTCCACATACGTGTCGCGGGTTTCCAGACTCGGTATGCCGGCTTCGGAAGCCTTGGCGTTCACGAGGGCGTCGACGAAGTAGGAGACGAATTCGGCAGGGGTGCTGTAATAACCTTCTGATTCGGTGAATTCCGGCATGAACGCATCCTCGCCCACGACGGAGTGTATGCAGTCGTTGACGTATCCGGGATCAGATTTCATCACGATATCGTTTCCGGGGCGCGACATGCCGTATGTCTCGGGAATGATGTGGGGGATGAGGTCGCCTTCCATGACCACGTTGTGGATGCATGCGTATTGCTGCTCCCTCGGGGAGATCGATACAGGGGCCTCGAAGGTGTACACGAACATGTCCTTCTGCGCCACCTTGAGCTCATTGCCTTCGATTATGTCGCATGCCAGGACTCCGGAGATCGCGCCTGCACGGGAGTAGCCGAAGATCCATATCTTCAGGTTCTTGCCGGCAAGGTTCTTCCCCACATAGTCCTTCAGCGCCGCGTAGACCGTTTCGGCTGCGAGATTGAATCCCAGATGGTCGCCGTTGCAATCAGCCGCCGTTCCAACATTGAGGTTTCCGGACCATTCCGACCCGTAGTTCATTCCGTAGACGTGTACGGCGACAAGCTCGTAGTCGCCGACCGCCCTGTGGCCTAGGGTATAGGAGCATGCGTTCACATCCTTGCCGTCGTTGGCGTAGACGTATATGTCGTCGAAATACATCGCCGTAAAATCCGCCTTCACTTCGTCAAGGGTGGATGAGAAAGCCAGCGAGCCGGAGAGCAGGGCCAGGTCCTTGTTGAATACGGACGAGTCGACGCGGAAATAATCCGTCTTGTATGTGTTCTCTACTGTTATGCTCCTGTCCACGATCATGGCCGCGATCTGGCTGGAGAAGGTAACCGTATCGGGTTTCGGCTCGGGGGTGGGACCGGGTGTGGGACCCGGGGTAGGATCCTGTTTGCAGGCGCAGATGAACAGCGCGCAGATTGTCAGAACCAGAATGGCTGCGATGGATGATTTCTTCATGGCATCTCTCCTTGCGACGGCATTGCCCCGTCTGTTGTTGGTGACATTATATATAAAAAGAAGGGGATGGCAAGTCCCGGATAAAAGAAAAGGGCTGCGGCCCTGCCGGATGACCGGTTGAGCCACAGCCCTGTGTTTTGCGTTCTGTACCTATCAGTACTTCCTGAGGATCCAGACGGGACTGTGCATGTAGATGACGGTGACCGTTGTTCCCTCGTCGTGGTAGAAGTGCAGGGCGTCATCGAGGAGGAATCCCTCGCCGCCGTTGTAGGCAGAGAACGGATTCTCGACATTCTTCGCGGGAATCTCGAGCTCGCTGCTGATGACGTTGTTCTCGGCATCGTAGATCGGGCCGTCGGCGACCATGATGTACTTCCTGTCGAGCTGCGGAGCGTATGTGTAGTAGGTCTCCAGGACCTCGCAATCCTCGAAGATCGTCGAATCGACCGTGAATCCGACCAGAGCCTTCCACTGTGCGTAGAGGGTGATGACCGGGTTGTTGGTGAGTCCTTCGACCTTCTCCTTGTCGGCGATCGCCGTTCCGCTTCCGTCGGCCTTGGTGTTCCAGCCGTCGAATGCATAACCGTTCCTGTGGAAGCTGTTCTCACTGAGCTCGCTTGCGACGAAGTACTCGTGGGTCGTGCTTGCCATGGTTCCGGTTGCATCGTCCGCGTTCTTGTCGTAGATGACCTTGTAGACGACTTCCGTGAAGACCGGCGTGACATAGATGTCGCCTGTCGTTCCTGCGGGAATGACCAGGACATCGCCGCTGATCGATGCGGACTTGTTGCCGTTGACCTGCCAGGAGTCGATCTTGTAGCCGTCTGCCGGTTCCGGATTGACCTTGATGATCTGGACGGAATCGCTGACCCTGTATGTCGGAACATCGCTTGTGACCTTTCCTTCAGCGGTTTCGGCGAAGATGATGTTGTACGGGATTGTTCCGAAGTTCGGTGTGACCTCGATGTCTCCGATCGATCCTGCGGGGATGACCAGCGTGCTGCCGTCGACATATGCGCTGTCGTTGCCGCTGACCGCCCAGGTCTCGATTGCGAATCCGTCGCTGTCGACAGCCGTGAGAGCGACCTTCTGGTCTTCCTTGCTGACGGTGTAGGAGGTGGCTGAGGATTCTGCGCTTCCGCCTTCGACTTCTGCGAATGCGATGGAGTAGACGATCTTGGTGAACTCGGGAACGACCTCGATGTCTCCGATTGTTCCGGCCGGGATCACGACCTTGTCGTCGCTGACGTATGCGGTATCGTTGCCGGCGACCGACCATGCTGTGATCTGGTAACCTGTATCCTCGGAGGCTGTGAGCTTGGCTGTCTGCTCTTCCTTGCTGACATTGTAGCCTGCAGGAGCGACGACTGCGCTTCCGCCCTCGACCTCTGCGAATGTGATGGCGTAGTCGATCGGTGTCCAGATGGCGTAGAGTTCGACCTCTTCCTCGGAAGTGATGGAATCGCCGTCTTCGTACAGGACAGGCTGGTCGTCACCCTCGCCGGCACCCCATCCTACGAATGCATAACCGTCTCTGGTGAATGTGTTCTTCGGCAGGTCGCAGGGAACGCCGCTTGCGATCTGGATTGTATCGACAGTGTCGCCCTCGCCGTCGTTGGCGTGGAAGTTGACCTTGACGAATGCGAGCCACTCTGCGTACAGGTTGACGATTGCCTTGTCCTCTGTCGTGAGGTTCTTGACGACCTCGCCGTCCTTGTAGTGGGTTCCGGTTCCGTCGGGCTCGGTGTTCCATCCGTAGAATGTGTAGAACTCGTTGCTGTATGTGTTGGTGGCAAGAGCCTTGTCCTCACCGTAGGTGTGGAACGTGTTGGCGATCTGTGCGCCGCTTCCGCCGTTGGCGTTGTAGACGACCTCGTAGGTGTGCGCCCTGAACTCCGGGACGATCACGACCTCACCGATGTTTCCTGTCGGGATGGTCAGCAGTGCGTATGATGTGGATGCATCTCCGAAGACCCAGACGTTGTCGTAACCCTTGACGCTGCCGTCGGGATTGTTTCCGTAGCTGACGAACGAGTATCCGGGATAGACTTCCTCAAGCACGAGTGTGGAGAGCTGGTCGAGTTCGCTTATGCGGTAGATCTGTGCCGATGACGAGACGATACCACCCTTGACCAAAGGCTCGCCGATCTTGATTCCGTAGAACTCGGGCTGCCACTGGGCGTAGAGGAGGATGTCCTTGTCGGATGTGACGATGGACTCCTGTGTGTATGAGACTCCCGTACCGTCGCTCTTGGTGTTCCATGAAACGAACACGAAACCTTCGGGTCCGGTGAACTTGTTCTCGGGGCAGGATGTCGAGCCCTTGACCTTCATCGGAGCCATTGTTCCGGTTCCGCCGTTGGCGTTGAATGTGATCTGGAAGGATGTATCCTTCTCAACGGCCTGGACCGGCTGGGACTCTACGGGTGTTCCGCTCTGCTTTGTAGCCTTGTTGCAGGAGACGGACACGAACAGTACCAGAAGTACTGCCAACAGTATCAGCGAAGCTTTTTTCATATAAACTCCTTAACAGCCCGGAGGCGTCTGGGACGCACGGACCGGCAATTTCCGTCGGATGTCCCCCAAATGTAGAGGACACACCAAGTCTAAATTACCACCTTGGGCTGTTATTGTAAATATATTATACGAATTATACGGTAAAAGAAAACCTTATTATTCACCCGGAACCCGGCTTTGCGCCGGGTCTTCCCGCCGTCAGAAATCCACCGTGCAGTAGACGGTGAAATCCCTGAAGATGGACGGAGCCGTCGAGTAGGTCGCGAACATGTCCCATCTGAATTCCATTCCGACCGTGGCGAAATCTATGAACGTGTCGGAGGAAAGACCGGCGATGCAGCCGAAATTGACGGGTTTCACGATCTCCGGGATATCCTTGAAGACCAGGACCATTCCCATTGCGTAGACCCTGATGTCCTGTGTGCTGAATTCTGACGAGACCTTGCCGAAGATCTCTTCTTTCGTGAAGTCGTATGAACCTTCGATCCCGAGCGTCAGGTTGCCGAACCTGAACTCCAGTTCGGATCCGATCTGGATCGTCTGCAGCAGCTTGTGCGCGAAGATGTGGATCCTGGAGATGTTCTCCTCCTCGAAGGCATCGGTCTCGAAATCGAAGTCCAGGTCGCGCCCGTAACGCTTCTCCGCGAATTCCTCGAACGGGGTGAACCGTCCGTGGTCTCCTGTGATGACCTCCTCGTACGGACCGGTCCTGAGCTCATCGTCCCTGGATACGAACATGTCGTAGGCGGTCGCGTAGACCTTGATGGGTACGGGTTTCTCCTGGCTCTTGCCGAAATCGAACT
This sequence comes from Sphaerochaetaceae bacterium, assembly GCA_045116915.1. Taxonomy (GTDB): domain Bacteria; phylum Spirochaetota; class Spirochaetia; order Sphaerochaetales; family Sphaerochaetaceae; genus UBA9732. The sequence goes on along the minus strand of JBGUMQ010000023.1, from coordinate 4,948 downwards.
TCACCCTGGCGTCCGAGTAGTACTTCATGAGGACAAGGTCTATCATCTCGGTCTCCGCAGGGTACACTTCGGTGACATCGAAGCGGTATCCCAGCAGGGGAGTCTGCGTGGTGAAATAGAACTCCAGGGAGGCGATTCCGGCCTCTGCCAGGAAATGCACATCGGCATCCACCGACGGATCCGAGTATTTCCCGTCCCTTACCGTGAACGACCAGCTGAAATCGGATTCCAGGGCGATGTTGAGACGGTCCCTGACCCAGGATGCCTTGACCGAGCCTCCGATCTCCACCGAAGTGGCCAGATATTTCTCGGTGATCGCCTCCAGGGCGAATTTCACGCTGCCCTGCGAGTCGTCGAACTTGAATTCCGGAGTTGTGATCCCGAATGTCATGTCAATCGCGTGGCCCTCGTCCATATCCATTCCGTTCAGGCCCACGCCTATGCTCCAGTCCCTCCATGTGACCGTGACGCCCGGGTTGTAGCGGGCGAATTCACCGATGTGGTTGTTGAAGGTCATCGGTGTCTCCAGTGCGATGATGAAGGAGAGCTTGTGGAGGATGTCCTCCTCAGATTTGGAATCGCCTGTGTATTTCGTGTAGTAGTAATTGCTCAGACCGGATTTTGCCCAGTCGCCGCCGACTTTGTTGTGGATCAGGTCCACCACGTATTCGTCCTCGAGGAAATCGCCGACGATATTCAGTTTGTTGATTGTCAGGCTTCCGTTGAGAGCCGTCCCAGGTATCTTGTATCCGTATGTGCCCCAGTAGATCAGCCCGCCGTCGACCTTGAACGCCAGTGACGCGGACACTCCCAGGTCCACATAGGGTTTCGTCTCACCTTTCCGGCTGAGGGAGAGCTTGTTCACCTCTATCGAGAACTCGAACATGGAACCTTCTATCCCGTAGCTCTGGGATTTGGGCATCCCCTCCATGAAATCGAACTTGTACATCGCAGTGATGTACCCGTGCAACTGGACATCGGCCGCACACAGCAAGGTGCAGACGAGCATGAGGATCACCAGGATCAGGGACAGTTTCTTCATATGCATACCACCGTTTTTTTAGAAAATGATACTACCTGGAGGGGCTCCAGGCCATCTTTTTTTCTAAAGCATGTCGCCCGGATTGCGCAATGGTATGTGGAAAAGGGTGGGAACAGGGTGGAAAAGGGCAAAAAAAAGCTCTGCCATGCGGCAAAGCCCTGTCCATCCTGTTCGCGGAATCAGAAAACCTGGCTGAAGATCTTGTCGACAGCTTCCTGGCTCTTCTTCTCGAACTCGGCATACTTGTCCACAATGTCCCTGCATGCGGGGGAGATGTGCACGCGGTAGTTGTCGACACCGCCCCTTGCCTTGAAGACAGCGGTCTGTCCGATAGCCGCCTCGACTGTGCGGATCATCTTCCATGCCTTGGAAGTCGAGATCTTCATTGCCTCGGCAGCCGCCTTGACGGACTTCAGATCGTCGACGAGTTTGATGAGCTTGAGGGCATCGGCATTGAAGAACGTCGTTCCTTCCTTGACCAGTTCGATAGTTGCTTTGTACTCCATTTTCCTTCCTCCACGGTAAAGGATACCGTGCATCGGTGCATTTTGCAATTTTTTAATTCGTCCGGCCGGGTCGGGGCTTCCGGGTTAGGGTGTCCGTTACGGCCGTGGCCTTCTCATTTCCTTGTGACGCCGTCGCCGTAGATGGTTGTCCAGTCGTTCTTCATGGAGACGGGGATCCATCCGAACTCCTCGCAGAGACCGTACATCTTGTCCGCCTTCTCGATGTTGCCGTTCTCACGGACGGTATCGTCGCAGCAGAGCATGAACGCAAGGCTGGGGTACGGGTTGCCGGATGTGGTGTACTCGGCCATCGCCGCATCTCCGGTCGAGTTGCCGAACGAGAGCACGGGCTGCACGCCGATCTCGCGGACGATCGCGGAGACCTTGTTCATCTTGAGGTTCTTGATGAGGAACTCACCGCCGAGGACGACCTCATCGGTGTCCTTGAATGTGTACTCAAGACCATCGGCATCGCCCTGGCCGGTTGCCACGAGGGACACATCCGAACCGATTATCTGTGCGGGCGGGATGTCGAAGACATTGTTGTAGAAGATGGCACGGGAGATGATGCGGTCCGTTCCGCTGACCACGTATACCGTGAATCCGTTGGCCTGCAGGTACTCGATCACCTGCTTCATGGGCAGGTAGAAGCTGTCTCCGCGCTTGAGGCCCTCGTAGCCTGGCATCGGGAGCTCCTTGAAGTCCTGGATGTAGGCGATGAACTCGTCCGGGGTCATGCCCTTGAAAGCGGTGGCCACGGCCTTTCCGTGCGGGACGTCGAGCCCTCCGACAGGTGATGACTCCTGGCTGAGGATGACGATCTGCTCGGCGACCGCGCGCTCCTGGTCGCTTGCGATGTCCCTGTATGTGGGATCTTCGAGGACGCGGTAGGCCAGCAGTGTGTGGTCGAAATAGTCACGGTCGGTCTCGCAGAGGAGAGTGCCGTCCATGTCGAATACGGCGATCCTGTTCTCCACAGGGATATAGCCGGGGTTGTTCTCGTCAACAGCGGCCTCTACGAAGCTGATGAGCGCATTTTTTGCAACGGCAGTATCGTACCAGAGACTCAAAGCCTCTTCTCCGCTCCCGGTTGCGGTGGCACATGAGACCAGGACCGCGATCAGGACGACCGCCAACAGAATTGAAAGTGATTTCTTCATATCTCTATCCTTTGCCGGCTTTCCGGCTGCATCAATTCTACAGGCGAACCGCTGTTTTTTCAATCGAGTCCCGGTGTCATTTCCGGCAAGGTCCCGCTATGGGGGTTCTCCTTCCTTTCAGGTCCAGGACGAAGAGCCCATGGCGGTTGCAGTAGGCGTAGATTCGCTCCACACGGTTTATCTTGAACCTGGTTCCGGCTTCTCCTTCCGGATACAGCTTGGTGAACTGGACACTCTGGTCCGATACCGCCGCCAGGAACGAGATGTAGTGGGTCTTGGTCATGGGGTGGTCGACCGTGACGTAGTATTCGTCCTCAACGACTTCCATGTTGATCATGTGTTCCCCGTCGGGGTTTTCCGCATCAAGCGGAGGCAATGTGATGCCGCAGCAGATCATCACGGCCTCGCCGGTGGCCTGGATTGCGTTCCCGCAGACAGGACAAACATAGAACCTGCACTTCTTCATGTCCGAGGACCTGTTGCGGTTCCTGATGTCGGAGCCTGAAAGCAGTTCGACCACGGAAATTCCCAGTGCCTTGGCCAGAGGTTCAAGCAGGCCGATGTCCGGGAATCCGCGCCCGGTTTCCCATTTGCTTATTGCCTTGTCGCTCACGCAGACCCGCTGCGCGAGCTCTTCCTGTGTGAGGTGTTTGTCCTCCCTGAGTTTCCTTATCAATGCTCCTGTGACGTAGTTGTCCATTTATGTCTCCGATCAACGCCCCCAGCGTATCAGAGCGGGCTCCCGCAGGCAACCTACGAGTCGTGGAGTAGGGAAGATGGAACCCATGAAGGTTTCTTCACAAGAGGATCTCCCTGATTATCGAGTCCACGTATTCGGTGCTCAAGGGTCTGTCTCCGCACTCGAAACTGACGATCAGGTTCTTTCCCGGAATGATGCCCTGTCTGGCGAACTGCTCCATCTTGGCCTGATTGCCGGATGCATATCCCGGATCCCCCATCTTTCCCAGATGTTCCCAGAAGTACTCTTTTCCCGTCCTTTTGTTGAGAATCAGGAAATCGGGATATCGCATCTCGACGAAAGCATCCTGTGCAGTGGTGATTTCATAGACATATGGAACGCCATGGTAGGTCAGCCTGTCCGCAATGATGACCTCGCTCTTCGATTTGACGAACTCGCCCTGCAACGTCTTGTACTGTCCGTTCATCTGCTTGTTGTTCCTCAGGTAGTTGTTCTTCTTCAGCCACTTCCGGACATCGTCTTCTTTTGTGAGCTTCATGGGTTCGATGTGATGCTTGATCGAGTCGTCCATGGCATTGTACACGTCATCGACGTCTGAGCAGGAGGTGAGTTTCGTGAGGCACAGCTCAACGTTTCTGAGCTCGTCATCCACGGCTTTCTTCATGTTGAGATAGTACTGTTTTCGGGCCAGTCTGCGGATCTCGACCTGCTTGTCTTTGCCGAGGTATTCGCGTTTGCCGTTGAGATTGCGGTAGTATGTCTTCGTGTTCCGATATGGATGGATATTCAACATTCCCGGGACGACAGAGAAATCGATTCTGTCGATTTCCTTCTTCATTTTCGCCAGATGGTCCCTCAAGACGGCCAGGTCATCGATGACTTTCGTTTTGTTCGTGGTGCTCATGGGTATAGTGTAGTGCAGATCAATGTTTTTTTGCTGTTTTGCGTGAAAAAATAGTGCAGAACAACATAAAAAAGTCATTCTGCACTACGGCCTCTGCAATGCCCCATCAGAGAAAAGACAAAACCCGCCCATTCTGTGCGATAATCGGACTCATCATGGCCACTAGAATTCTGACAGCAGACTTCTATCGGAATGACGCGCTCCAGGTTGCAAGATCCCTATGCGGGATCATCCTCTGTGTCCGCCAACCTGACGGCGGTGTGGTCAGGAAGCGGATAACGGAGACCGAGTGCTACCGAGGAGAGGAGGATACCGCCTGCCACGCACACCACGGACGCACCGCGCGGACCGATGTCATGTACAGGGAAGGCGGAGTGGCCTATGTCTATCTGTGCTACGGGATGCACAACATGCTCAACATAGTCACCGGACCCGAGAACCATCCGCAGGCGGTCCTCATCCGAGGAGTAGAGGGTCTTTCCGGACCCGGCAGGGTCACGAAGGCGATGGGAATCGGCAGGGACCTCAATGCGGCATCGTTCACCGGATCCGGTCTGATATGGCTCGAGGACGACGGAACGAGGCCGGATGTAAAAGCCACACCCCGTATAGGCATCCCGTATGCGACGGAGGAGG
>JBGUMQ010000022.1:0-7097 GCA_045116915.1 Sphaerochaetaceae bacterium | reverse complement strand
CTTCCAGTAGTACTCTCCCGGAGTCCACGAATCGAGTGTCGCGCTCAGGGCTCTTGAGCCGTCGAGCTCGAAGGATGCCGAGACAAGATCGTCTGCCGGTGTTCCGACCTCGGCCTTACAGGACACAAGCATTGCGCCCACAGCCAGCAGGATCACCAGAAGTGTTGTTAATCCTTTCTTCATTATTCTTTTCTCCTTTTAAAGTTATTGCTGTATGTAAACAGAGGCACTTCCCGTGCCGCTGGTATTTCCGAATATGCACGTGATGTTCACACTCTCGTTTCCGGGAGTGTAGACGAACGTGCTTCCTGTAACGCCGGTCTGCAGTGCATCATCCACATACCACGCGAATGTCGTCGGGACGGAATCCGGATTCGTGTTTGTGAAGGTGATCGTCCACTTGCCGGTTGTCTCACTCCATTCCTTTGAGAGTGTTCCTGACGGGAACGAGGGGTACGATGTCGTGGCATCGAACACCGCATATGTCATGAGCTCGGAAAGGTCGCCGTGGACGGTCGTCAGGAGGTTGGAGTAGACGGTTGAAAGTACGGAGCCTTCTGCGAAGACGTATTTCTGGTTTCCGATCATGAACGTGAACGCCACATAAACCCTGTAGACACCGGGATCGATGATGTACTCGTTGTTCGTTCCCGTCTGCTGAGCCGAATCGGAGATCCTGGTCACAACCACTTCCTTGGTGAAGTCCGCGATTCCGGTTGTCTGGGTCTGCTTGGGAATGAAATAGATGTCGTCCGTATCCACGAAGAGAATTCCCTTACCTTCTGTGGAGACAGGACTTACCGTAATGCTGACGGTGTTCTCGTCACCCTTTCTCAGGCTCACCGCAGTGGCTTCGCCCTGATAGACGATCGCATATTCATCTCCGCTCTTTTTGCATCCGAAAAGCAGGAAATCCCAGAGACCCTGGGAGAAACCGGTTACGATTCCGAGTCCTTTTCCGCCGTCACTCCTTACAGGAGCCGCCCCGTCCCAGTCATAGGAAGGAGTCTCTCCGCTCTTGAGTCCTGAGCCGTCCAGCATGTCACCGCTCTGGGTAAGGCTCTTCTTTGCGGCATAGAACCAGTAGAGATCGTTCTTGTCGAACGGCTCCAGTTCCGAAACAAGGACCCTCGCGCTTCCGGAGAAGTCGGCGGAAACAAGTTCCTCCCTCACCGATCCGGCGTTCTGGCTGCATGCGATGACAACAACCAGCAGGGCCAATACAGCAACTACAGGTAAAATCCTTCTGATCATCCGAAATCTACCTCCTATCATTCACCGCCCGTCTGATCCGGTGTATCCAGACTCACGAACGTCACAAGTTCATCCACATCTCCGGCCACGGCCACCGTCTGGTTCGAATAGACGTTCACGACCACCGAACCTTGGGCATAGATGTATCCGTTGAGGGAGAAACTGACTCCGACCACGTACACCCCGGGCTCCACAACATACACGGAGCTTTCCGACTGGACCTGCTGGCCGTCGGAAAGCCTCATGACCACAATGTTTTTCTCAAGGTCGCCTACTACGGCTTCATCCTTGGGAGCAAATGTTATGTTCTCCGAATCGACGAAGATCTCACCGTCCCCATGGTCCGTGACGGGACCTATGGCAACTGTCACGATGTTCTCCTCATCCTTCACGAGGGGTACTGCCTTCGTCTCTCCTCTGTAGACAAGGCTGTAGGTGTAGGATCCTTCCTCCCCGCTTCTCTTGTATGCGAAGAGCAGGAAATCCCAGTTGCCTTCTGAGAAGCCGTCCACCTTTCCGTCCAGTCCGGGCTCGTCCTCGTGTATGAACTCGGCGCCTTCCTCGTCGTACGACGGGGTCTGTGCGGAAAGATCGTTGCGCTCCCCGTTGTATTCACCCAGAACCAGCAACTTTCTTGCCGCATACTTCCAGTAGTAGTCGTCTGCATCGAATCCCTCATAGGAGGGAACGATGTATCTGGAACCGCCGTTGAACGAAACGCTCAGCTTCACGTCCTGAGGCTCTGAGGAACAGGCCAGCAGACACAGCGCGAGAATCAGGATCGAAAGCGAAAGAAGTGCGACTCTCTTCATCCCATCCTCCTCACTGCAGCGTCACCGACGCGCTGCCGGTGCCCTTTTCGTTCCAGAATATGCACATCACATTGAAGCTCTCGTACCTGTACTGAGCCTGTATGGATGTTCCTGTGGCACCTTCCACCAGGTTGTCGTCTATGTACCACCTGAAATGGTCGGGTTCCGACTCCGGGTTCGTGGTGGTGAGTGTGATCGTATACAGCATGGTTTCCGGATCCATATCCGATGCCGTCAGATAGCCTGCCGGGATCAGGTCCTCGACGGTGACATCGAAGCCAGACTGGACTCCGCCGCCTTCCTCCTGCACGTATCCGCAGACAATACAGTATGTTATGCCGCCAACGGTTATGAATGTGTGGACTTCCTTCGGTTCAAGGACGTCTCCGCAGAGTGCACACGTGGCCCAGTGGTAATACCTGTCGTTCGACCAGACCTCGACGTGATGGAGCTTGGGCAGATAGTAGAACTCGTCGTATTCGGCCTCGCACTCGGTGCATTCGTAGTGGACGCAGACCTCTCCTTCCTCGTGGCATGTGGAGGGCCTGATCAGGGTCTCCCACTTCTTCTCCCACGTGTGGATGAACACGATCTCCACGTTGTCGACACACTCTTCCGGTATGGCCCTCAGGATGATGGGAGCCACCTTGTGCGGGACGATTATCTTGCCGCCGGTGATCACGAGGCTGCCGGGGATCTGTGCGTTGATGTCGTTGATGTCGAGTATGCAGACACATCCGTCGGTGATCTTCAGTGTTCCGCCTTCCTGGATATGGAACGTTCCGTTGACCATGATGTCGGTCCTGATTCCGGAGGGCGATGCGATCACAAGCGATCCGCCGGCATCGATCTCGACCGCGACGGGATCGGTTCTCCTGTCGTCGATGATATGGTCGGCTATAGTGACAGTACGGACACCCACATGGAGTGCGGGTGCCCTGGAGGGGGTATCCTCTGTTATCACGGTCTTTCCGCCGATGATGTCGACAGTGGATCCGCCACGGATGTCGAAGAACCTGTCAAGGTCGGTCCTGAACCAGTACTCGTGTCCGTTGAAGTCTATGTGGAGGTGTTCTCCGTTGTAGTCCTCGGGGACCACGATGGCCTCTCCGCGCTCATCCTCCCCTACATCCCTTATAAGATATATGGTGCGGTTCCACGGGGCCTCACCCTGTTCGGAGGATCCGGGCAGGCCGCCCGCATGGCATCCACATGTGTCCAATTCATCCACATGGGCCATCAGGTATGAAAGCGCATGGCTGAATGTGCCGAAGTTGTAACCCAGCGTTTGCCAGGTGTCCTCGCCGTCCAGGTAGACGTTGTGTTCACATGAGACTGAAGTAGAAATGAGAAGAATAGTCAGGATGATGAGCAACCAGACCGCGCTTTTCCTCACTTTCCGTTACCTCCGATCGGGAACAGGACGCTCACTCCCGGGCTGAGTTCGTGGACAGTGCTCCACGACTGATAGGAAACCGAGGCTGTGATGTCCAGCTCGACAGATATGGCCTCGAACTCGATGAGGAAGACGCCTCCGATGCTGAAGAATCCGTAGGCACCGATGTCGTTGTCGTCCCTGATGTCGACGCTGACACCTATGTTGGACCTCATGAAGACTCCGAACGACGGCTTGGTGTCCCCGTTGTCCTTGTAGACGATGGGCATCCTCATGCCGAAGCTGAAGCGGAGGTCGGAATAGTGGTGGAATCCGGAATACGGGAACTGGCCGAACGAGAACTCGAACACAAGCGATGAGTTGGTCGTGTTCCTGCGGAGCATGTATGATGCGCTGACTTCAAGTCCGTTATGGATCCTGTCCGGATGGAGCCCGTCATCGTAGATGATTTTCTGGATCGGGTGCGCCGCTCCAGCCGAGACGACTGATGTCCAGAGGGAAGAACCGGCGAAAAGGAAAGCACAGGTTCCGATGGAAATGACTAATATCAAAAGGACTTTCTTCATCCGTTATCCTCCATATGGCGTACGCCGACAGACGTCCTGGACAGACATCCATATTCCATATTACATAACAAAACCTCAAAAGTAAAGTTACATTGCACTCTGAAGTTAATTTTGCGGTTTAGGGTTATTACATATTACCTTATATGTGTATTTGTCAAGATTTATATGACTTTAACGTGAAAGTTTTTCCTTCAGACGAAGGGTCTGCGCATTTGGGAGGAAGTTTTCACATATGGATGGACATCTTCTGCGCCATATACGGAAACAGCCGGCAACATGGAATGTGCCGACTGTCCGAAAGGGTTTCCTGTAGTTGTTCTGTTTGGTTCAATATCTGGAAAGGATCTCCACTACCCTGTCCTTGCCGATCGTGTTCATGAAACCGGCGAGCTTGGGGCCCTTCTCCTTGCCGATCAGTGCAAGGTATGTGGCGGTGAACAGGGCGGCGTTCTCGACACCGGCCTCGGCGGCGGCATCGTAGATGAGCTGGGAGAGGTCCTTCTCGTCCTTGCCGTCCCACTGCGAGACTTTGGCACAGAGGGCTCTGACGGCCCTTGTGCCATCCTCATCGAGATCCGCCTTGGGTGTGTCGGCCGTGGCGACCGAGAAGCGGAAGTCCTCGGGTGCGAACGTCGTGATCCATGTCCATGCGCAGCGCAGGCGGGTCCTGAGCCTTTCGACCTGGTCGTCCTGGACGTCCGGAAGGGATGCGATCACCTTCTCCACATCGCCGCTGTTGATCTGAAGCAGGTTGCACAGGTGCCTGAAGGGGACCTGGTAGCCCGGTGTCTTCGGGACATCGCCGACCTGGGAGAGCTCGTAGACCCTCTTCTCCATGGCCAGCTTCTTCTCGTTGCACGGCAGGAGTCCGAAATACCTTCTCTCGCAGTTGTCGTAGTCCTCGTAGAGCTTCAGGACATCGAGGTCGAACGAAATGGCGAACTCGGTGTTGGGCCTTGTGGATGCGAACAGGAACCTTGTCAGCTCCGGAGTGTAGACCTCCAGGACATCGCCCAGCGAGACGACCTCACCGCTTGAGGACGAGATCTTGCCACCGCGGCCCTTGATGGAGATGAAGTCGTACTGGAAGGACACGGGAGCGTGGCCGCCGAAGAACTCGACGATCTGTTTTGATGTGTCGAAGCTTCCGCCCTTGGAGTGGTGGTCCTTTCCTGCAGGCTCGAAATCGACGCCCTCGACCACCCAGCGCATGGGCCAGTCCACTCTCCAGTGGAGCTTGGCATAGGGGGTTGTCCTGAGGTCGATGGTCTCTTCCCTGTTCAGGTCGTTGTCGCGGTATGTGATGCCGTACTCGCCGTCCCAGGAGAGGATCGTTGTGTTGTCCTTGTCGGTGAAGGAACTGAAGACCGCGATCGGCCACCATGAGTCGTCCAGCGGCTCCGCGCGGTACTGGTTCAGCACTTCGATGATCTGCGGCTTGAGCTCCAGGGCCTTCTTCATCTGCTCGGCATACATGCTGCTTCTGTAGCGCTGGGCCTGGTAGAGGTACTCGGGATAGACGCCGACGATGGGGAGCTTCTCCTCCACATCGAGCTCGTTGCCGCGTGCATAGTTGTCGGCCCTGCCTGTGGTGTCGGGAACCAGCGTGATGGGCTTTCTGAGATAGGTCTCCAGGAGTTCGGGCTCGGGCATGTTCTTCGGAACCTTCCTGAACACATCGTAGTCGTCCCATGAATAGATGAAGCGGACCTTCTGTCCCTTCTGCCTGAGGGCCTTCACGACGAGGTCGACCGAGATGATCTCCCTGAAGTTGCCGATGTGGACTGTGCCGGACGGTGTGATTCCCGATGCACATGTGTAGAGGTCCTTCTGACCTTTCTCCCTGATGATCCTGTCAGCGTATATATCCGCCCAATGTACTGAATTCTGCTGTTCCATAGTGAGCCATTATAGAAGAATAAATTATGTTAGTCTATGTGTGGTACGGTGCGGCATGTCCGGACGGGACTATTCGATGAACACGATGTAGATGCCGACAAGTAAGAGGATGACGCATATCGTGAACAGTACCTTCTCCCGCATCGTCAGCCTCCCCTTTTTCCCCAAATAGAAAGACGGTTGCCGGATCCGCGGAAAAAGAATCCGGCAACCTGTTATCCCCTGTATCCGTTTTCCTGTCCTCCCTGTTGTTCGGTGCATATGAGAGAGAGATGCTTGACAGGGAGGAGCATTCCGGAACTGCAGGAAAACCCCCGGATATCGGTCAGGCTCTGTTGTGCTCCTTTCCGACTCCTCTCCGGCTATTTTCCGGATTGATTATGATTCTACAGTACATTACTTCAGAAGTAAAGTAATTTTTTACCTGTGAGGTTAATTAATTTATGCTTTGAGCTTTTTCTTTTCAATATAATGAACTAATACTTGACTTCCATGTTGTTTAGGTGGAGACTTGCACTTTAAAAGTGAATATTGCCCACCTTTGAAGTACAATACGAACTATTAAGTTATTTCAAAAAGCACCGTAAAAAGGTGAAAATATTTTTTATGAACAACAGGGAAGATGTCCGCACCATACTGGGGCGGAATGTCAAAAGGTACCGGAAGCAGAAGGGCCTTTCACAAGAAAAACTCGCGGAAATCATCGATGTAAGCGTCAAGCACCTGAGTACAATCGAAAGCGGTTCCGCATTCCTTTCCGCGGATCTTCTTCAGAGCCTGGCGGATACGCTGGATGTGCCTGTGTACCTGCTGTTCTACGAGGGCCCCGCGGTCCGCAGTCCTTCCAACGAGGACCGCAGGAAACAGATGGAGGCCATCGTGGACATGCAGATGTTCAAATCCGCGGAATTCATCAAGAAGATGATTTCAGAGCTGTTCTGACAGGTGTCGGAACAGCTCTGATTCTCTTTGGATGTTTTTTACATCGGTTGTCTTTTAGCGGTTCTGGCCGGATCAGAAATCCAGGAAGAATGTGGCTCCCATGATGAACCTCTCTCCCGGGGTCCTCATGTTGTCTCCGCTGACAAGATAGGACACCTGCAATCCCAGATCGATGAAATCCATCACGCAGAGCTCCAGTTGTGCTCCGACCGAGCAGAGCAGGCGCTT
>JBGUMQ010000021.1:0-8388 GCA_045116915.1 Sphaerochaetaceae bacterium | reverse complement strand
AGGCCGCGTCACGGTCAACAACAGGATCGTCACCGAACTGGGGACAAAGGTCGGGGAGAACGACATCGTCTATGTGGACGACGTGCTCGCCGAACCCGAGGAGCAGAGCTGGTACTTCGTGCTCAACAAGCCGCGCGGATACGTGTGCACCAACTACGACCCCAACGAGACGGCCTATGCGCGCGACCTGATCGATGTCCCCCAGCGCCACCTGCTGTTCAACGTGGGCCGTCTGGACAAGGACTCGCAGGGCCTGATCATCTTCACCAACGACGGCGAGTTCGCCAACCGGGTCATGCATCCGTCTTCGGAAACTGAGAAGGAATATATCGTGAAGACGGACAAGGACATCGTCAAGAAGGACATGGACGATGCCTACCGCGGCCTGATAAAACCATACAGGATAAAATCATACAAGCTCATCTCCAAGAGGGAGGCCTCGGTCGTGCTGACGGAGGGCAAGAACAGGGAGATCCGGAACCTGTTCGACCTCATGGGCTATGAGGTGAAGAAACTCGTCAGGGTGAGGATAGGGGATGTCCTTCTGGGGGACCTCCAGATCGGAAGGTACAGGAGGATGACGAAAGCCGAGATCCGGAGCCTGGAAGGGGGAGGGAAAGCATGATAGTCGCCATCGACGGACCTGCGGGAGTCGGGAAGAGCTCCATAGCGAGGATGATCGGCGAGAAGCTCGGTCTTTATTATCTGAACTCCGGGAACTTCTACAGGGGAGTCACATACCGCATACTCCGGCTCGGACTGGATCCCTCGGACCGCGATGTATGCATAAAGGCCGCGGACGAGGCTTCGTTCGATGTCAGGGACGGCCGCTTCTTCCTCGACGGCGCCGATGTCGAGGACCGGCTCCACACACCGGCCATCGACCTGTGGGCTTCCAAGATCTCGGTGATCCCCGAGGTCAGGGCCATCGTGAACAGGAACATCCATGAGCTCACCGGACGCCTCAGCATCATCGCCGAGGGCAGGGACATGACCACCGTCGTGTTCCCGGATGCGGACTACAAGTTCTTCTTCGACGCGAAGCCCGAGGTGCGTGCCGAGAGGCGTTTCAGGCAGAATCCTTCGGCCATGCCGTACGAACAGGTGCTGGCCGAGATCAACGAAAGGGACCACATAGACCGGAACAAGCCCGTCGGAGGGCTGAAAATCGCTCCGGATGCCCTATATATAGATACTTCATACTTGACCATAAATGAAGTTTGTGACAAAGTTGTAAAAGCCGTCAAAGGCGGAAAATAGGCCTTTGGGGGCAATAGATTATACGGATCAGGAGAAAAGAAAGTGTCTGAAGAAAGAGAAATTGAAATGCAGGATACCGCTGAGAGCATGCAGAGCATGATGCAGGAGGAGTATCTTAAATCTCTTGATGGAATCGAGGACGGTCAGCTCGTTACCGGTACTGTTGTTCAGGTCAATAACGAGACAGTGTTTGTTGATGTCGGTTACAAGTCAGAGGGAAGACTCCCGTTGGAGGAGTTCGATGAGGTTCCCGCGATCGGCGAGCCCGTCACCGTTCTGATTGTTAACAAGGAAGGAAAGGGTGGCCAGGTCATCATTTCCAAGAAGAAGGCAGACGTTAAGGCCAGAGGCGAAGAGCTTAAGAAAGCTGCAGACGACAAGACCCCGGTCGAGGGAAAGTTCGTCAAGGTCATCAATGGAGGATTTGAGGTCGACCTCGGATCCGACTTCTACGGGTTCTGCCCGCTTTCGAAGGCTGACATCACAAGGACGGAGAATCCGGAGTCGCTCATCGGCATCTCGGATTATTTCATCATTGAAAAGTTCCACGGCGGAAGCAAGCTCAAGAGTGTTGTCTCCAGACGTGATTACCTTGAGAGAAGGATCAGGGAAAACAAGGAGAAGTTCTTCTCCACAGTCAAGATCGGTGATGTCGTCGAAGGCGTCGTGAAGTCGTTCACAAGCTTCGGAGCTTTCATCGACCTCGGCGGATTCGACGGACTGCTGCACCTCAACGACATGTCCTGGGGCCACGTGAGCCGCCCGCGCGATTTCGTCAAGAAGGGTGAGAAGATCCAGCTCAGGCTGATCAACATCGATCCCGAGACAAAGAAGATCAACCTGTCGCTCAAGCACATGCAGCAGGATCCCTGGACGACATTCGAGGACAACTTCCATGTCGGCGACGTCGTCACGGCTCCCGTCACCAAGATGACAACATTCGGCGCCTTCATCGAGATCGCCCCCGGCATCGAGGGACTGGCTCACATCTCCGAGCTGAGCTGGACCAAGAGGGTCAACAACCCCAAGGAAGTCCTGAACATCGGCGACGTCGTACAGTGCAAGATCCTGGGCTACGACCTGGAGAAGAAGAGGGTCTCCCTCGGAATCAAGCAGCTCCAGAGCAACCCGTGGGATACGATCGCAGAGAGATATCCTGTCGGAATGCAGCTCTCGAGACCTGTCGTCAAGATCACCAACAGCGGTGCATTCGTCAACCTCGAGGAGGGGATCGACGGATTCCTGCACGTCGACGACGTATCCTGGACCAAGAAGGTCAAGTCGATGTCTTCCTTCTGCAAGGAAGGCGATGTCATCGATGTCACCGTCACCAAGGTCGAGCCGGAGAACCGCAGGATCAGACTCGGTGTCAAGCAGCTGGAGAACAACCCCTGGCAGACACTCAAGCAGCAGTATCCCAAGTACTCCGTCATCACGGGTACGGTCTCCAACGTCACCGATTTCGGTGTCTTCGTGAAGGTCCTGGGCGATATCGAGGGTCTGATTCCCAAGTTCGCCACGGTCGGACCGGACGAGGAGTACACGGACGAGGCTCTGAAGAAGTTCAACGTCGGCGACACCGTCACGGCCATGGTCATGGACGTCGTCCCGCAGCAGCAGAAGCTCTCGCTCTCCATCAAGGAGATGAAGAGGCGCGACCAGCAGTCCGAGGTTGCCAAGTACATGTCCAACTCGGATGACGACGATGTCGTCACATTCGCAGACCTCATCTCTTCACGTGAGGAGAAATGAAGATGGCGAAGAAGAACCTTTCAAAAGAGGAGAAGATGACGGCTGAGGAGAAGATGATGGGCAATATCGCCGGTTTCTTCCAGAACAACCGCCTGGTGGTCATCATCATCGCGGCTGTCCTGGTTGTGGGCCTGCTCGCATCCATCATCATCGTCAACTCCGTCGCTTCCGCCAAGGAAAAGGCCCAGGAGAAGGTCGCCATGCTTGAGGATGATTATTTCAGCCTCATGGCGGAGGAGACCCCCGACTGGACGACCCTGGAGGCCGATCTCAGCGCCATGGTCAAGGGTTCATCCTATGCTTCCGTGAAGGCCGAATACCTGCTTGGTCTCGTATACTACGAGCAGGGCAAGTACGCCGATGCACAGGCTGCATTCGAGAAGGCCTACGGCCTGAACAGGAAGGCCTATCTTGCCGCCAATTCCCTGGTCAACGCCGCCGCATGCGCCGAGGCACAGGGTGACACGGCGAAGGCCCTTGATCTCTACAACCAGGTCTACAACGACTATCAGGAAAGCGGAGTGGCTCCCAAGGCATTGTTCAATGCCGCAAGGATCTACATGCAGATGGGCAACACGCAGCTGGCTCAGGCCACGTTCGCCCAGGTTGCCGACTACTATCCGTCTTCCGAATACGGACTTCTCTCCAAGAACCTCGTCAACGTTCTCTGACAGGAGTCACACATGAAAAGCAGACGCCTTCCGTCTATATTGCTATCGGCGGTGGCGTCTGTTTTTTTGTTCCTCTGCCTATCCTGCGGCATCCCCACGTACATCGTTCCCAAAGTCGAGTTCTCATCGGTCAAATCGGGGAACAACGCCGACAGCTTCACACTGGCGTACACCTGTGAGGATGTTGTGGGGGACCAGGGCAGGTTAGGGTTGCTTCTGCTTTATTACGTGGACAGCACCGCACCTTCGAGCAATTCGACCATAATATCCAGGTTCAAAAGCTCTTTCGTTCCCACGAGCTACAATGGAGTCAACGTGGATGTGGAGCAGAACACTCCGGTCCTGACCGTCACCGGATCGTCGGGTGAGACGAGCATATATGCGTTCACATGCAACGGCTCGATCATCAGCGATCCGCTGTACACGCTGTCGCTTCCCACGACGGGCGATTTCTCGGACAGGATACTGCTTCAGTATGCCGATGGCGGAATAAATCTCAGTGTCGACGGAACTTATGCGGTATCACTAGGTCTTGATCCGTCCACCGAAGTGAACGAGGGCAACTACATCGCGCTCTACGCCGCGGTAAGCGTAAAGAGCACGAGCTTCACGAACCACTACTGGTCCGACCTGAAGTTCGTGGGTTATATCAGGGTCAACACCGAAGAGGATTAAAGGACGATCAGGGGAACCATCATCTCCTCTTCCGTCAGTCCCGCGTGGATTCCCTTCAGAACATCATCGGAACGTTCATCCTCAAGACAGTACTCATCCGTGGCGATTGCTGTGAAGTCGCCCACGAAGCCCCCCGTGCGGGGGTGGGGGACACCTGAGCCGAGGAGTCCGCTTTCAAGGAACTCGTCATGGGTCATCAGGATGAAATGATCTCCGAAGCACTCCTTGAAACGCTTTGCGAATGCTTCCTTCATCCCGGGTTTGACGAAATACGTGGCGGCCCTGGTCTCCATGGAGTGTCTTCTGAGAACCATGTCGTAGAGGTCCGGATAATCGTTCATGAAGCACCACTTGGAGTTGATCTGGCTGTGGTCGGCGAATACGAGGACGAGCGTGTCGTCTCCGAGCCTGGAGGAAAGAGACTCGAGATTCTCATCTATTTCCTTGAGAATAGGGGAGATATGCTCGAAATCATTGACTCCGTACTCATGCATGCTGTAATCCGGGTTGTCCCAGTAGCTGTAGATGAAATGTCGGCCTTCCTGCGAGCACAGGTCTGCGACCGTATCGCAGCTCTGCCGGATGGACTTGCTTACCACCGTCCTGTCGGTGCCATTGACCGGCCACGGTGAGACGGCACAGCAACCGACATCGGGGTTTACCTCAGTGATCTGCTGTGAGAGCGACCTGTAAGGCATGAGGGAGTAGGCGAGGGGGAAGTCCGCAGCCTTTTTGTCTGTTCCCTGGAATGTATTGAAGAATGTGACGACGTTCCTGTCCACTTCCTTGAAATATGTGATCCAACCGAGCCAGCCGGTCTCAAGCGGTGTCAGTCCGGTGTTGACGGCCGTGGTGGCGGCGACGGTTGTCGGAGGGAATGTCGAGGTCAGCGGACACAGCATGTGGCTTCTGGTGAAGGAATCCTTTGCAAGATAGCGTTCGATGATCGATACACCCATGGCATCGAACAGCATCAGCACGATGTTGCGCGGTTTCCTCTGCGCAAGGATGTCGTCCAGGCACTTCAGCGAATCGTGCCTTACATCCTTCACTTTGAAGTATTTCAATACAGAGCACGAGATATTGACGATCGAGTTGCTGTAATCGGGGTATCTTGTCTTCATTTCCCACCTCCGGAGCAGTGTATGCCCGAATCCTTCAAAATTGGATATAATATATCTTCTGTTAAATTGGAGAAGTGGCGGAAGCGAAAATCCGCTTGGCTTCATTCCACAATTCATCGTACTGGTCGGCCGAAAGATCCTCGAGCCTGAGGTTCCTTTCCTGTGCGAGCCTGTTCAATATGTTGAATCTCTTCATGAACTTGTTGTTGGCGTAAGACAGCGCGTCCTGCGGCTTGACGTGCAGTTTCCTGCAGAGGTTCACGACCGTGAACAGAAGATCGCCCAGTTCCTCCATTGTCTGATGGTCATCCTTGGCATCCATCACTTCCTGAAGCTCTTCCTTGACCTTGTCGCATACACCGTCGGCATCCGGCCAGTCGAATCCGACCTTGACGGCTTTCCTGGATATGCTGTAGCAGCGCTCCAGCTCGGGTGCGCTCTTGGGAACGCCCTCGAAGAAATCGTCGGACGCCTGTGTGCGGCCTTCTTTCTCGACTTTGATCCGGTTCCAGTTCTTCAGGACTTCCTCGGTATTGTCCACATGGGTATCGGAGAACACATGGGGATGTCTGCGGATGTATTTCTCGCAGGCATCGTTCAGGCTGTCGGCAAGGCTGAAATCGCCTTTCTGGTCATGGATCTTGCCAAGTAGGAACAGGTTCAGGAAAACGTCCCCGAGCTCCTCGCTCTGATGGGGCTTGTCGTCATCGTCCAGGGCATCGACATACTCGTATATCTCTCCCTGCATGCTGCGGATTATGTCGCGCGGCATCTGCTCCCTGTCCCACGGGCATCCGTCGACGGGATCGCGCAGGCATGTGACGATATCCCAGAGGTTCTTCATGTCGGACGGGACATCGTCCGTCTTCCTGAGCTCGTAGTCTATCATAGACCCTCCATTTCAATACGCTTGCGGACGATATGGCAGCTCCCGGCGATGTGGAACTTGCTCATCTCCTTGGGGAACAACAACTTGAAGATGTTCTTGTCTCCGAAGACATGGACGTTGTACACACCCACGGACCTTTTCTCGACCATGTAGTCGCCGCTTCCGGTGCCGGCATGGGATTCGAGGATCGCCCTGATCCCGTCGTCCCTGATGTCCGATATCTGGAACACACTGCCCTTCATCCTGCTTGAGAGCGATATCTTCCTTCCCGTGGGATCCGGAGGTATGACCTTCAGCTCCTTCACGGTGAATCCGTATGCCAGGGCGTCGTTGAGACGCTTCACCGTATCCGGTGTTATCTGGCTGACCGGAAGCTCGCACAAGAGGAGCTCGTTCTCACCGTGCACGCCCATGGATATGGGATTGAGGAACTCGAGCCTGGGCTTGGGATTGAAGCCCTGTGTGAACATCACGTCCAATCCAGCGCGCTGGAACGCCATCTCGAACTGCCTCATGACGGCGATGTGCGAGTTGTACACCGCCCTGCCCGTCTTCTCATACGTCAGCACCGTCTGCACGTATTCGGATGCCGGCGGTATGACATGCACCGGATGCTCCTTGGTGAGGAACTCCTCGTTCTCAGCCTGCACTACGGATGCGCCTGACTTGGAGCAAACTCCGCACCTGTGGTCGCAGTCCGCACCGCAGATATGTGTCAGATCATGGCGGGCCGCCTTCTCGTATTCCTTCCTCAGGTATGCCTTGGAGACGTTCATGCTTACAGAGTCCCACGGAAGCTCGTCGTCCAGGTCCCAGCCTTTGGGACTCGTGTCGTAGTCCAGCTCCGCGATGGCCTGTTGCCACAGGTCCCACTTTATGTACTCGTCCCAGGCATCCAGCCTGCAGCCCAGCTCGTATGCCCTCTGTATGAGGTCGCAGCATTCGTATCCGCCGCGCGATACAAGACCCTCCAGGAATGAGATGGATGGCTCGTGGTATGAGACCTTGATGCCCGGAATCGCGTCCATCAGCGCTCTTTTTATGCTTCTGAGGTGGTTTCCGGACTCTTCCATGGACATCTGACGCACCCACTGGTACGGTGTATGAGCCTTGGGTATGAAGGTCCCGATATTGATGTTCATGTTGATCTTCGTGGCGTTCCTGATGGCCGAAAGGAAATCCACAAGGCTCTGCTGCTCCGTCTGCACGTCCACGAACGGGAGTCCGACCATGAAGTAGAACTTGGCCAGCTTCCAGCCCCTTGAGCGCGCTTCCCTTATGATGTTGATGATGGACTCCAGCGGGACTTCCTTGTTGTTGGACCTCTGGTTCTCAAGAAGCGGTGTCTCTATGGCGAACGTGAGGCCGCTCTTTCGGACCTCCGAGAGCTGTTCGAGTATGTTCATGGCGAACGTGCTGACCCTGAGCGACGGAAGCGAGAACGATATGCCCCTTGCCTTGTACGAGTCGTTCAGCGCCTTTATCAGCTTGTCCAGCCCGGGATAATCACCTGACGAGAGCGACGAGAGCGTGATCTCGCGGTATCCCATCATCCCGACGTTCTGCTCCACAAGTCCGTAGACGGTATCGAGGTTCCTCTGTCTGAAAGGCTTGTAGTACTGCCCCGCATGGCAGAACCTGCAACCGTTCGGGCATCCGCGCATGATCTCCACGGTGCCGTGGTCCTGCGCGGTCTCGAACGACGATATGGCGAAATGCTCCAGCACGGGGCTTTCCGAAGATGTCCCGAAGGTGGTGTCCACCGCCCTTCTGGCCAGCTTCTTGCCCGGATACCAGAGATACGGGATCTCCTTCAGGGCCTCTATCCTCTCGGACCTTGTCCTGTACTTCCCTATCGTCTCGATTATCTTCGTCATGTCGGCCTCGGCCTCGCCGATGTGGACGAAATCGAAGAACCTCGAGAACGGAAGCGGGTTCGTAGCCGCCGGGCCTCCCGCTATGACGACGGGATCGGTCTCCCTGCGGTCCTTCACATCGATGGCTATTCCGCCAAGGT
>JBGUMQ010000020.1:0-23883 GCA_045116915.1 Sphaerochaetaceae bacterium | reverse complement strand
TAAAAGTCAAGATATTATTACTATCTAGCAAAAGAAATTAGAGCATATTATCAGCACCTCGTGCTACAGGTTGCGCGAACTTTTCGGTTCTTTGGGATTCGAAGAGCATCCTGAACAATGTGATGAGAACGACGAAGATGATGAGATGCCTGCAATCCTGACGCTGTAAGGGATATAATGACAATAATTGAACTTGCGTATTTTACTTACAACAAATAAAATATCAGCCACCGGGGCGGAACCCCAGTGGCTGCTTTTTGGCTCGTCTGCAGGTTTTTGCTACAATCGAGGTGAGGTGTCGGTTTTTTGGTGAAGGTGTCGTTTTGGTTAAGGAGGTGTCGTTTTACCGAAGAGGGGTGTCGTATGTATCTTTTCAAGGAAGATATAGGATAGATATCAATTCGTCATTCAAATCAACCGAGAATGCATTGTCTGGATTCATGACGGAATAGACGCGGTTGGCAACAATATCAGCTGCCCGGATAAGTGGATTCTGATCTGATTTGCAGAACTGTATAGACACATTCTTGGTCTTCGGGAAAAGAGGAACAGAGTAGGCACTGACTGATTCCTTAAGCTCTTTGTACAGAACATCTTTCAGATCATAGTTACCGTCATTTGCAGTTGAGTGCTCATCCATGTTGAAATGAAAGCTTATCTCATCTGTCCTCAACAGTGATCCTTTTGCAACAAGAGCCTCAAAAGCTTTCTTTGCGGATGCGACGAAGGCAAAATCGAGATAGTGCTGTTTCGTTCTGGGGTTCAGGAATACACGCTTGGAATCAAGTTTAGACTGGTTGATTATGACAGTGAATTTGGGTATATCGCTCAGTATTCTGTACAGGTCGTTCCTGTCATCGTATTTCAGCAGGAATGCCTTGAGCTCATTGATACCGGAATAACAGAGCTTTTTACGTTTGTTTCTTTCTGCCGCAACATAGCGTCTTCGGGTGAGCTCCATGACCTGTGGGTCGGTGAAAATCAAACCGGAATACACGAAAGTCTTGTGATGCACGTTGTCAAAAGTGCCCGACTCATCAGAGTAAACCCATACATCCATTTTCGGTGATTCTCCCCAAAACAAAAGAAAAACCACCCGAAGGTGGTTCCCAAGTGGGCGACGTACTTACATTACGCTTAAACCAAAGGATCGTAGACCACTCGTATGCAGTGTATGAATACCTGCACTTACAATCTACCTTTTTTACTGCCTGTGGTCAAGTTTTTTCGCTCTCAAGAGATGTGTTTGATCAATCTGATAGCTGAAAGCAATACCGATCTTTGCCGGATATGTTGAACTCTCCTCGGAATGAATATAAGATTGACAGTGGGTTAGTTGTGTCTAACTCAATTCTTATGTATTGTTTGTCAAGGGTATGAGATTGTGTTCTGGGATAACGTTGCTTGGGTCTATGATCTGTTCGTAAATGTCATAAACAGGAAAACACATGAGGTACTCAAGAGGATTGTATCTGATCGGATAGGATCTGAAGACGTGGTTCTTGAGTGTGCCTGCGGAACCGGGCTTCTCAGTGCAGTAATTGCGGAAAGATGCAGGAGTCTTGTTGCTACGGATTTCTCATGCAAGATGATCAGGCGGGCAAAGAGGAAATGCCTGGGATTCAACAATGTCTCTTTCAGGTATGCCGACATCAATTCACTGGATTATCCGGATGATTCATTCGATAAGGTTGTGGCAGGCAATGTAATCCATCTGCTTGATGATCCCGTGAAAGCGCTGCGGGAACTGGCGAGGGTCTGCAGACCTTGCGGCAAGCTGATAATACCGACATACATGAACAGGGACAGAAAAGGGCTGACAAGCACCTTTACATCTGCAATAGGCAAGGCCGGGGCGGATTTCAAGAGACAGTTCACTGTGGAAAGCTATCGTCGGTTTTTTCTTGATGCAGGATTCGATGATGTAGAAATCACTTTGGCAGAGGGCCGTATTCCTTGCGCGGTGGCGATGATGACGAAGGAGGCGGACAACGAAGAAGCATGAAAAGGAAAAAACAGATATTAAGCGCATACAGGCTCACAGGAGGGCATGCAAGTTTTTATGACGAGATTACATACTCCACCTTGCCGGGGAAGTCAATCTGCCGCCTGGTCTGGAACAGGGATACCTGACCCTGGCATACATGGGGTCACATGGTCTATCACATTGACGATGATACTGAACGTTTGTGCAAGGAACGTACTTCTTGCAAAGGAGGTGAAATGAAGGCTGATTACAAGAACTGGGTGCCGAAAGGTATGCTTGTCGGACTTTTCTCCGGTTTTTTCGTGTTTCTTGTTCTGTTTGTTTTGTTCGGATGCACAACAGTTCTGAATGCAGGAATTCTGAAAACAGTACTGTTCTGCGTTCTTCTTTCTGGAACACTGGTTTTCTGTTTCTTTGCCTTCTGGATGCTTTATCTATACAGGGCATTCTCTTATTCCGGCAAAAGACAGTTGTCAAAACAAATAATTGAAGCTGTTGCCGAGTACGTCCGTATCCCCGATGGCGGCATATGTCTTGATATTGGCTGCGGAAGCGGTGCATTGACCATCGCATGTGCGAAACATAATCCAAAGGCATTTGTTTTGGGTCTGGACAGATGGGGTAAGGAGTATTCATCGTACAACAAGGCCCTTTGCGAGAGCAATGCAAAAGCTGAAGGGGTGTCCAATGCAAGTTTCGTGCAGGGAAATGCCGTGAAGCTCGATTATCCTGATGAGTCATTCGATGCTGTCACGAGCAATTACGTTTATCACAACATTCCGGTGAAGGATAGGCAGACGCTGATCCTTGAGACGCTCAGGACCCTGAAGAAAGGCGGAGTGTTCGCAATCCATGACATCATGACCGAAATGCGGTATGGAGACATGGATGCATTTGTTTCCATGCTAAGTCGGTCGGGTTATTCGGAAGTGAGCCTTATTGATATTACAGGCGGCATGTTCAAATCAGCGAAAGAGGCCCGTTTCATGGATCTTGCAGGATCGAGACTGCTTGTCGGCAGGAAGTGATGATTGACGGTATGAACGGGGATCATACCGGACTGGTTATGATGTTTCCGCAAAGACTTCATACGGAGATTGTCAGATTCATGGGTGGAAACGGAGGTAAGGAATGAAATACGGAGTCATGGGAGCGGTTGTTCCGATTCTGATGAAGAAAACAAGCTTCGCCTATCTTGATAAGGCCGCACCCGGCATTGATTCTCCGGCTGTCAAGAAGGAATACAAGGCAATCATCAGCCGTCAGCCTGAGATCGGCGGGAAAAAGAACAACCTGATCATGGGGTTGTACCTTGCGGCTTATTTCATGGCGGTGTACAAGGTGGCCCCGGAAAAGATGAACGCTGAGGTTTTCAAAGGATATGTGGATGCCGTCTGCAAATCCGATCTGTTCGTGAAGATGAACAAAGGACGCGATTTCTTCACTGAAAAAAACATATCCACAAGGAACCGGCTGCAGTCAGATCCTGATTTCAATTCATACCCTGAGAACTGGAAGTATACATTCACATATGATATGGAAGTTCCAGAATGCACAATCACCTACACGAATTGCGCTATCTGCAACATGGCACGGCGTGAGGGCTGCTTCCATCTGATGAAAGCTCTCTGTACGACTGATTTTGCCCAGCAGGAACTGATGGGCAACACCCTGATACGCACGAAAACCATCGGAAACGGCGATGATATATGCGATTTCCACATAATCGGGAAAAGGGTACGGGAAGGATGTGACTGATGACTAACTAAGCGGGTATTTCCTCTTGGTTTGTAGGATGCTGAATCAGCTAATTTATTGTGTGTAAGGAAACAAAAGAAAACTGGACAGTTCTGAATTGTATCAAAACTGTCCAGTAAAATGGAGGTGGGGAGAGTCGCTTTTGGCTACCGGAAGTCCGCCAAAAGACGCCTGCGCTGCAAGACCCTGCGCCAGCTCGGCTCTTGCTTGACGCTCCGTTTCGACTCTCTGTTCCCACCATACAAAAAAACAGCCACCGGGGCGGAACCCCAGTGGCTGCTTTTTGGAGGTGGGGAGAGTCGAACTCCCGTCCTACCGGTCCATCCATCAACGTCTACAGGCTTAGATCCGGCTGATGAGTCTCGATCTCCGTCGGCAACTGGTCAGTCCTCGGGAGACCCAGGATGAAGATGTCTCTACTGCCTACATCCGTCAGCAATAGATGAGCCCGGTGTGTTTACAGGGATCAGGGCCCTGGGCGGGGCGTCCTTCACCTTGTCCGTTCTGGCTACAATCAGGCAGCGAGAGCGAATTCTGCTTCGTCGAGGACGAAATCGTCTTCTTTCTTTGCAGTTAATTTTGTTTTGCTAGTTTGACAAGTTGGCGCTTGACCTGCAGCTGGTGGCATGAAATCCGCCAGTCGAAACCAATACACCCCCGGAGGAATTTATTGGTGTATTGAGAATATACGGATATTCGGCTTCAAAATCAAGTCAAAACGGGAATAAGAGCGGAGAAATATGTTATGATTGGGTATCATGACGAAAGATCCGCTTGTACTGACTTTTGATTTGGGAACACAGAGCATGAAGGCCCTCCTGATAGACAGGAAGGGTGAGACCGTGCTTTCGGCGCAGGTGAAATACGCCCATCCGTGCATACCTTCGGATGTGAGGGGCAAGGCCGAACAGGAGCCCGACTTCTATTACGACAGACTGTGCGAGGCCGGAACGCTACTGAAGGAAAAAGATGCCTCCAACCGCTTCAAGGACATAATTGCAGTGACCATCACCTGTATCCGGGACACCGTTCTGATCCTGGACAAGGACCACAAGCCTCTGAGGAACATCATCGTCTGGATGGATGAGAGACGGGCCAAGGGGGATCCGAAACCGCCGTTCCTGCACAAGCTGATCTTCGCGTCTGTCGGCATGACGGAGACCATAGACCTGTTGTACAAGAACGCGTTCTGCAACTGGATCATGGAGGAGGAGCCTGAGCTCTGGGCAAATACAGACAAGTTCGTCATGCTGTCGTCCTACATGAACTACAGGCTCACCGGAGAGCTCAGGGATGGTGCCGCCAACCAGGTCGGGCACATCCCGTTCGACTACCGCAACCGCAGGTGGATGAAGAAGGGGCTTTCCAAATGCGTGGCGGACATCCCGGTGGAGAAGCTGGTGGATCTGGTCGAATCCCCGGGCATCGTCGGGTACATCGACGAGGAAACCAGCCGCAGGGCCTGCATCCCGCAGGGACTTCCGCTGATCACAACGGCCACGGACAAGGCGTGCGAGGCGCTGGGGCTTTCGGTCACGACGCTGGACAAGGCGGCCATATCGCTCGGTACGGCATCGACCATACAGTTCTGCAGCCCCCATTTCTTCGAGCCCAGTCCGTTCCTTCCGTCGTATCCGTCGGTCATGCCGGGGTACTACAACGGAGAATACCAGCTCTACAGGGGATACTGGATCCTCACGTGGTTCATCCGCAATTTCTGCGACGAGGAGCGCCGCATGGCGGAGGAGAAGGGTGTCTCCGTGGAGTCGATCCTTGACGGCTATCTCAAGAAAGTGCCGGCGGGAAGCGGCGGCCTGGTGCTTACCCCGCATCTGTCGCCTGGAAACAACAACCCGTTCGCAAAGGGTGTGCTTATGGGTCTGAGCGATTATCATGAGAAGTCCCATGTGTACCGGGCCATAATAGAAGGCATCGATCTGGAGCTGTACCATGCCATGAAGAGGATGGAGACTCGTTCGGGCCAGCGCATACGGGAGTTGTACATCGCGGGCGGCGGGTCGGTCAGCGACGATGTGGTGCAGATCTGCTGCGATGTGTTCGGTCTGCCGGTCAAGCGCATCCAGACGCACGAGGCGAGCAGCATCGGATCGTCGCTTGCGGCATTCGTGGTGATGAAGGAGTTCGCGTCGTATGACGAGGCCTGCGCGGCGATGGTCCACGACAAGGATGTGTTCATGCCGAATCCGGAGAACCACAAGGTCTACATGGACCTGTACGACAACGTGTACAAGTATATAGAGAAAGGAAATACGAAACTGTTCCGCAGGCTGGGGAAGATTCCGCAGGGAGAAGTGAGGATCCTTACGTCGGATCAGAACCTGTAGTCGCGGGCCTCGCGCTGGGCCTGGCGGCTGATGTCGCGTTCCTTGATGGCTTCCTTCTTGTCGTGGAGGGCTTTTCCGCGGCAGAGGGAGACCTGCATCTTCACGAGATTGCCTTTGAGATAGACCTTGGTGGGGACGAGCGTGAGTCCTTTCTCCTCGACCTTGCGTCTGAGGCGTTTGATCTCCTGCTTGTGGACCAGGAGGCGTCTGTTGCGCTCGGGGACGTGGTTGAAGATCGATCCCTTGTCGTAGGGCTGGATCGTGAAGCCGATGAGCCACATCTCTCCGTTCTCTATGCGCACGTAGGAATCGGTGAAGGAGAAGCGTCCTGCCCTGAGCGATTTGACTTCGGTTCCCTCCAGGGACATGCCGGCCTCGAGGTCCTCGATGACCTCGTAGTTGAAGTAGGCTTTCTTATTTGTCTGGAGTGTCTTTATCTCGGTCTTCTTCTGTTCCATTGTGTTCTCCGTCAGTTCCAGGAGATCCTGAATCCCATGTACGGGCTGCAGAAGGACGTGGAGGCGGCTCCGACCGTATATCTGTCGATATCTGTTGCGGAATTGACGTACGATCCGCCCTTGACGACCATGTCGGTGCTGACGCCGTAGCTGTCCAGGATATCGTTGGCCCTGTCCACTTGGAAATCGGCGACTATGCGGGAGAGGGGGATCAGCCTGGTCGATGTCATCTCCCATACTCCGCCGAGCATCGCCGACGGGCTTCCTTCGGTTGTGGAGGGCATGAGGGATTTCTGGTATCCGCCCTCGGTATCCGTCAGGCTGGCTGCGATCCACTGGTCCTCGGTGGGGAGGGTGACGTTCTTTCCAGTTGTTTCTGAAAGCCATGCGCAGAATGCATTCGCGGCATTCCAGCTGATGTTGCGCACGGGTCTTGCAGCCGTGGCTGTGCTGAAGTCGACACCGTCAAGGTAGTACTCGTCGACAAGTCCTTCCTCCACCAGGGCGCTCTTGTTGTCGCGGCTCCACTTGGGATTCCGGGCCATGAAGGCCGAATACTGGGATTCGGTGATGCAGTATGCGGAGATGTTGAATGAATCCGTATGGACCTGCACGCCCGCCTCCAGCACCGCGGGATAGGAGGAATCCACAACACGGCCGTTCGAGAAGTCGGCTTCGGGAACGATGTAGCCTTCGAGTGTGAACGATCCGGCCTGCAGCTGGACAGGTGTAGCGGTCAGAACGGGGGTCTGTTCGTCGGCGGTTCCGACAGTCGAGCCCTTGCCTGAAGTCAGGATCTCATATGGTGTGATGAGGTTCAGGCCGATGGTAGCACATGCCTGCACGGCATCCTGTCCCATATCGTCCGTGGTGACGAAGAGCAGGGCGGCCTCGAAGGCCTTGGAGTCCTGGGCGTGGCTGCTGGTCAGTATGCTCTGCGCATACTGTGAGAAGATCTGGGGATAGCGGTGCGTGGAGTCGTATTCGAGGACCGCACTGTATGCGTTCGCATCCTGGAGAAGCTCCTTCGTGAGGGCTTCGAAGGCGGCGTCGTTGAGTGCGGCGTTGCTTTCCACCTTCTGCACGCGGGGGAAGAGCCAGTTCAGGAATACGGGATGTCCGACATTGAGCGTGAAGCTGTCGATCTCCACTCCGTTGACCTGATAGGAAACGGTGTAGGTCCCGCTCTTCACGCTGCGGGTGAAGGGGGTTCCGCCCTGATAGACTCCGTCCAGATACACGGCGGCGGTGCCTGCTTTGCTTGTGAACGTAACGCGCTTGTGTCCGTCGATGATGTCCGGAAGCATGGCGACAACGAAGATTATCACGAGTATCGCCAGAGCATAGGCTATCGTAAGCCAGAGTCCCGGCTTGAGTCCGAACAGGGGTTTTATCTTGACTGGCTCCACCTTCGGGAGCTCTTTGCTATTGCTTTTCCTCATACCTGCAAAGTTATATATTATGTCCGTTGTTGTCAACGACGGTGTTTGTCATTATACTTTGCACGGATACTATCCTGCGAGGGGTTTGAGATGGACAGGTTCTTTGACGGAGTCCAGGCGTGGACGGAGAAAAGACTCACCAGAAGGAAGGCGAAAAAGCTTGCGGCGAAGAAGAACCGCACGTTCAGGAGCGAGGCCCTGGACTGGCTGGATGCCATCCTTTTCGCGGTGGTCGTCGTGTTCCTGCTCAACCAGTTCCTGTTCCAGTTCTTCGTCATCCCGTCGCCCTCCATGCTGGACACGCTGCTTGTTAAGGACAGGGTGATGGTATCCAAGCTCACATACGGTGTCGAGCTGTTCCCGCAGGGTCCCAAGATCCTGGATTCACGCACTCCCGACCGTGACGAGATAATCACGTTCTACAATCCCGAGTACGAGAGCAAGGGTCCGTTCTTCAACATCTTCAGCCAGGTGCTCTACATGATCACGTTCTCTCTGGTAAACATCGATGTCGATGAGAACGGCCAGATGCGTGAGAAGCTGCTGGTCAAGAGGACGGCCGGCGAGGCTGGCGACACGTTCACGTTCATCAACGGCAACGCGTACATCAAGGCCGCCGGAACCGGTGAGTTCGTGGACGAATCGGAGTTCCGCGCCGCGAACGGGCTTTCCGGGGCACCGCACAGGACGATAGAGAGCACGACATACACCGGCTACAACGCCATGGGTAGGATCAACGGCCTGACGATGGCCGGAGTATCCAGTTCCAACCTTCCGAAGGACCTTGTCAACGCATACAAGGCCATCGACAGCAGCGCATCGTTCACCGACCTCTACGAGTACAACAAGCAGACGGCCATCGGTCAGATGATGGCCGACCCGTCGGACATGCAGGCCCGGAGCACCTACGCCAAATACGCCACGGGTGTTTATGTTCCCGAGGGTTACGTGCTGCCGCTGGGCGACAACCGCGACAACTCTCAGGACGGCCGCTACTTCGGTCCCGTAAGCGCCGATGCGGTCAACGGCAAGGTCGTGTTCAGGATCTGGCCGCTGGGCAGGATCGCATCGCTTCTTGACAAATAACGACCCCGGGCCGATGCCTTCATTAACGGACCGCTTCGACTTCTCAAGGGACCTTTCCCTCTACATCCATGTCCCGTTCTGCATTTCCAAGTGCGCATACTGTGCGTTTTACTCGATAGCAGGATGCTCGGACGAGCTGATGGACGCCTATGTGCAACGTCTTGTGGCGGAAATAGATGCTGTCAACGGTCTCATGAAGGGCAGGCCTTATGCCACGGCCTTCATCGGCGGCGGCAATCCGGGCTGTCTGGGGCCCCGGAGGCTGGAGAGGATAGCACGGGCCGTGTGCGCCAACGGACGGCCTGCGGAGTTCAGCACCGAGATGAATCCCGAGAGCCTGACACGTGAATTCTTCCCGCTTTTCAGTTCGTATTTCACCAGGATATCAATGGGTGTGCAGAGCCTGGATCCCCAGGCCCTGAGGTTCCTTGGCCGCAACACGGACATCGATCAGACGCTGAAGGGGATGGAGCTTGCACAGGAACTGCGTGCGGAAAGCGGATGCTCGCTGAACTACGACCTGATCACATGCCTGGGTTCCTGGCACGACGAGATGGCCGATGTGGGGCGTATGGTGGACGGGTACGATCCCGACCATCTGAGCGTCTATGCCCTGACTCTGGAAGAGGGAACTCCGCTTTACAGGAAAAAACCGGAACTTCCCGATTCCGATGCCCAGTATGGGATACTCGGGAATGTCTGGGATTTTCTCGAATCCCGGGGGCTCGAACACTATGAGGTCTCCAACTTCGCAAAGCCGGGAAAACGATGTGCGCACAACTGCAGATACTGGGGCTACAGGCCTTATCTGGGTCTTGGTCCGGGTGCCGCCTCGACAGGTATCGATGCCTCAGGAAAAGTGACCCGCATCAACTTCCCGTGCTCTGTGGAAGGCTATGTGAAGGGTTCTGCGTTCGAAGGCGCGCAGTATGAGAAGCTGACCGGAAAGGAGGCCTGCGAGGAGCTGGTCCTAATGGGGTTGAGGTATAAAGGTGGCCTGGATGTCAGAAGAGCAGTGGAATTCGCAGGTAGGACATGGAATCAGGGCATCGTGGCAGACCTTGCGGATGATCTGCCCGGATTCCATGCGGACGGTGATTGCGTGATTCCGGATGACGGGGGCCTGATGACTGCGGATGCCGCGGCGCTCACATTGTTGGAGCGGCTGTATTGACAGCAAAAATGCAGGCGTGGTAAATTTGACGGGTATTCTTTTTATATAATCACAGAGGTGAATAATGTCAGGTCACAGCAAATGGGCAACCATTAAGCACAAGAAGGGGATTGCTGACCAGAAGCGCGGTCAGAAGTTCACGAAACTCATCAAGGAGATCAGCGTCGCTGCAAAGATGGGTGGTGCGGATCCCGATATGAACGCGGCACTCAGGACCGCCATTCTCAAGGCAAGAGCCGAGAACATGCCCAAGGACAACATCGAGAGAGCCATCAAGAAGGGTTCCGGCGAGATGGGCAACGCGGTCTTCATGGAGCTGGTTTACGAGGGTTATGCCCCTGGCGGAGTCGCCATCATCGTTGACACGCTGACAGACAACAAGAACAGGACAGCCGCAGATGTCAGGAGCACGCTGACGAAGCTCGGCGGATCGCTCGGATCATCCGGATGCGTCTCATACATGTTCCAGACCAAAGGTGTCATCACCTACGATGCCTCCAAGTACTCGGAGGAGGAGATCTTCAACGCCGCTCTGGAGAACGGTGCCGAGGATGTCACGAACGAGGACGGAGTGATCGAGGTCACCACATCTCCGGCCGATTTCGGAACGGTCCTGGAGGCCATGCAGGCCGCGGGTTTCGAGCAGGACAGCGCCGATGTCAGCAGGATCGCCGACCAGACCGTCACACTGGACAAGGAAAAGGCCCAGAAGGTCATGAACATCGTCGAGCGTCTTGAGGATCTCGATGACGTCCAGAGCGTCGCCACGAACCTGGAGCTGCCGGACGATTTCGACGAAGAGTAATTGAATGCTGGTTCTTGGCATCGATCCGGGAATCGCGAACACAGGCTGGGGCATTGTCGATTTTACAGGACAGAGGTTCCAGCCTGTTTGTTATGGCGTGATAAACACGTCCACGGACGATGTGCTTTCGAAGCGGATCGCGGTGATAGCCGAGAGCGTCGGAAGGATAATCGAGAAGTACGGAGTTGAGTTCCTGTCCATGGAGGACATCTTCTTCGCCAAGAACGAGGCATCGGCCATAGGGGTGGCCAAGGTCATCGGCGCGGTCTCGTATGCCGCGTACAGGATGGACGTCCCCGTGACGATGTTCACTCCGCTTCAGATCAAGACGGCCATCACGGGCTACGGGAAGGCTGAGAAGAAGCAGGTGCAGGAGATGTGCCGCATCCTCCTCAAGCTGGACAAGATACCCAGACCGGACCATGCGGCCGATGCCCTTGCGGCGGCCGTGTGTTTCTGCAATACGAATTCGACTACGGGGAAGTTCAGATGATAAACGCAATCATAGGTCAGCTTGTCTGCGTAAACGCGCAGAGCGCCATCATTCTCGGAGGGAGCGTCGAGTACGAGCTGATCATTTCGTCGCAGACCGCCACCAGGCTGTCGAATCTCCAGGGCGCCGAGCGCGGCAACGTCAGGTTGCTGGCATGGCTACAGCACCGCGAGGACGGCATGACGCTGTTCGGTTTCTCCGACGAGGACGAAAGACGCCTTTTCCTTGAGCTGATCAAGGTCAACGGGATAGGGCCCAGACAGGCCATGAAGATCCTCTCCGGCGTGCGTGTGCGCGACTTCATCGCGGCTCTTGACCAGAGCGACGTGAACTTCCTCTCCAGGATCCCCGGATTGGGCGCCAAGACATCGCAGAAGATCATCCTGGCACTACGCGACACACTGGTGTTCACGCAGGAGGCCTCCAAGCCGCAGAACGTGGCCACGGGCAACTCCAAGAAGTACCAGGATGTCATCGATGCTCTTGTGGAGATGGGCTACGACAAGAAGAAGGTCCATGAAACGGTAGCCCAGCTTCTGAAAGACAATGAGGAATTCGTGGCGACACATAACCAGAGCGCCATCGAAGAATGGCTTTTCCGCAGTGCGGTGGTAGGACTCAGCTGATATGGACGACGTGGATTTCCTTCAGAGCACATCCATAATGTCGACCTCCGCCCAGGAGGCTGACGCGCAGGAGAACATCCTCAGACCCAAGTTCCTCAAGGACTTCCAGGGTCAGAAGAAGATCAAGGAGAACCTGGGGATCTTCATAAAGGCCGCCCGCGAGAGAGGTGAGGCCCTGGACCATGTCTTTCTCATAGGTCCTCCGGGACTGGGAAAGACGACGCTGGCCTCCATCGTTGCCAACGAGATGGGTTCGGAGATCCGCATGACAAGCGCGCCCGCCCTGGACAAGCCCAAGGACCTTGCCGGAATCCTGACCAACGTCACAGAGAACTCGGTCTTCTTCATAGACGAGATCCACCGCCTCAAGCCCGCGCTGGAGGAGATGCTCTACATCGCCATGGAGGATTTCGAGATCGACTGGGTGATAGGGCAGGGACCGAGCGCAAGGACCATGAGGATACCAATTCCACATTTCACCCTCATAGGCGCCACTACCAAAGCCGGCATGGTGAGCTCCCCGCTGCAGACGAGGTTCGGCATAAACTGCCGCATCGAGTTCTACAACGAGCAGGAGTTGGGCCAGATAATCAAGCGCAGCGCATCCCTGATCAACGTCCCGATCGAGGACGAGGCCGTGCTGCTCCTGGCCAAGTGCTCCAGGGGAACGCCCAGGATCGCCAACAGGCTGCTGAGGCGATTCCGTGATTTCGCCGAGGTAAAGTCCAACGGGACGATAACCCCGGATGTCGTGTACAGCAGCATCAAGAACCTGGGGATCGACCTCAACGGTCTTGAGGACCAGGACCGCAACATCCTCCGCACCATCATCGAGTTCTACGGAGGAGGTCCGGTGGGTGCCGAGACCCTGAGCATCTCCGTCGGCGAGGCCATCGAGTCCCTGGAGGACTTCTACGAGCCCTACCTGATCCAGAAGGGTTATCTCAAGCGCACGCCGCGCGGCCGGATGGTGACGGCCAAGGCCTACGAGCTGCTCGGGCTCCAGGACCTGATGCAGGCCCAGATGAACTCCAACGGAAGCAATTTCCTGCCGGGATTCGGTGGGGCAGGAGATCAGCAGGGAACGTTGGACCTGTTCTGATTGGATTGTATATTTTGAATTTGGGAAAAAAGATATGAAGATAAGCGAGTTCACGTTCGACCTTCCGCAGGAGCTGATCGCCCAGACACCCGCACAGAGAAGGGGCGACGACAGACTGCTGGTGATCAGCCGCACCACCGGCGAATACACCGACATGCGCATGAGCGATTTCCCGACCCTCATAGAGCCGGGTTCGGTGGTCGTTGTCAACGACACTCGGGTGCGCAAGGCGCGCGTGTTCGGCATCTCGGAAACGGGAGGCAGGGTGGAGTTCCTTTTCACCGGCGCCATGGGGCCGGACCGCTGGCAGGCCATGGTGAGCAAGAGCCGGAAGCAGAAGCCGGGCAAGGGCTATGAGTTCCGCACTCCGGAAGGCGAGTTGTACTGCCGTGCCGTCATCGATTCCGATGTCGACGACAGCGACAGCGGGTCTTCACTCAAAGTCGTGAGGTTCGATCGTCCTGTGGACGAGGACTTCTTCCTCAGATGCGGCCATGTCCCGCTTCCTCCGTACATCAAGAGGGAGGACGACTTCAACGACGAGAAACGCTACCAGACGATATTCGCCAACGAGTGCGGCTCCATGGCAAGCCCCACGGCAGGCCTCCACTTCACTCCCGAGATGGTGACGGCCCTTGAGGCCAAAGGTGTGGAGATCCTGCACATCACGCTCCATGTGGGCATGGGAACGTTCCTTCCGGTGCGCACGGAGAACCTCGAGGACCACGTGATGCACACCGAAAGCTACCATGTGTCTGAGGAGGTCGCCCGGAAGATCAACCGCGCCAAGGCCGAGGGCAGGACGGTTGTGGCCATCGGTACGACCAGCGTCCGCACGCTGGAGAGCGCCGTGGACAGGACCACCGGACTCCTGCAATCCGGCTCCGGAGCCACGAACCTCTTCATCAAACCAGGCTTCGAGTTCCTGATTGTCGACCGCATGCTCACGAATTTCCACACTCCGGAATCCACATTACTCGTTCTTGTGTCCGCATTTGCAGGCCGCGACCACATCCTTGCGGCCTACCGCCACGCCGTGGAGGAGCGCTACCGCTTCTTCAGCTACGGCGATGCGACTTTCCTCATGTGATTTTTGAATTTCGTTCTTCCATATGACGTGGATACAGTTTAGAATACTGTTACCACTATTTATAGGAGGAACACGTGAGAAACTTTTCTAAGAAAGCTTTTGCAGTGATGCTTGTCCTCCTCGCCGTCATGACATGTGTGTTCGCACAGTCGATCGTCGAGGTCAAGCATGGTGAGATGTATGGAAAAACAGTCGTTCTCCATTCGAACGATATCCACGGAGCACTCGAGGGTTATGCCAAGATGGCCGCTCTGCGCGCCAAGTACCTCAGCCTCGATGCCGATGTCATCGTTGTCGAGAACGGAGACTTCAGCCAGGGCTCCCCGTATGTGAGCCGCTCCAAGGGCGCGAACGCGGTCACGATGATGAATGCTGTCGGATACGACGTCGTCAACCTCGGAAACCATGATTTCGATTTCGGCTACGACCAGCTCCTCGAGAACATGAGCGAGGGCAACTTCTTCGTCATCTGCGCCGACATCTTCGATGCCGACGGAAATCCGATCTTCTTCCCGTATGTCATGTACGAGTCGGCGATGGGCGGAAAGGTCGCCTTCATCGGACTCGACACTCCCGAAGTCCAGACGAAGGTCAACCCCACCAACATCAAGGGTCTCCAGTTCGTCGCCTTCGAGGACCTCTACAAGCTGACACAGATGCTTGTCGACCAGGTCAGGGCAGAGGGCGCCGATACGGTCATCGTTGTCGGACACCTCGGACTCGATGAGGAGTCGATGGGCAACAGGTCCGTCGACGTCATGGCCAACACGACAGGTATCGACCTGCTCATCGACGGCCACTCGCACAACGTCTTCACGGAAGCCGGCGGATTCGAGATCCAGCAGACAGGTCTCAACCTGCCGTACATCGGAGTCGTCGTAATCGACAGCAAGACAGGAAAGATCGATGAGCACTTCCTCGTGGACGTCGCCGAAATCGAGGCCGATCCCGAAGTCCTGGCTCTGGCCCAGAGCATCATCACAGCCATCGATGAGGAGTACGGTGCGGTCTTCGCACAGTCCAAGGCCGAGCTCAACGGCGACAAGGCTCCCGGAAACAGGAACATGGAGACGAACAGCGGAGACCTGATCACCGATTCGATGATGTGGATCATCAAGCAGGACCTCTCTGTGGTCAATGTTCCCGAGGAGAACATCCTTGCCCTCACGAACGGCGGCGGAATCCGTGCATGGATCCACGCAGGCGATGTCTCGATGAACGATGTCAACAAGGTCCTGCCGTTCGGCAACACGGTCACACTCGTTTATGTCACAGGTGCCGAGCTTCTCGAGGCTGTCGAGGCTTCCACTTACATGACGCCCGATCCGGCCGGCGGATTCCCGCAGGTCTCCGGCATGAAGTACACGATCGACACGACCAAGGCCTATGCTCCGCAGGCCGAGACCTATCCCGGATCGACATACTTCGGACCCGCCTCGATCAACCGTGTGACGATCGACGAGATCAACGGCAAGCCGTTCGATCCTGAGGCAACTTATGCCGTCATCACGAACAACTTCTGTGCAGCCGGTGGAGACACATTCTATGCCTTCGCAAGCGCAACGGAGCAGTTCGACACAGGTTATCCGCTTGATGAGGTTCTCATGCAGTACATCACCGAGGTTCTCGGCGGTGTCATCGCAGAGCCCTACCTCGAGCCGCAGGGAAGGATCACGATCATCCAGTAATGGGGTCGTGCTTCAAATGCAGAAGGGACGGTGATGAGCCGTCCCTTTTCTTTTGACCGCGGTTGGGATTGCCAAGTGTGAGAAAGCAGTCCAAAACGTGAAAAACGGCGTATCGGACTGC
The DNA here is from genome assembly GCA_045116915.1 of Sphaerochaetaceae bacterium. Lineage (GTDB taxonomy): Bacteria > Spirochaetota > Spirochaetia > Sphaerochaetales > Sphaerochaetaceae > UBA9732. Next base: position 7,708 of record JBGUMQ010000020.1, on the reverse strand, counting down.
TCATTTTCAAAAAAACAGCAGTCCGGAGGCGCAAATAACGCATATCGGACTGCTTTTGCTTCAAGTTTTCGCGAAATCAAAAAAACGGACCCGCAAAGGGTCCATTTCTTTTGACCGCGGTTGGGATTGAACCAACGACAACCAGTGTGTAAGACTGGGGCTCTCCCGCTGAGCTACACGGCCGTGCGCAGTTAAAGTAGCATTTTTGATTGCCAGCTGTCAATATTGTATTAAGTATCTTATTAAGCTAGAATCTTAGCCATGAGCATCGACTATTCATCGGTCATAAAACAGATAAAGGACTCCATAGGCAGCGCACGGCTGATGGCCGTGAGCAAGACACGCACGGTGGAGGAGATCATGGCGGTCTACGATGCCGGCGTGCGGCTTTTCGGGGAGAACCACGTGCAGGAGATCGTGGCCAAATTCAGCACAAGGCCCGCGGATCTGGAGCTCCACATGATCGGGCACCTGCAGTCCAACAAGGTCGGCAAGGTCGTGCCGCTGGTCGATATGATAGAGAGCGTGGATTCGCTCCATCTCCTGGAGAAGATAGACAGGGCCGCAGGAGCATGCGGCAAGGTCATGGATGTCCTTCTTGAGTACAACACCTCGAGCGAGGAGGCCAAGAGCGGTTTCCTGACGAAAGAAGAGCTTTTCGCATGCATCGGGGAAGCGGAGCAGATGGAGCATGTCAGGATACGCGGACTCATGACGGTGGGCCCCGTGGATTGCGACCCGGCGCGGAAGGACGAGCTGACGGACAGGGCTTTCAAGGAGCTTGCGAGCCTGAGGGACGAGTGCGCATCAAGGTTCCCGGGAGTGGATTTCGCGATCCTCTCCATGGGTATGAGCGGAGATTACATGATCGGTGTCCGCAACGGATCCACCGAGGTGAGGATAGGGACCGCGCTTTTCGGTCCGAGGGATTACAGCAGATGAAGAAGTTGGTTGCGGTGTTGCTGATAGTGCTGACGGCGGGTTTCCTCACGCCGGTTTTCAGCCTTACGCTGAGCGGGTACGAGCCCTACACGACGGATGAGTTCCCCAAGTGGTCGCTCGACCTCAGAAGGGCCGAGTGCATCTTCCTTGGCGGTATCCCCATCGCGTATCCCATAAGCGCGCTTGCCTTCAGCACCCTGAAGAAGGATGCGACGTTCCTCGAGACCCTGGGAGTCGCATGCGCGATCTCCGCAACGATAGCGCTGGTGGATTTCATCCTGGGGGTCGTGGATGCGGATTGAAAGGTTCTATTCCTTCACGGCGGAGGAATCCGATTCCGGAAAGAGGGTCGACGCGTTCCTTGCGTCCAGAATCCCCGAGCTCTCCAGGTCCGCGCTCACGGGTGAAGGCTGCAGTATCCTGATAAACGGCAAAAGTGCGAAAAAAAGCGACAAGGTCGCCATCGGGGACATTGTAGAGCTGACATATATCGCAGATGTATTCGAGAAGGTGGAGCCCGAGGACATCCCGCTGGACATCCTCTACGAGGACTCCGACATGCTTGTCATAAACAAGGCGCAGGGCATGGTGGTCCATCCCGGTGCGGGCAACACGCACGGTACGGTGGTGAACGCACTGGCCTTCAGATACGGACAGGACTTCATCGACGCTATGGCCGACGAGTGCGACATCTCCAGGCCGGGCATAGTCCACCGTCTTGACAAGGACACGAGCGGTGTCATGGTCATAGCGCTGAACGCATCGGCGCATGCCGCGCTGAGCGAACAGTTCCAGAACAGGGAGATAGAGAAGTACTACTACGCATGGTGCGACGGGATATTCCAGAAGCATGAGGACGACATCGAGTGCATGCTGGTCCGCGACCGCAACGACCGCAAGCTCTTCGCGCCCGTGAGGGAGCAGAGGGAGTACATCATCCAGGGAGGGCTGTCCGCAAAGAGGACGGCCGAGATAGAGAACGAGGTCTACAACGATCCCAAGTACAGGATAGGCGGGACGCTTGACAGGATCCAGGGCAAGTACAGCAAGAGCCATTACGAGGTTGTCAGGCAGCTTCCGCAGGCTGCGCTGGTGAAGGTGAGGATCTTCACAGGACGCACGCACCAGATCAGAGTGCATATGAAGTACATCGGCCACCCGGTGGTGGGGGATGTGATGTACAACAACAGGCTGTCCAGGTTCCCCGGAAGGAGCCTGATGCTCCACAGCGCCATACTGGAGATCGCGCATCCCTCGACAGGAGAGACGATGCATTTCGAGGCCCCGCTTCCCGAGCGGTTCGCACAGTTCGGCGACATGCTGATGAACAGCTGAGGCAACAGATGGAAGGAACGGTTCTCAGGTCCATAAACAACATATACTCGGTGCGCGGAAACGACGGAACGGTGTACAGCTGCAGGATAAAGGGCAAGCACCTCGCCCAGGCCGACGGCGAGTACAATCCCATCGTCGTGGGCGACATCGTGGACTTCACACCTCCCGAAGCCGGTGCGGGCGACGGTCTTGTCACGTTCCGCCATGAGCGGCGCAGCGAGTTCGCCAGATGGAACGACAAGAGGTCCCTGAACCAGACCATCTGCGCCAACATGGACCTTGTGGTCTGTGTATGCAGCGTGGAGAGCCCGCCGTTCAGACCGCGCTTCATAGACAGGGTAATAGCATGCTGCAGGAGCGTTCCGGTGATGATTGTGCTGAACAAGTGCGATATCCTTCTGACAGAGGATGAGCTTGAAAGATTCACGCTCTACAAGAAACTGGGATACCAGACGGCCAGTGTGTCTGCGGAGACCGGCGAGAATGTCGATGCCTTCGTGAAGATGCTGCAGGGCAGGACGGCGGCCTTCGTGGGACAGAGCGGAGTGGGAAAGAGCTCGCTGGTGAACAGGATACTGGGAACCGACCAGAGGGTCGGAGACCTGAACGCCAAGTACAACAGGGGCAACCATACGACCAACCATTCGCTGATCCTGGACGGACCGGGCTTCACGCTGATCGACACTCCTGGTTTCAGGGAGATATCGGTCCCGCACGATGACCCGCATCTTGTGGCGCAGTCGTTCCCGGAGTTCGTCAAGGCTTCGGCGAAGTGCGCCTACGACGGGTGCCTGCATGTGAACGAACCGGACTGCGAGGTCAGGCGTCTGGTGGAGAAGGGAAAGATCAATGCCGACAGGTACGAAAGCTACCTGCGCATGCTCGATACGATGGAAGACAGGCTTCCCGTCTGGGGAAGGAACCGGGGCAGGAAATGTTCAAAAGGACAGCAGTAGATCTCGGACTCGACCTAGTCCTCGAGTCCGTGGCCAACCATGCGCTCAGCCCGGAAGGGGCCGCGGCGGTCAGGAACGCGATACCTGTGTTCCACACCGATGCGTATCTGAACAGGCAGGGCAGGGTCTCCGCCGTCATGTTCGCTATGGCCGAGGCCGCGAAGGAAGACGGGATGAGGGTGGAGAGCTTCCCCGACATCTCACCCGTGTTCGAATCCATCTCACGCAATCCCGTGTCGTCCCTCGAGGGCGAGCAGGTGTACAACGTGGGTCTCTTCATCCGCAGCGCAAGGCTCCTTTCGGCCCTTCTGGGGCTTTCCCTCAGACAGGGCTGTCCGGACAGGGACAGCGGAGCCGACTCCATCATAGGGGAAATCCCGGAGAACCTCCTGTATCTTGAGCAGGAGATATTCAGGATCCTCGAGTCCCCCGGTACGGTGAAGGAGAACTATCCCACCGTGAAGGCGCTCAGGGAGAAGGCCGATTCCCGCCGCATGGAGAGAAGCCGCCTTGCGTCCGAGCTCATGCGCAGCAACTCGTCTGTCATGCAGTCCGATACCGCCGTCATGAGGGACGGAAGGATACTCCTTCCCGTCAGGAACGAGTCCAGGTCGATGATCGACGGCTACATCCAGAGCGCATCGGCAAGCGGAGGGACCGTGTTCATGGAGCCGTTCAGGCTTGTGGACATGAACAACGCCGTCATCATGGCGCAGGAGGAGATACAGCTGGAGATTGCACGACTGATCGGAAAGCTGTCCGACATGGTCAAGGAAGCCGAGATGGAGCTCCGCGTGCTATCGTCGCAGGTCACCGAGGCCGATTTCCTCTACGCTTTCGCCTCATGGGCAAGGTCCAGCGACTGCTGCAGGGTGCAGATTGGCGATCCTTCGGTACCCGGAGACTACAGCTGCAACCTCATACATGCGCGCCACCCGCTGCTGGGCGCCAAGTGCGTTCCGATAGACCTCTCCATACCTTCCGGCATCAAGGCCGTGGTCCTGACCGGACCCAATGCCGGCGGAAAGACGGTCACCATGAAGACCGTGGGTCTGTTCTCGCTTCTGAACCAGATCTGCGGCTATGTGCCTGCATCCGACGGAAGCCGCCTGGCGCTGTTCGACAGGGTGTTCACCGACATCGGGGACGACCAGAGCATAGAGAACCACCTGTCCACGTTCAGCGGGCACATGAAGAGCATAGGGTTCATCCTGCGCACGATCACCAAGGACTCGCTGGTCATCCTGGACGAGCTGGGAAGCGGTACGGACCCGCAGGAGGGAGCGGCGCTTGCACGCTCGATCCTTGAGTTCTGTACGAAAAAAAGCTGTCTTACCCTGACAACAAGCCATCATGGAGTCCTGAAGCAGTATGCCTACGGTTCGGATATCGTGCAGAACGCATCCATGGAATTCGACGAGAAGACACTTGAGCCGACGTTCCGCGTCATAGCCGGTCTTCCCGGAGAGAGCCATGCCATAGACACCGCGCGCCGCATGCGGCTTCCCAAGTCCGTCACACAGTCCGCGCAGAAGTACATGGGCCAGGAGGCCATGAAGATATCCTCCATCATCCGCAACCTGGAGACGCTCAGGCGCGAGGCCGACCAGCACAAGGCCGAGCTGGAACGCAGGCTCAGGGGCGTGGAGAACGAGGAGAACCATCTTGCCAAGGAGAAGCGCAGGCTGCAGGCCTACGAGAACCGCCTGAAGAAGCAGCGGCTCAACGAGTTCGACGATTTCATGGCGCAGTCGCGGCGTGAGATGGAGAAGATGGTGGCCGAGCTCAGGGAAGGCGAGATCACACGTGAGAAGACGCTGAAGATGAAGGCTCTTTTCAACGACCTGCAGGAGAAGAAGGACCGTATGAAGGCCGATACAGAGGCCGAGTCGGAGGCTCTGGACGCGCTCCAGCTGGAGGAGGACAACTCCTCGGCCGACAGCGTGGAGCTCAAGGTCGGGATGGATGTGCTGTGTGGATCTTCGAAGAGGGAAGGCACTGTCGTCAGGGACATGGGAAAGGGCAGGTGGCAGGTGGCCATCGGTCCGATGAAGTTCACGTTCAGGGAAACCGAACTGACCGTTCCCAGGAGGGCGGTGGCGGCAAGGTCGTACTCGTTCGAGTCCGGCTCCCGTTCCCCGTCACCGAAACTCAGCCTGGATCTCAGGGGCTACAGGCTTCTGGAGGCGCTTGATGCCATAGACGCCCAGATCGAGGCCTGCTGCGTGCACGGTCTGAAGAGTTTCTCCATCATCCACGGCTACGGCGACGGCATCCTGTCCACTGGTATCCACAAGCATCTGGGCCAGAACTCACTTGTTGAGAGCTATAGGTTCGCCCTGCCGGATGACGGCGGTCAGGGAAAGACCTATGTGGTCCTGAAGTAGGAGGAGCCATGACTGACAACACAGGTGTCGTTGCACTGAGGAATCTGAAGACGGACAAGGTCTATCTCTTTTTCTCGAAAGACATAAAGAACGATTGCGTGAGGATGCGCTTCCAGCTGGACCTGGGCATGCATCCGTGCGCGGCGCTTCAGAAGGACTATGCCGAGACCGGTCTGGAGGTCTTTCGTTTCGATACCATCGAGTTGACAGAAAACGAGCTCAGACTGGCTGAGCTCGCTGAAGGTCTGGATCTGTACGTTTGAATCCCGGGTTCTTCAGAGTTTTCCCTGTGCCTTGTCGTTCTCGATGAGCTGTCTGACGGACTCGACCGCCAGTTCGCAGATCTTGGTTGTATCGTGGAGCTTGGGGTTGTCCATTCCCAGATTCTCGCGTTCCTGGTTGCCCACGACGAAGAACACGGATCCGCAGCGTACCTTGAGGAAGCTGCCCACGACGAACAGGGCAGCGCTTTCCATCTCCGATGCCAGGACGCCCAGACGCTTCCAGGCCTCCCATTTGTTCAGAAGCTCGTAGCTTACAGGCATGATCTCGGGATTGTGCTGGCCGTAGAAGGCATCCTTGCACTGCACGATTCCCAGATGGTGCTTCAACTCCATCTTCTCGGCCGCCTGCTTGATGGCGGTCACGACATCGTAGTCGGCCACAGCGGGGAACTCGATGGGGGCGTACTCGCGGCTTGTGCCTTCCATCCTGATGGCGGCAGTGGCTATCACGGCATCACCGCCCATGACGGGAAGGGCGATTCCTCCGCAGGTGCCCATCCTGATGAAGGTGTCGGCTCCGCATCTGTAGAGCTCCTCCATGGCGATCGAGGCCGATGGGCCTCCGATTCCGGTGGAGCAGACGCTGACCGGAGTGTCTCCGATGTAGCCCGTGTACGTGTTGTACTCCCTGTAGTCGGCCACCTGCCTCGCGTCCTTGAGGAAGCCCGCGATCACGGGTACGCGCTTGGGGTCTCCGGGAAGTATGACGTATCTTCCAACGTCGCCTTTCTTTATCCTCAGATGGTACTGGATACCTGTTCCGTCCATGTAATCAGACATTGTCGTCCTCCTGTTGTTTCAATGACACCTTAACATATTAACAGCTTCTCGAGCGTTGTCAAATCCTCTTCCGTGGTGGACCAGCTGGTCGCGAACCTGACGGCGGTGTGCTCCCCGTCGACGATCTCCCACTTCTCGAACCCCACGTCCCTGCGCAGACGATCGATGGTGGCGTTGTCCAGGATCACGAACTGCTGGTTCGTCGGGGACTCCAGGAAGAAGGGGATGCCGGCCCTGCGCATGATGTCCTTGAGACGTTCTGCCATGTCTATGGCATGGGCGGCGATCCTGAAGTACAGGTCGTCGGTGAAGAGGGTGTCGAACTGGATGCCCAGGAGGCGGCCCTTGGCAAGGAGCGCGCCGTTCTGCTTCTTCATGGTCAGGAAATGTGCCGGTCTGTTGCCGTGCGTGAAGACGACAGCCTCGCCGCAAAGGGCTCCGACCTTGGTCCCGCCGATGTAGAAGACATCCGTAAGACGGGCGATGTCCTGTATGGTCACATCGGTCTGGCGGCTCATGAGGCCGTAGCCGAGCCTTGCGCCGTCCAGGAAAAGGTCCATGCCGCTCTCACGGCAGACCTCGGAGATGGCGGTGAGCTCCGACAGGCTGTAGAGCGTGCCGTATTCCGTGGGGTGCGAGATGTAGACCATGCCGGGGAACACCATGTGGTCCTTTGCGTCCGCCTTTTCGAAGACCTCGACGAAAGAGCGGATGTCGGCGGCGCGCAGCTTGCCCATGACCTGAGGGAGCTCGAACACCTTGTGTCCTGTGTATTCTATGGCGCCCGCCTCGTGGCAGCTGATGTGTCCCGTCTTGGCGGCGATAACGCCCTCATAGCGCTGAAGCATCGCGGCTATGATGGCCTGGTTCGTCTGCGTTCCCCCGCAAATGAACTCGACCTGGGCATCCGGGGCATTGCAGACGGCTTTGATCTTCTCCGCCGCAGAGGCGCAGAACTTGTCGGCACCGTAGCCGGAAACCTGCTCCAGATTTGTCTTCTCGAAAGCCCTGAGTATCTCGGGCG
>JBGUMQ010000019.1:0-37777 GCA_045116915.1 Sphaerochaetaceae bacterium | reverse complement strand
AGACATGGGGGGACATGTACAGTCCGGTGACGAAGCCTGCGGCCTCCAGTCCCCGTGCGATATAGCTTGCCGTGGAGCCTTTTCCCTTGCTTCCCGCGACATGGATGATCCTGTAGCCGTCCTGGGGGTTCCCCAGCTTGTCCATCAGTGCCTTCATCCTGTCCAGACGGTATGTGCGCGTACTGTATTTGTCCGTTTTCCTCTCCAGGTTCACAAAGCCTTCCATGAAGGCCACGACCTGGTCAAAACTGCTGAATCCCATGTGTTCCATTCTACTCGAACAGGGGTGGGTTGTCCATGTCGGCGCATATTGCCTCTGCATGCGTTCTCTGATATGCTTGCGCAGAAGTATCATAGGAAAAGATGTATGCGTGACAAAGAGATGACAAGCAGATTCAGGGCGGAGCTCAGGAGCAGGGCCCAGACTATCGGTCCCGTGGTCATGGTGGGCCATGAGGGAATCACATCGGGCGTGGTCGGCGCGCTGGATGCGGCGCTGACGGACCATGAACTGGTGAAGGTCCGTTTCCAGGATTTCAAGGAGATGGTGCGCGAGCTTTCCGCATCCCTTGCGGAAAAGACAGGTTCCACACTGGTGTCCACCACGGGTTTCACGGCGGTCTTCTACAGGGAGAATCCTGAAAAAACCTCGAAATAATGGGCTGTTTCAGCGTTTTTTCGACATTAAGTGTTGCGTTGCAAATGAGATGTGGTAGAATTTATCCAGATTTCAGCACCTGAGGAGGAATAGTGCATGTCGAAACATGATGAGCTCATCGCCTTGTTCAAACAGTATGAGCAGGAAAGCGTGAAGTTCGAGGAGAAGGGCGTCAAGGCTTCTGCTGCAAGAGCAAGAAAGGCTCTGGCAGACATCTCCAAGCTCTGCAAGGAGAGAAGGCAGGAGATCCAGGATAAGAAGAACCAGATGGAGGCATGACCCCATCTCCCTTTCCTTAACCGATAGGAGACAGGCAGTCGGAAACGGCTGCCTGTATTTTTTGTGCTTGTCCGAAAATGTAAGGATAGAAGGATACCTCCTCATGTGCACAGGGTGTGAATCGGTCTGTGCCCATGAGGAGATTTCTTCCTCACACTACCGCGTGACAACTTTTTTTCCAAAAACTGATATAAAAAGTTTAAAGAATTAACTTTTTGTCTCGGAAAAAGCAGAAAAAGTTGTCGCCATCATGAGTCAATGACCCGATGCATGCCATTTTCTAGACTTTTGCGTAGTATCTCGTCTTCAGGCGACAAAAAAACATCCGGGTTGCTTTCCCGGATGTTTCACACTAAAAGGAGGTATGAAAAAAACTGTTGCTCTGCCTTCTTTATAGCAAGTACCGTGCCAAGTGGCCGTTCGGCCGTTTCTGATGACAGAAACAGGGGTTCCGGACCCGGATCCGCAACAGAATGCACGTCCGGTTGTGAAGTTTTTTACACCGGTGTGCAATTTTTTCACACCTACAGTCTGATTTCCTTCCTTATGATGTACCCGTCCTGTACCGGAGCGGATGTCCTGATGTAGCCGGTCTTGCAGTGGTCGATGTGCTCCACCGTCCTCATCTCCTCATCCAGGACCTCGACCGACGGCTCCCTTATGAACAGGACATCCGGGCCGATGAACTCGATGGAATCGCCGCTTCTGATCTGGTTCTTGATGTCCACGGCGTAGACACCCGGGGAGACCTGCTGCCTGACGGTTCCCAGGAAGAGATAGTCGCGCAGGTAGCCTCCGGTGGTGGGCTTGTTGATGTCGTCGTCCATTACAAGGGGATCGGGTTCGTCGACATCGACCGGACCCTTTCCGAAGAAGAATCCGGTGGAGAACTCGCGGTGGCTCACGTTGAAAAGCTCCTCGCGATAGGGCAGGTAGTCGACCGACGGGTCGTACAGGTGGTCCAGCGCCTTGCGGTACGCACGTGTGACGGACGCCACGTAGTAGATGCTCTTCATCCTGCCTTCGATCTTCAGCGTATCCACGCCTGCGTCCTGAAGTTCCTTCAGGTGGTCGATCATGCACAGGTCCTTGGACGACATGATGGTCGTCCAGTCGTTCTCCTCCAGCACCGGGTAGTAGCGGCCGGGCCTCTGCTCCTCCTCCAGCGCAAGGCGGTAGTTCCAGCGGCATGTGTGCGAGCAGTCGCCGTAGTTGCCGCTTCTTCCGGCCATGTGGGAGGAGAGGAAGCACCTTCCGCTGTAGGCCATGCACATGGCTCCGTGCACGAAGGTCTCTATCAGCAGATCCGGATTGGCGTCCTTGATCTTCCTGATGTCCTTCAGAGGTGTCTCCCTGCCCAGGATGACCTTGCTGAAACCCATGTCGTGGTATATTTTCGCTGACCTGGAGTTGATGCAGCTGGCCTGGGTGCTGAGAGAGTACTCGGCATCGGGGAAGCGGCTTCTGAGGATGTCCAGGATGCCGATGTCGGAGAGGATGAAGGCATCGAAGGGGTAATCCCTGATCTGGTCCAGCTTCCCCTCAAGCTTGTCTATGTCGTCCTCATGGAAGTAGATGTTCACCGTGCAGTACATCCGGCCGCCGAAGCGTTCCTTGATCCTGCGCAGTTCTTCCTGCGTGCCGTACTCGACGTTTTTGGCGTTGGTCCTCAGGGAGAAATCCTTCAGGCCGAAGTATACGGAATCGGCACCGTATGTGAACGCGGTCTCTATCTTCTCGATGCTCCCGCCCGGGGACAGGAGCTCCATCTTCCTCTGTGACATCCCGAATCCTCCGCTTTCAGCCTTTCAGGGCCTCGGCCACGGCCTTTGTCACCGCTCCGGCGACAGCCGCTGCGATCCTGTCCTCGGGGCTCTGAGCTGGAGCCTCGGGCGCATCCGGGTCACCGGATCCAAGAGGATACCTGTCGTGCGGGAACGCCAGAGCCAGGACCTCCTCCATATCCCCGACCAGATGGAAATCGATGCCTTCCTTCACGTTGGCTTCAAGCTTGTCCAGATCGCGCTTGTTGAACTTCGGGATCAGGATGGTCTTTACCATGTTGCGCCTCGCCGCCAGGACCTTCTCCTTCAGGCCTCCGATCGGCATGACCTTGCCCAGAAGCGAAAGCTCGCCCGTCATGGCCATGTCGGCGGCCATGACCTGGCCGGTCACCAGCGAATAGATTGCCGTTGCCATGGTGATGCCTGCCGAAGGTCCGTCCTTGGGTGTGGCGCCCTCGGGTATATGCAGGTGGATGCTGTTGCGCTCGAACCATGAGATGTCTATGCCGTGCGACGCGCAGATGCTCTTGATGTAGGAGAACGCGATGTTGGCGCTTTCCTTCATGACATCGCCCAGCTGGCCGGTGATCCTCAGCTCGCCCTTGCCAGGGATGTGCTGGGCCTCTATGGCGAGAACATCGCCTCCCATGGATGTCCATGCGAGTCCGACGGACATTCCGACCTTGTTGGCGCGGATGACCTCGTCCTCATGGAAGATGGGCTGTCCGAGATATTTCACGAGCTTGTCCTCGTTGATGCGCACGGGACGCTTCATGAGCTCGCCGGAGGCTTCCTTTTCGGAGAAGTCATTCTCCTGTGCTCCGTCCTCGCGCATCCGGGCACGCTTGTACTCGTCCTCCACGATCTCCATGGCCACCTTGCGGTGTATCTTGTCCAGGCACTTCTCGAAATGCCTCACGCCGGCTTCCCTGGCGTACTCCTCGGCGATCTTGTGGAGGATCTTGTCCGTGTAGGTTATGTCGGTGCTCTTCAGACCGTGTCTGGCGCGGCTCTTGGGAACAAGGTACTTCTTCCCGATGTGAAGCTTCTCGTCGGATGTGTATCCGGAGAGCTCGATGACCTCCATCCTGTCCAGAAGAGGGCGGGGGATGGTGTCGGTCGTGTTCGCCGTGACGATGAAGAACACGTTGGACACATCGAACGGGATATCGAGGTAGTGGTCCCTGAATGTGGCGTTCTGCTCCGGATCCAGGACCTCCAGCAGTGCCGCTGCAGGATCGCCCTGTGCCGAGACGGTCATCTTGTCCACCTCGTCGATTACGAAGACGGGGTTCTTGGTCTTTGTGACCCTGAGTCCCTTGATGATCTGGCCCGGCATCGAGCCGATGTACGTGCGTCTGTGGCCCTTTATCTCGGCCTCATCGCGCATTCCGCCCACGCTGAAGCGGTAGTATTTCTTCTTCAGGGCCTTGGCGATGGAGATGCCTATGGATGTCTTTCCGGTTCCCGGAGGACCCACCAGACAGATGATGGAGCCTTTGGTGTCCTTCCTGAGCTTGCGCACCGCAAGGAACTCCAGGACCCTGTCCTTCACATCCTTGATTCCGTAGTGGTCCTGCTCCAGTATCCTGCGCGCGTCGTCGATGCTGAAATCGTCCGGCGAGAAGCTGTTCCACGGGAGGTCCGCCACCATCTCCAGGTATGTGCGCACTATGGAATACTCAGGGTTGTTGGAATCCATGGCCGTCATCTTCTGATATTCGTCCATGACTGTCTCGTATGTCTCCCCGGTAAGGTTCAGTGCCTTGAGCCTGTCTATGAGCTTGGGCTTCCTTGCCTTGGGCTTCTTCTTTCCTTCAGCCGCGTCGGGATTGTCCTGGTCGTCTTCCTCCGAATCCAGCTCATCGGCACTGTGACCCAGCTCGTCCAGCTGCTTGCGGATGAAGCGCATCTCCTCGCGCAGGAAGTATTCGCGCTGGCGCGAGTCTATGCGCTTTCCGACCATCTCCTGGATCTCGTCGTGCATGTGCTGGACTGCCAGCTCCTCCTGCAGGACGTGCAGGACCTTCATGATCCTGGCCTTTCCGTTGAGCTCCTCCAGGAATTCCTGCTGTCTGTTGCGCGGAACAACTGAAGAGCACAGGTAGTCTGCCAGCCTGATGGCCTCGGGTATGTTGCTGGCGTTGAAACGCAGGTTCTCCAGAAGCATGGAGCGGTCGGCCCTCTGGTCCAGGGCCTCGCGCAGGGCGCTTGTGAAGGCCTTGTCCTCTATGCGGGAAAGCTCATCCTCCTGGAGGTATGTCACGTTGGCCGTGACGGTGCCGCGGTCCACCAGCATGCTGTCGATCCTGAACCTGCAGATGGTCTCCAGGAAAAGGCTCTTGGTGCCGTAGATCGTGTTTATCTGGTTCTTGACCCTCACGAAGGTTCCGACCTTGTGGAAATCGTCCTCGGAGAGCTTGTTGTTGTCCTTGATGTCGTTCCTGAGCATGACAAGACCGAACCCGTTGAACCGCTCGCAGTGGCGGATTATCTCGATGTCCTGTTTGTCTGTCACCTCGATCGTGGTGTAGAGTCCGGGGAATACCGGGCAGCCCCTCATGGGGATGATGAAGATTACCTTCGGGAGGTTCTCTGTTGCGATGGTGTTTTCTTTCATAGGGTAATATTACTTAAAAGGGGTGTAAAAGGCAAATGAGGGGGGTGTGCGTCTGGGGCAACTGGGGCGTGTAAGGCAACTGGGGCGTGAAAGGCAACTGGGGCGTGTAAGGCAACCAGGGCAACTAAGGCATTCAACTACAACTACGCGGGCTGTGAGGCATCGGGCTTGGAGCTTCCACGGAGCCAGCGGACGCCAAGGTAGCAGAACGGCGTGTCCAGGAGGGCGAAGACGACCTTGAATAGCCAGTAGGGGATGATGAGCGAGATGATGTAGGCGGTGGTGAACTTGTCGTTCAGGTGCCAGAAGGCGATGAACTCGAAGATGGTGGTGTCGATCAGCTGCGAGACGATGGTGGAGAGGTTGTTGCGGATCCACAGGTGCTTGCCGTGGGTGACTTTGCCCCAGAAGCTGAACATGACGACATCCAGCTGCTGTGCCACCACGAAGCTCACCAGGGAGGCTATGGTCATGCGCAACGACGAACCGAAGACCGCTGCGTACTGCTCCTGCATGCCCCAGCTTTCGTTCGGCGGGATGGCGATGCAGACGGCCATCATCACGAAGAGCACCACAAGCATGATGGTTGCCATGTTGACGAAACGCGATGCGTCGGCGCGGCCGAACACCTCGCCTATGATGTCCGTGACCAGAAAGAGCACGGGGACGAAGAAGATGCCGACGGATACCCGGATTCCCACTATGGAGATGATTTTCGTACCCAAAGTGTTCACCATGACCATCGATGATACGAAAAGGGCAAAGAGGAAATCACGTTTGCGGTAGAGCTTCACGTCGTTGCGCAGTCCGTCTGTCTTCATGCATCCTCCATGTCGGCGCACCTGATGGAAGACCCGTCGATCTCCCAGCCGCAAAGATGTATTCCCAGTTCCGATGCGAATGTGAATGCATTGGTCCTGTGGGCGCTGAGGTCAACCGGACGGTGTGCATCGGAATTGGTAACGACGGACACTCCCATGTCAAGGGCCATCTCCCAGAACTCGCGCACCGGGTAGGGCTGCCTGGGGCCGTCATCGGTCTGCACGGGTTTCTTGCGCAGTCCGTTGTCGTTGATCTCCAGCGGTGTGTCTGTCTCCAGCGCGCACTGTATGATGTCACGGGAAGCCGCCTTTGCCTCCGCATCCCACTTCCTGTGGGCAGCAAGGAAAAGGTCCGGGTGGCAGCCGAAGAGGAACATGCCTGACTCCAGCGCCGCGGTGTACAGGTCCACGTACTCTATGATGTGCCCCACCGGCATACGGGACAGGTACTGCAGGAACTTCTCCTTTCCGTCGGAAGGGTCGACCATGTGGTGCACAGAGCAGATCAGGTAGTCGTAGCCGCGTCTTCCCAGAAGCTCGTCCCTGTAGAAGGAAGCCTCGTCGGGAAGCCAGTCGCATTCGGCACCCAAAAGCACCTTCAGGTCAGGATCCCCCATATGGGCCCTGACATCGGCCTCGTAGGCCGGAAGCTCGTCGTAGTCCATGCGGTTGCCCTTCTGGTAATCACGGTCCGGAAGGGGGCAGTGCTCGGAGAAACCAAGAAGCTTTAGTCCATCCGCCCTGGCCCTGTCCACGTACTCGGCTATTGTTCCCTTGCCGTGGCGGCAGTAGAAGGAATGTGTATGAAGATTGACCTGCGACGGGGTGTAGAGCATCCTTGCCTCCGCAGTAAAGTTACATCATTACGCGGTCCTTGTCACCATCGCAGGAGCCCCGGAGGCACCACTCGCGGCACCACGCGCGCAAACTTGTTGTTGTAAGGGCCAACGGGCAATGCTAGACTGTAACATAGAAAAATCTTTTTTCAGGAGAGACCATGGATTACTTGAAGGAATACAGGCGCTGGCTGGACAACGCACCGATGTTCAGGACAGAGCTCGAGGCAATGGATGAGAAGGCTGTGGAGGACGCGTTCTACAGGGATCTGGAGTTCGGAACGGCAGGACTGCGCGGAGTGCTCGGAGCGGGAACCAACCGCATGAACGAATACGTCGTGGCCAGGGCATCGCAGGGCCTTGCGGATTATGTCAACGCGGCATTCCCCGACAACAGGACCATCGCCATAGGTTATGACAGCCGCATAAAGAGCGATGTCTTCAGCAATGTCGCGGCCGAGGTCTTCGCCTCCAACGGCATAAAGGTGCACCTGTATCCGGTGCTCATGCCGGTTCCGTGCGTGTCGTTCGCCGTCAGGTATTTCAAGTGCGCCGCAGGCGTCATGGTCACGGCCAGCCACAACCCGTCAAAGTACAACGGATACAAGGTGTACGGACCGGACGGATGCCAGATAACGGACGATGCCGCCAATGCGATCCTGGCGCAGATCACCAAGACCGATATCTTCAAGGACGTCAAACGCGGTGATTTCGAGGCTTTTGTCAAGAACGGGGATATCGAATACATCGGCGACGACTGCTACACGGCCTTCATCGAGGAAGTGAAGAAGCGCAGCGTCCTGTTCGGGGACAAGGTGGACAAGGATGTCGCCATCGTCTATTCACCGCTCAACGGAGCAGGCCTCAGACCGGTGCTCAGGGCCCTCAACGAAACGGGCTTCACCAACATCAGCGTCGTCAAGGAGCAGGAGCAGCCGGACGGCAACTTCCCGACCTGCCCGTATCCCAACCCGGAGATCCGCGCCGCACTGCAGCTGGGACTGGAGTACGCCGGCCGTCTGAACGCCGATCTGATGCTTGCCACCGACCCGGACTGCGACCGTGTGGGAATCGCGGTGCGCGACGGCAGCGAGATGAAGCTCCTGACCGGAAACGAGACGGGAATGCTCCTTCTGGACTACATCTGCTCGCAGCTCAAGACCCACGGCAGGATGCCTTCCGATCCGGTGTTCGTCAAGACGATAGTCACATCGGACATGGCCCAGAGGATAGCGGAAAGCTACGGGGTGCGCACAATCAATGTCCTGACCGGATTCAAGTACATCGGCGAGCAGATCGGTCTGCTGGAGGCCGCAGGACATCCGGAGAGCTACATCCTGGGATTCGAGGAGTCGTACGGCTATCTCTCCGGCCCGCATGTCAGGGACAAGGATGCCGTCAACGCATCGTTCCTCATCTGCGAGATGTTCGCCTTCTACAAGACACAGGGCATATCGCTTCTGGACAAGCTCAACAGCCTGTATTCGAAGTTCGGCTACTGCCTGATCACCCAGCATTCGTACGAGTTCCCGGGATCGGCGGGATTCGGCCGTATGAAGGCCATCATGGACGGTCTGAGGACCACGGCGCTCCCGGAGGCCGGAGGACTGAAGGTTCTGGATACCGTGGACTACGGCAAGGGAATAGGCGGACTTCCGAAATCGAACGTCATAAAGTTCGTGCTGGAGGGCAACTGCTCTTCGATAATCAGGCCTTCCGGAACGGAGCCCAAGATCAAGAACTACTGCACGGTCACGGCCGCGGACAGGGCTTCCGCGGAGAAGGTGGAGAAGAAGATAGTGGCCGAGTTCGAAAAAATCTTCGGAGTGTGAGCTCCGAAGACCTTGTAACGGGAAAAAAGGATGAGGTTCATCCCTGTCAGACGGCAGGGATGAACTTTTTTCCGTCGCCTTTGATGCGGCCTTCACGCTCCAGCGCATGGAGCACGGCTGTGAACATGGTGTTCCTGCTCTGCTCGTCGGAGACGGTGTAGGAGCCTGTCTTCTCCATTGTGGAGAGGATTTCCCTGACAAGCGCCATCTCGGGCAGGTCATCGTTCCTCATGACTTCCCTGTGGCGCTTCACAAGAGCGTCCGCAACGGGAATGAGTATGGAGGTCAGGTCCGGGGTGCACTTCAGGTAGACGGCGTTCTTGTCCTCCGTACCGGAGTTCCTGGAGACGATAAGCGCCACCGCAAGACCGCCACGCTCCACCTGGTATGCCAGCACGTTCCTGTCCTTGAAAGCACGCCGTGAGAACGCAAGACCGTCGTGGCCTGCAAGCGCCTTCGCGAGTGCATCGGCAAGAAGGACGGAATCGCTTTCGAACAGTTCTGTTCCGGCCTGGAAGAGCTGCTTGTTCACATAGTACGTGTAGGATGTCCTGGAGAAGCCGCGCTTGAACGAGCTGCAGCCCGACTTGAAGGCCGCTGCTGCGAGAGCTGCAGTCAGAAGTCCGTTTCCGGAAAGAAGGACCTTTCCGTTGTCCAGTGTCACGGGGATGATCACGTGGCCGGAGGATTCGAATCCGATGGTCAGGTCGTCCAGGTCGCAGTTGCAGATCCACTTGTCGCCGACATCCGTGATTGAGGCACGGCAGCCGAAGGTGTCGGCAAAGGAGACGGACGACATGATGTCGGACTCAAGGGTGCAGACGATCGAGCCGCCGGAGGGTTTGCCCTGTTTCCTGAACAGTCCCATGACAAGGAAGGCCTCCTCGTCTCCGTCATAGACCCTGACGCAGTCGCCTTCCTTCTCGTACCTGAGGAGCATACCCCTGTCACCGTCACCGTCCGTGACGATTCCGAACGACTGCGGATGCTCGAACAATGTCCTGACAATGAGAGGAGAGTAGGGAATCTGCGCTCTTGTATAGCTCTCATGCCCTTCTATCTCGGCAACGCCGCAGCTTCTGTTGATGTTGTGGCCTTCCTCGTCGGCGGAGATCCTTGTGAACGGGAGTCCGCTTTCAGTGAAGAACCTGTCGGCATATCTGGTCCATGCGCCGGACGCGGTATCCAGGAAGAAATGCATGTCCTTCATGGAGGCCACCGGTATGTTCTTCCTCAGGATGTCCAGGACCATGTCCATCGGATCCACGGGTTCGACCTTTCCGGGTGCGACCGCCGGACAGCCGGCAGGACAGGATCCGGAGGCGATTTCCAGCATGATTGAGGACAGGGCCAGATCCCCTATGGGACCTTCAGGAAGGAGTTTCTTCCCGTTGAGGAAGAACTTGATGCCGTTCTGGTTGGAGGGGTTGTGGCTTGCCGTGAGCATCGCTGCTCCGTGACAGTTCTCCTGAATCTGGTACTGCGGCACGGCCGGAGTCGGGACGACGCCCAGATACTTCACTGCCGCACCTGAGGATGCGAACGCGTTGTTCATCGCATCCACGAATGCATTGCCCGTGACAAGGTCCCTTCCGTCGGAACCGGTGACGTAGACGTCTGTTCCGGTTCCGCCTATAAGCTTTACGAAAGCCCTGACGGCAAGATCGATCAGAGCCGGTGTAATGACGGCACTGCGCCTGAAGAGGCGCAGTGCATCGATGTGTGAAAGCTCTGTGGTTTCTGTTTTTCCACGGATACCGTCGGTACCGAAGAAGTTGATTCCTGCAAGATCCTCGTACATGGTTCAGCCCATCCTGACTTCAACGAAGTGCTTGGCACCGTCGCAGTATGAAAGGGGAATCACGTTGCCGTCGATCTCCCTGCCGTCGACCAGCATCTTCTGTACACCGCGGCAGACACCTGCGGCGTTGATGTACTTGATGCTGAACTCGCTTCCCCTGTAGTTCCTGACAGCGGTGAAGGTCTTCCACTTCTTAGGGACACACGGGTCGACGATGAGTCCTTCATAGGACGGGCGCAGACCGAAGATGTTCTCGCAGAGGATCCTTTCCCTTGTCGGGGCTGTTCCGGTGAGCCATGTATGGCCGGCCTTGCCGTAGTCGATGCTGGCCGGGCTGCAGACATACTCAGGATAGACGTAGGGCTCGGCGCTGTAGTTGAACTGGTCGGCCTTGGCCATGACGGCAGGCAGTGTGTTGTAGTAGTAGCTCCAGGCCTTGTCACCCTCGCCGGCGTAGCACAGCGATGCGATGAACCAGGACTCCGTGTGGCGGAAGAAGCTTCCGTTCTCCTTCTTTCCGGGTGCGTTGCGCTTGTAGGCCGTCCAGTCCACAGGCGGCTTGCCCTTGGAGAGGGTGTAGTCCGCGGTGCACAGTCCGATACCGCCCTTGGCGGCGAGTTTCCTCTCGACGACCTCCTGGCTGGCGCGGAACTCATCCACAGTCGCAAGACCGCTGAAGAGGGCCCATGATGTGGGCTCCATGAACAGCCTTCCGTCCGTGTCGGCGGATCCGACGTTCTGACTTGCGTCCTTGCCCGGTCCCAGAAGCCTGATGAATGCTCCGGTGGAGTCTATGCAGTGTTTTTCAACAGTGTCCTTTGTAAGAGAGGCCTTCTTTCTGGCGTCAGCGGCAAGATCCTCCTTTCCGAGGAACGAGCACAGCTCGGCGAAGTCCATGAGGGCCTTGTAGAGCTGCATGGCGGCCATGACGGAACCGTGGTCCTCGTAGCCGGACAGGTCGTCGTTCCAGTCCGCATCGAACATGATGGGGATGCCGTCGAAGCTGTTGGTCCAGACCTGGGACAGTGCCATCTGGCAGTGCTCGAACATCGTTCCGCTCTTCTCAGGGCGGCCTTCCTTGGCATCGGCATACGGGACAATGTCATCGAGGATCGATGTGTCTCCTGTCTCCTTTATGTACTCGCAGACGGCGTAGATGAACCAGATCGGGTCGTCACAGGCGTGGAAGTCCAGCGTTCCCGGTGCCGACACGTAGAAGTTGTGGTATGTGCGTCCGTCGGAGAACATCTGCTCGCCGATGTACTTGATGAATGCCTTTGTCTTGGCGCTGTCGGATGCAAGGCCGGCCAGGATGTCCTGGAGGATGTCCCTGAAGCCGAATCCGTACTCGAAACCGGAATGGTAGCGGCTCTTCATCCTGTTGAGGTTCAGGACCATGGCGCACTGGTACTGTATCCACCTGAACGAAGGTGCGAACAGCCTGTTCCCGGGCACCTTGAAGCGCAGCTTGTCGAAGTCGGCCTTCCATTCCTTCTTCACGCGCTCCAGCATCTTCTCCGCGACCGCGGTGTCACGCAGCTTGGAGAGGATCGCCTTGAACTCCTTCTTTCCCTTGTGGTAGTAGTTGTCGGTGCTTCCGGCGGCGCTGAAGATGGTGAATGTCCTGCTTCCCTTGGCCGGGACGGTGATGTCGAAACACACGACTGACAGAGAGCTTGTGGACTCCTGTGCCTGGATGCCGGGCAGAACTCCCGTCTCAAGGGCCAGCGGGTTGGCCATCGTCCTCGTGTAGTGGCCCACGAAATCCTCGTAGCGCATGCTGAACTGGGTGAGCTTCTCGCTGGATCCGTGCAGCAGGACCTTTCCGAAGAGTCCGAGGTCTGCATCCTCGTCATCGTCGAACGGGATTCCGTATCCGTTGTACCAGATGAGGGCATCGAGCTTCCTGTCCGGGAAGCCTCCGGCCATCATCAGCGAGTTGAAACCGGAGAACTGGATCGCCCTGGCGTCTCCGACGTTGACGGGGTTGACTCCGAACACCTGGATCGTGCGCTCCCTGTCCTCGTTGTTCGTGACTGTGACCAGCTGTACCATCGCATCGTACTCGTCGGGAATGAAGCAGCGTGTCTTCACATCCAGACCGATGTACGACGTCTCGCGTGTGACGCAGCCGAACGAATAGGTCGTCGTCAGCTTCTGGTCGGCGTGGAGAACGGGATACCAGCAGTCGGTGAAATACCTGTTCCCTTCCTTAAAATATATGAAGGAACCGAGCTGGCGGCATTTGTACGGATCCTCGTGGACAAAGCCGTTGACCAGGTCTCCTTCCTGGGTTCCGATCCTGGCGAAGGACGATCCGTTGTTGGTGATTCCCCAGCAGAGCGTCTTGGTCGGTTCCTGATTGCGCCTTGTCTGGAGCATGAGCCACGGCTCACGTGTCATGTTGCCGGCTTCTTCCCTTATGCAGACGTCTCCGTTCCTGAGAAAGCTGAAATCGCCGCTTTTCATTGCTTTGGTCCTCTTGGTCATACTACCCCCGTTTTTATTTATTTTCACGTTAAAAGTAATTCCCGGCAACCGCCGTAAACCGCTTAAAACACCCCTGAAACATAATTTTATGAAACAGAAGACGTTATAAAACGACACTTTATCGGAAAATGTCAGATTTAACGTGAAAATTATTCTTGACTTTTCAAGTTGGAGAATACACCATAAAAGTGCACTTGTCAAATTTAATAAATTGGTATGACTGTGCTCACACGATGTTCAGAAGGAGAAGACACACATGAAGAGAGCATTGGCTGTTGTTCTGGTGATACTGCTTGTATTGTCAACGGTTATGGTTGTTTCATGCAGCAAGGGTGATTCGTCATCCTCCAGCGGTTCCTCCAAGACCGCCGCAAAGGAAAAAGTGAAGATCCAGATCATGGTCGGTTTCGGAACCGGAACGGATCCCTCACAGATCGCCGTCCACGAGGAACTCCAGAAAGAGTTCAATGAAGGAATCGGAAAGGAGAAGGGCATCGAGCTCGAGTTCCTCACAGTTCCCTATGCCGATGCGGCGACGAAGTTCACGACTCTGGTCGCGGCCGGAATGGCTCCGGACATCTGCGGACCTGTCGGTGTCATGGGCGTTGCGCAGTTCATCGACCAGTGGGTAGACCTCACACCCTACATCGAAAGGGACAAGGTGGATCTTTCCGTCTATGACGAGGCTCTTGTCGAAAGCAACCGCTACAACGTCGACGGAGAGGAGAAGCTCGTCGGTCTTCCGATCGGCTACTATCCCTCGGCACTGTTCTACAACGAGGACATCTACGACAGGGCCGGTCTCGAGTATCCTCCCACGGAATGGGGAACAAAGGACTGGACATACGACAAGCTCTACGAGCAGGCACGTCTGATGACCCTGGACATGTGGAATGCGGATGCCAACGATCCCGACTTCGACATGGACAACGTCATACAGTACGGTTATGACGGAACAGACTGGTCCCCGTGGAGAGCATGGGTCGGAAAGTTCTTCGACGAGAACGGCAAGAGCGTCGCACTCGGAATGTCGGAAGACTACAAGACAGCCACGATGAACAGCCCTGAGTGGATCAAGGCCTTCACCGAGCTCGAGAGAATGATCTATGTCGAGAAGGTCAGACCCAGATCGGATGCAGCCGCAGGCGCATCGCTCTTCGGCGACAGCGACCCGCTCGGATCCAACAGACTCGCCGTCTGGGAGACATTCAGCTGGATGAGCTATGCATTCGAGACATGGGATGCCAACTTCAGCTGGAACATCGGTGCGATCCCGGCAATGGACGGCCACGTCGTTTCCGCCACCAACATCGACACATTCGTCATGACCAAGAGCGGCAACCATCCCGAAGAGGCATGGGAAGTCTACAAGTGGCTCTTCAGCGAGGAAGTCTACTCCAGGCTCAACCACAACTACGGCGGAATCCCCGCGATGAAGGATCTGCAGGCACAGTGGCTCGACGAGCAGAAGGCCGAGAGACCGAACATCAACTGGCAGGTCCTGCTCGATGCCGGCGCATATGCGGACAACCCGAACAACGAGAGCTGGGTTCCCGGATACTCGCAGGTCTGGGATGAGATGGAGTTCGCAATGGCATCCATCATCAGCGGTCTCTACGACACGCCGGAGCAGGTCGCCGAAGACCTGAATACAGAGGTCCAGGACATCCTCGACGAGTACTGGGCTTCAAGATAAGCAGGGTGACTGTATATGAGTAAAGAAAGACGGATAGCAACACAATCCGAAAGATACGCCAGGAAGGGCTATGCATTCATAGCCCCCTGGATCATCGGTTTTCTTGTTTTCACATTCATTCCGATGGTCTTCTCCATGTATCTTGCCTTTACCGATTACGACACGATCAATACGCCGAAGTGGGTAGGTTTCGCCAACTTCGCGAAGATGTTCACAAAGGGCGAGATGTGGCACAGCCTCTGGATCACCGTCAAGTTCGGTATCATCAGCCTTCCGCTGGGCCTGTTCGCCGGTTTCATGCTCGCGTATCTCCTCAATATGAAGATACCGGGAATGAAGTTCTGGAGAACGGTCTTCTACCTGCCGGCGATGATAAGCGGTGTCGTAGTCGCGATGCTTTGGAGAGGAATGTTCGACGACCAGTACGGTATGATCAACTTCATACTCAGGACCGCGGGCCTGCGAGGTCCGCAGTGGCTCCTGGATCCCAAGTACACGCTGTACTGCTTCCTGTTCCTTTCGGTATGGGGAGCCGGTGGCGGAATGGTCGTCTACCTGTCGGGTCTGCAGAGCATACCCACGGCCCTCTATGAGGCCGCGGAGATCGACGGTTGCAACAAGTTCCAGCAGCTTACCCACGTCACCATCCCGCAGATGACCCCGATCTTCTTCTTCAACCTGATCATGGGTCTCATCGGAATGTTCCAGTACTTCGCCGAACCCATGGTCCTTACGAAAGGAGGACCGGCTGACTCGACGATGTTCTACAACCTGTACCTGTACAAGCACGCGTTCCAGTTCAGGAACATGGGTTATGCTTCGGCGCTTGCCTGGTTCCTGTTCGTTATAGTGCTTATCCTGACGTTGCTGACATTCAAGTCGTCGGAGCTCTGGGTATTCTATGAGTCGGAGGTGAAGAGATGATTATCCTTGCATTCTTTCTGGTGATCATTAACCTTTTCCTCTGGGCATTCGTCATCTCCAACAATGTCGGTGTCATGACCAAGAGGCGCCTTGCCAGACGCAGGACCATAGTGGCCATGATCATCATCGTGGTCTGCGCGTTGGCGATCGTCTACCCGGTCGTCTCCATGCTCGGCGGCTCGGTATCGTCCAAGCAGGTCAGCAGAACGGTCCCCGAAGTCAAACCCGGTGATTTCTGGAACGTCATCACAACGATGGCCAGGAACCTGGTCCCCATAGAGGGAAAGAGGATCAACATCGACCAGGAGCACATCGACAAGGCCGTCGCATCGCTCTCCGATGCCAAGAACCTCAGGCTCGAGACCGCTCCGTATTCCGTCTATGCGATGGAGATCGACGGCAAGGAGATGCATGTGGCCAAGATCGGAAAGGTCGGAAGCCAGTGGATCTACCTGGAGGAGAACCATCTGGACAACGTCCACCTGGACATCCCCGCATCGGAAGAGCAGCGCGTCAAGGCTGTCAAGTTCACCTGGTCCAACTATCCCGATGCCCTTTCGAAGGGTGATTTCGGCCGCTACGTGATCAACTCGATCATCCTGGTCGTGATCAACACCATCGGAGCCCTGCTTTCCAGCACACTTGTCGCATACGGTTTCTCGCGGTTCAAGTTCAAGGGTCGCAACTGGATGTTCATCGTCCTGCTGTCGACCATGATGCTTCCGGCGCAGGTCTCCCTGATCCCGAGCTTCATCATCTACACCAAGCTGGGTTGGTACGGCACGTACCTGCCGCTGACCGTGGCCGCGTACTTCGCAGCCAGCCCGTGGAACGTCTTCCTCATGAGACAGTTCTTCATGGGTCTGCCGCTTGAGCTGGACGAGGCCGCGAAGATCGACGGATGCGGAGCTGTCGGAATCCTGGTGAAGGTCATCGTACCCCAGTCGACGGCAGTCATGCTGACGATCACGCTTTCGACCGCGGTGTTCTGGTGGAACGACTACTTCTACTCGTTGATCTACCTGCAGGACCAGAAGCTGTATCCTGTTGCCCTGGGTCTGACATCGTTCGATGCCAAGTACTTCAACAACAGCGCCCTCAAGGCCGCCGCGACCGTCATGATGCTCGTGCCGCCGATCCTGATGTTCTTCTTCTTCCAGAAGTTCTTCATCCAGGGCACGGTCATCTCGGGTGTCAAGGGCTGATCCATGGACAGATACTACGGTGTCAAGCTGTACGATCCGGGTTTCTGCGACAGCAGGAACCTGGACCTCATGGAGGAGTGCGGCTTCAACACCGTTTTCCTGGGCAGGGGAGCACTGGACAAGGCTTTCACGGAAGAACTCACCAGGCGTGGGTTCTTCTGGAACATAGTCGAGCCGGTGTTCCTCCTGCAGCCTGACGAGCCGTACGGGTTCGCCACGCTGAAGGATGGAAAACCCGCCCACGTCGACTGGGTGCGCTTCGCCTGTCCGACGGACGCAGCGCATCTGGACAGCGTCCGGAGGAGGATCGCGGACGACATCCGCACATACGATCCTCCCGGGGTTTCGCTGGATTTCATAAGGTTCTTCCAGTTCTGGGAGACAACCGACCCGCACACGGAGGCATGGGAGCTGCCGCAGAGTTGCTTCTGTCCCAGGTGTACGGAGCAGCAGAAGGCGTTCCCGACCATAGGGCAGTGGCGCCGGAAGCTGATCGGGGAGACTGCCGCAGACCTGTGTGCATCAGCACGCGGACTGAAGCCGTCAGTCAGGATGGGGATCCATTGCGTACCATGGACAGGAAACATGTTCGATGGCGCAATCAGGGAGATAATAGGGCAGGATTTCGGTGTCCTGTCCGAAACAGGCGATTATCTGACACCCATGATCTACCACCACATGATGCGCCTGGAGCCTTCCCATGTAAGGGAATTGCTCAAAGACATGGAGGATCAGGGATGCGCCCATGTCCTTCCTTCCATACAGGTCAAAGAGGCCTACAGGAAGGATCCGATGGGTGCCGAAGAATTCGGGAAGGTCCTGGAGCTTTCCCTTGAAGGCAGGTCCGAAGGCGTCGTCCTCTACAAATGGGAGGATCTTGCCGGAGACAAGTGCCGGATCGACATTGTGAAAAACACACTGAAAAGGTGATTGTATGAATAGAAAGATGAAGAAGATTGCTGTTTCCGTTCTTTTTGTCGCCGCGGTACTCGCGGTGCTCTTCGTTGCCGTCTCATGCAAGAAGACAGAGAAAGCAGAGGCAAGGCCCGACTACGGCCCCAGCATTCCGGCGGAGAAGACCGCCGCCGTCACATGGGCGGGATGCAGGAGATCCGACTACGGTTGGAAGGAAGCCATGTTCAAGAAGGAGCCTACCGCGACCGAGTGGATCGAGTATGGAGCCCGCATGGGTGCCGAATACGAGGGATCGATCCCTACATTCGTCTGGATCGTCGGATCCATCACCGGTAACGAGGGAAAGCAGAGATGCTCTGTCAACTTCCCGGTCGGAAGGACGATAGAGGGCGTCGAGGACTTCCCCGCAGACATGAACAAGGAATTCCTGGACATGTGCGACGAGAGAGGCTATTCCGTCTGGCTTCAGGTCGAGCCCGGCGACTGCGATCTTGTCGAGCTGGCCAAGGCCACGATGGAGTACTACAAGGACCGCAAGTGCGTCAAGGGCTTCGGCGTGGATGTCGAGTGGTACAAGACACAGGGAACCAACGGTTACGGCACCAAGATCACCGACGAGCTCGCCAAGGAGATCGATGAGGCGGTCAAGAGCGTGGATCCGCGCTTCACGGTGTTCTTCAAGCACTGGGATGCCAACTGGATGCCGCCGACATACCGTTCGGACATCATCTTCGTCAACGACAGCCAGTACTTCAAGAGCCTGGACAGCATGAAGAGCTTCTTCACCGACTGGGCCAACCGCTATTATCCGAACCCCGTCATGTTCCAGATCGGCTATCCCGCCGACTATTCCGTCTGGGGAAAGCTGGACAACCCGAAGAAGGAGTTGGGGGACCTGCTTGCGGAGGACGTCAAGGACGGCCAGCATGTGGGTATCATATGGGTCGACTTCAGCCTGAAGACGGCCATGAAGTACGGAAAATAACCTATGAAGAAGACATTTATCGTCATTGCGCTGATCATGGCTGTTTCACTTATCCTGTCATCATGCGATGAAAACATCGAGGAGCCCTGCACCGTGAAGTGGGCAGGAATAAGGATATCCACCTACGGAATGAGGAAGAGTTACGGGAAGAACTTCCCAGACCCGACCACCATGGCCGGATTCGCCGAGAAGATGGAGGCCCGCTATGAGGGAAGCAACGGCGCCTACGTGCTCATCGTAGGTGAGATTCATGACGACAGTTGCGGTCTGTATTTCCCCGTCAAGGGAAAGTACGACAACATCTACGGTAGCGACGACGACAGGTACGAATCCTATCTGGACAAGTGCGACGAGCTCGGCATAGATGTATGGCTCCAGGTAGAGCCCGGTTATGCGGACCTGGTCACCCTTGCGGATATTGTCATGAAACAGTACAGCCACCATTCCTGCGTCAAGGGTTTCGGCATAGATGTCGAGTGGCACAAGCCCATCGAGGGTAGGGATGAAGGCACCAAGCTCAGCAACAGCGATGCCAGGAAGGTCCTGGCCAAGGTCCAGAGCTACAACAAGGACTACACCGTCTTCGTGAAGCACTGGATGCAGAGCTACCTCCCGTCGCCAATGGAAGGACTTGTCTACGTCAACGACAGCCAGCAGTTCGACAACATGGACCATGTGTTGGAGGAATTCTCCGACTGGGCCAGATACTATGCGCCCAATCCCGTCATGTTCCAGATCGGCTACGATGCCGACACATGGATCTGGAACCAGTACTCCGATCCTGCAAAGGAGTTCGGTCAGGCCATCGTCGATGCATGCAACTCAGGCAACGATGTCGGAATCATCTGGGTCGACATGACGCTCAGCAAAGTGATCGACAAGACGGCCAAGTAAACGGAAGGGGAGAGTTGATGGTAACAATCAAGGATGTCGCGCGTCTGGCCGGCGTTTCACATACTACAGTCTCACTGGCACTGCGCAATTCGCCGAGCATCACGGAAGAGACCAAGAAGAAGGTCCTTGCGGCTTCCAAGCAGCTGAACTACCATCCGAACCACCTGGCAAGGTCGCTTGTCAGCGGAAAGACATATGTCATCGGCGTTGTGGCGAACTTCTTCTCCAGCACATTCGAGATGGAGATCCTGAAGGGGATAGAGCAGAGCATCCGCTCCACGGAGACGGAGTATGTGATCAACCTCTTCGCCACGCTGTCGAAGAACGACCAGGTGCTGACCGACATCTGTCTGGGAAAGCATGCCGACGGAGTGATCCTGCTCTCCATAAGCCCGTCCCCCGAGGTCGTCAGGCTCTACAATGAGAACAAGTGTCCCATGATAGTGATAGACGAGCAGGCGGAAGGCGCCATAGAGATAACCATGGACAACTACCATGGCGCCTACATGGCAACCGAGCACCTGATCAATTCGGGCCGCAAGAACCTGGCACTGGTCCTGGGCGACAGCACCAGAGATGAACTGGGCCTGTCACAGAAGGAGAGGAAGGAAGGTTTCCTCCAGGCCCTCAAGGACCATGACCTGAAGTTCAACAGCCGCAATGTCTTCTACATCGAGGACTACTACTTCGAGGAAGGCCAGATCGTCTTCAAGCGCATGCAGCGCTACGGAACCGACATCGACGGGATCTTCTGCGCGGCAGGAGACATAGTGGCATCCGGAATCATGCAGGAGGCCAAGACCATGCATGTGAGGATTCCGGAGGAGCTTGCGATAATCGGATATGACGACATATTCTCGTCATCCCTGGTGGACCCGCCGCTCACCAGCATCAGGCAGCCGCTCTTCCAGATCGGCAAGAACGGATACGCCAGGATGGTAAGGCTTCTGGAAGGAACGGAGGAATACAAACCCAACAAGTTCGTATATGAACCACAGTTGATAGTCAGATCGTCAGTCTGATGGTCTGATATCGGATAGAAAACAAAAAAACAATTTGATAGTTTGGTTTCAGAGTATCAAAAGGAGAAAGAAATGAAGAAACTGATTGCAACCGTACTTTTCGTGCTGATCGCCTTCGCTGCATTCGCAGGGATCAACGTGACAATCGACACCATCATGCAGTATGGCTTTAATGTCGACCCGACACATGAGATTCCCGTCGGATTCTCGATCGGCGGTGCCGACGAGACCGTCTTCGCAGACATGAACGCGACACTTTCCGGTGCCCGCGGATCCGCTCTTCTGAACATCCGCTTCAGGATGCCCGACGAGAAGTATCCCGGAGCCGCAGTCGAGGTCCACGGATGGGAAATCAACGCAAAGCTCACCGACTGGCTGAAGATGTGCATCGGTAACACCGCATACGAGCTCTATGCCGAGACTGTCAGCTGGGAGCCGCTCATGGGAGCAGGTCTCTTCGAGCAGGGAAGGAACAGGATCTATTTCGACATGCAGTTCGACGACCTGCAGATCATCGCCGGTATGTCCATGGGTCAGGAGCCCAAGAAGCCGTGGAAGACAGCAGTCCTCGCCGCCGTCTACGAGATCCCCATGGAGTTCAAGTTCTCCGCTGAGATCGCACTGGTACCGACAGAGCTCTGTCTGAACATGTACAACGACGGAGAGGTCAAAACATTCAGCGTCCAGGGAGAGTACCTCGGAACAGAGAACCTCGAGGCTGTCGCAGGCTACACACTCATCCTCGCCAACACCAGCATCGTCCAGCACAGGCTCGATGTGTACGGCAGCTACCTCACCGACAACTTCCTGATCGAGCTCTACGATGCCCTGCTCCTGCGTCTCTACACCGGAGAGACAATGGGCAACAGGCTCGGACTCAGGTTCTCATACTTCGCAACCGATAAGCTCACACCGTTCGTCAAGCTCAACTGGTTCAGCAACTACGGCTATGCACAGACTGCCGGCGGATTCGCATGGGGTGACTGCCAGCTGGTCGGTCCCGGAACAGGCACAGGACTCATCGTCGCAGATGTAGGTACCGGATTCGTCGTCAACGACAACATTTCCGGAACCATCGGAGTCAACCTCAAGCTCGACCTGGCCAAGGATGTCACAAACAAGTTCTCCTGTGCGATTCCCCTTTGCCTGACCGCAATGTTCTGATAAGTCTGTACCAAGGATGAAGAGATGAAGAAAGCACTCAAATGGATGTTGCTGTCCGTTCTGGTCGTGTCGCTGATGTTCTGCATCAGCTGCACACCTGAGAGCGAGCCGGAGCACGAGCATACGTGGGGAACTCCGGTCGTCACAAAAGAGGCGACATGTACCGAGAAGGGTTCACAGACCCTGACATGCACGGTGTGCGGTGAAACGATGGCGGAGGATATCCCCGCCACCGGTCACTCTTACTCCACGCAGTGGAACCATGACGAATCCTATCACTGGCATGATTCCACATGCGAGCACACAGGACTCAAAGGGTCTTTCGAACCCCATACATGGGACAGCTCGCAGGTCATAAAGCCGTCGAGCTGTGAGGAAGAGGGTATCATCCGCTTCACATGCAAATGCGGAGCCACCAAGGATGAGGCCATTCCGAAGCATACGTTCGCCACGACCTGGACTTCGGATGAGGATTTCCACTGGCATGCCGCGACATGCGAGCATACCGACCAGGTGTCGGACAAGGCCGAGCATGAATGGAACTCCGGTGCGAGCCAGAGCGACGGATCCGTCGTCTACAAGTGCACGGTCTGCGGAGTCAAGAAGACCGTTAAACCCGGTAGCGGCGATATCAGTCTGATCACCGCAGGTCCCGGAGAGGATGCTTCCGAGGAAGCGGTCATCTCATGGCATTCCACATCCATGGGATCCTATCTTGAGTTCACGGATGCGGATGGAGAGGATTTCGTCCATGTCGTCGCCAACGCCGACTGCAATGAAGTGAAGTCCACGACGGACTGGAGGGATACCAAAGGCAACGCCCTGACCACGGCCCACTACAGATGCAAGGTCTATCTCGACGATCTGGTTCCCGGATCCACATACAAGTACAGGATCAGGTATGCCGGTGGCAAGTGTTCCGAAGTGGCCGAATTCAAGACCGCTGAAGCCGACACCACGTATTTCCAGTTCCTGTGGATGAGCGACCTCCATACCCCCAAGGGCGGAGAGACATATATCAACAGGGTCGCCGAACTCGTGGATTATGCGGAAGCCAAGGAAGGTGTGGACGTCGACTTCGTCCTGTTCACGGGAGACATGGTCAACAAGGGACAGATCTACGAGCATTGGGGATACTGGTCGGACAGCGGTCTGCTTAACGACTACACCTATGCCTTTGTCTGCGGAAACCACGACTACTACGGATGGAACGACAAGGTCCGCACCATAAACGATTTCTACAAGGAAGTCTGCGCATATCCGGCAAACAACGAGGAAGGCTCCGCATACGTCCTGGACAGCAACTACTGGTTCATCTGGAACAGGGTCCTGTTCGTCTGCATAGACAACTTCACGCAGGAAAGCGAGAGGCTCAGTCCTCTTCCCGGAAGTTCACTGTCCGCCCAGCAGGCATGGTTCAAGGCCGTTGTGGAAGCCAACGAGGGCAACTACGACTACCTGATCTTCTGCCAGCATCTGCCGTTCTTCAACACGGACACCAAGCCGTGCGACTACGGCAACTACAGCAGCTGGTACAAGATATTCGACGAGTACAAGGTCGATTTCGCCCTGTCGTCGGATGAGCACCACTACCGCAGGACCTATGCCCTGTACAAGAACAGGAATCCCTACTATTCCAGCGCCACCAATCCCGATGCCGAGAAGGCGGAGATGATTGACGGAAAGGTCTCGAAGGGGACAGTCTATGTCACCAGCAACCAGACCGAGGGCAGCTCGCTGAGCGCGCTCAGGAACGAGGCTTCCGAAGGTCTGAGGTACATCGAGTACTCCGCAGGCGGGCAGGGTGGAGTCTACTTCACCGTCACACCCACCGAGATGACACTCCATCAGATCGGTGCCGCCGGCAGGGAATACGACACAATCACAGTATTGAAGAAAGACCGTTCCAAGTAACGTGTTGCTCTTTTCTCAATCTTCAGGTCCGTTCAGGTTAATGCCCCCTGAGCGGACCTGGCTTTTTCTGCCCGGCTGATTGGGTCTGATCAGACTCTCCGTACCTACTTTATTATAGGGCTGCATTGTTTTTAAGAAAATCTTCAAGACGGATATGATCCACCGCACTGGTGGAATAATCGACTTCATCATTGGTGATGATTATCTTCCTGTCATATGTCGGAATACCGGCAAAGGCTCCGAATTCCCGTTTCCATGTCTTGTCTTCAACAACGGAGTAGGCTACCTGGATATAAGTCTTCTTCATGTCTTTCTCTGCCAGAAAGTCGATTTCATGACCATTATTATCAAAAACAGAAACAGTGTAACCTCTGTATACCAGTTCGTTATAAACAATGTTCTCAAGATTGTGGGTCAGATCGAATCTTCCATCATTGCACCTTATGGAATTCAACGCCACATCGCAATCATATATCTTGCGGCTTTGTTCCAGTTCTTTTTTTGCTTTCTTTGAGTATCTGGACACTTCATCTATAACATATGCACTGGTTAGATAACCAATCCATTTCTGCACTGTGTTTGGAGTGATATCAATTCCATTTCCTTTCATGTGGTCTGAAATGGATTTTGCCGAGTAGAGCCGTCCGTTGGAGATCAGGATATAGCTGACTACTTTTCTGAACTCATTTTGTTTGCGGATTCTATATCTGTTCACCAAATCATTCATGACAATGGTTTCATTCAGATCACTGATATATCTTTTCTGCTCTTGCAATGTCGAGAACTCAATTCTTTTCGGAAATCCTCCCCAGACAAGATAGTCGGTTACAGAACAGGACTTGTTAAGTTGTTCTGCATACTCCATCAATTCCAGATAGACGAATGGTCTGATCCTGAACGCCACATATCTTCCGGAAAGTTGCTTTGTGAACTCCTTCGACAACAGTTTTGAGTTCGAACCCGTGATGAATACAGAACAGTTTTCTTTTCGCAATGCTCTGCAAGCATCTTCCCAGCCGTCTATCTCCTGAACTTCATCGAGAAACACGTAGCATAAACTATTTTTTCTGCTTTTATTCACATGCTCGACAATATCCTGCCATTTTTCAATTTCCGAGGTGGCTATACGATCCTCAAAATCGAGGAATACCATGTTATCTGTCTTGGCAGAGATTTCTTCCATGATCTGCTCCAGGACAAAGGATTTGCCGCATCTGCGAACTCCTGTGAGTATCTTTATGAGATCGCTGTCATAGAACCCTCTGATTTCCGATAGATACTTCTCGCGATAAATCATGCTTCTCTCCTGCTATTTAGAATTTTACAGATATTTTCCGAAATTCTCAATAGCAATTAGAATTTAAGAAAACAATAGCATAATTCGAAATAAGGCCCGGGAAACTCCCGGGCCTTAAGTCCAATCAAGATAATTGCCGAAGAATCAAATCTTCAGCAGTGCGGGGTCGTTGATGTATCTGACCGTCTCCGCTGCGGTGACGACCTGCACATCCTTCTTTGAGAGGATGTGCTTCATGATGCGTCTTACCATGTTGCGCCTCTGCTCCACATTTGCCTTGATCCTGGTGACTTCCTCACCCTCGAGGTCGTTGATGTCGTACTTGTCGCAGTAGATGTCAGAATGCAGGCCCACGTAGAACGGGCAGCGGTTGCCTTCATAGTGGAGGTCGAAGGTGTGGGCCATTGTGGCGAACGCATCATCCTCATCCATGAAGTACTCGAACCAGAGGTTCCAGTCCATGCCGGTGATCTTGCCGGATTCCTTGTCGAAATCGGGGTTAGCTGCCGCGATCCTGTCACGGAGACCCGGTTTTGTTCCGTATTTCGCGCACTGGTCGTCGGTCGGTGCGGTGAAGACATACATCGGAAGGGCCCAAAGGCCGGGATGCTTTCCGATCATCGGCTTCTGTGAATAGAAGGCCTCCGAAACGAACGTCTCCCCGGGGCTGCCGTTGTCCATCGTGTAGGGCCAGAACTCGTTGGTTCCGTCCTTGTCCTCCTGCCAGCCTTCCTCGACTGCGGCTTCATAGAGGATTCCCAGCTTGTCCAGTGATGTGAAGAGGTTGTCGTTGTACTCCAGGAACGGAGTCCTGAAACCGACCACATCCTCCTTTCTGATACCAAGTCCCGAATCTTCCTTTTCAGGATCATAGGGCTTGCACATCGTGGCATACCATTTCTCATGCTCCGAAAGCCAGTCGTTGAGGTCCATTATCGGGGTTCGTGTCACAGGATCCGCATCCCAGTCGAACTCCAGCCCGTGGGGGTGGGAGTAGGTGTGCATTGCAATCTCGTGGCCTTCTTCCTTGGCCTGATGCCAAATCCTCTTGACATAAGGATTCGCCTCTGTGTCGTTGTCCGTGATGTTGTCGGCCTTGAGGAAGAATGTGCCCAGGATGGGGCTGCCGTCATGGTTCTTGTTCTCCCTGAACAGGTCCAGGATGAATTTCATTCCGCCTTCACCGCCGGAACCGGGCAGTCCGGAGTATGCATTGTCATCGAACGTGAACGAGACAATCTGTTTCACTTCATCGGCCTTCAGGCCGAACGGCGCATTTGTAGATGGTGTTCTGTTCATAACTCAAGGATATCACTTTCACGTTAAAAAGCAAACCAATTTTTGGCTGACGGAACAAGGGAAAATGTCAGTATAAAAAAACGGAAAACCCCCGCATAATATTAATAGTTACAGGATGATTACAAAAAAACTATTTATTTACAGAATGAAAAAATAAAAAAACCTGCATAATTATTCGTGGACTTGGGCCAAAGAAAAAAGTTGACATATCCGAATTCTGCCTTCTATAATTTTAACGTGAAAAGAGGAGGCCCTTATGGCTAAGAAAACCACTTTACTTTTGATTGTCAGTGTGCTGCTGATCGCAATGTGCGCATTCGTGGCATGTAAGCAGGATCCTGTCGATCCTCCTACACCGCAGGAGCCCGTTGAGAACAAGGCCGGCGTAGTCAGCGAGAACCTTGTCTACAACGGAGACCTCGAGCTCGAGGATGTTTCGGACCTTCAGGGTGACGGAGCAGCCACCGAAGTTGTTGAGAATGAAGGCTACAATGATTCCCACGCACTTTACGTCCAGCAGACGGAGAACTACGGAGAGGTCATGGTCGACATCACGGACTACTATGGCCGCGGAAAGAGCTACTATGTCGAGGCCAAGTTCAGAAACGCCGGCGAGGAGGGCGCACGCACGGATGACCTGAACGCCAAGATGGACTTCAGCGTTGTCGCAGGTCTCGGATACGAGAAGGAAGGCAGGGACTACGATATCGATGGACAGTACGAAGGTTCATGGCTCGATGAAGGCGATGCCCTTGATATCTTCGACATCGAGATCGGAGGAGCAGAGGGTACGGACCTTACGGACGGCGGATGGTACACGCTCAAGGCTGTTCTTGATGCAGAGATGATCGAGAGCCTGCTTGTACTCGAGACAAACAATTACGGCGGCGGCGCCAATGATGTCTCCCTCTACAAGCTCATGGTCGTGTTCTATGTCGGAACATATTCGGAAGGCACAGGCCAGTCCGGATACAAGTACTATCTGGACGATGTCGTGATCAAGGACCTCAACAGCGAGCTGAAGAGGACCGGAAGGACATACAAGCCGGAAGAGCCGGATGATCCCGATGAGCCCGAGGAAGAGTGATCGGCTCAACTCGTAAGCGATTGAATGTTTTCTTGGCCACCGGTCACCGGTGGCCAAAGGCATATTGAAAAAAACAGATAAGGAGAAAAGCATGAAGTTAAGGAACTTTATCATTGTTCTTTTAGCTGTTCTCATGGCATTTGCTTTCGCAAGCTGTAAGAACGATCCCACACCTCCTGGCCCCACACCTCCGGGACCGGGCCCGTCCGGTGATGCCTATCAGATTGAGATTACAGAAGGTGTCGACAAGGACTACTGGAACAGGGACAAGCTCAAGTTCGTCTGGGGCGAACCTGTTGATGAAGGCGATGTCATCACACTGAAGTACAGATCCGAAAGAGGAATCTACCAGTGGGATATCAGAGACGAGAACTCGAAGGTCAAGTGGGTCTACGAGAGCAGCAAGAACGGTTTCGTCGATCCTGTTCTCGGTGATGACGGATGGTACACGCTTACCTACACATTCCCTGCAAACGATATCAACGGCGCAGCAGTCGATTATGACGCAATCCAGCAGTTCGGTATCTACTTCAGGGCGAATTTCGTCACAACCGACCTCTTCGAGATCAAGGACATCACTCTGAACGGATATCCTCTCGAGGTCGAGGCCGAGACGATCATCAGCAAGGCCAAGCTCAATGAAGAGCCTGTCGAGCATGATTGGACAAAGAAGAACTGGGCAGTCCTGTTCGCAACAGGAACTCCGGGTTCTGTCGACAAGACCCCGATCGCCGAGAAAGTCCTGGATGGCGGTTTCGTCACCGGTGCTCCTGTAGCCAAGGAAGGCTATACCCTCACCATCTACAATGACACCGCTCATACAAGCATCTTCGATCCGACGACACCGATCACCGAAGAGAAGATCTTCTACTATGAGTATGTCGGAATTCCCAGAACAGTTAAGTTCGAGACGAACGGCGGATCCGCAATCGATGATGTCGAAGTCGCCAACGGCGACATGCTTGTCGCTCCGGAAGCTCCGACCAAGGAAGGCGTTGCATTCAAGGCATGGTACAAGGAAGCCGATCTCGTGAATCCGTGGATCTTCACCGATCCTGTTCTCGGAGACATGACACTCTATGCCGCATACGGCGAGCCCATGACCGTCACGTTCGATCTGAACGGCGGTGAGTTCCCCGAGGGTGTTTCCAACATCAAGATCGTCGCCAAGGGCAATACTGTCGATTATCCGGCAGATACCCCCACCAACGGTTCGAAGATGTTCCTCGGATGGTGCGCTGATGAAGAGCTCACAATATCCTTCGACTTCTCGACACCCATCGAAGCAGATACAACCATCTACGCAGCCTGGGTTGAGGCAACACAGGTCACTCTGATCGATGGTGACACAGCAACTGTCATCGATGTCGCTCTCGACGAGCCGATGGATCCGCCCACAGTCGAGGACGACCGTATCGGTTATGTCTTCGCCGGATGGTTCGATGATGCAGACCTGACCGTAGAGCACGACTTCACTGTCGATGTCCTTGGTCCGTTCACAATCTATGCCGGATGGGATGAGGCTACACTCTACCAGCTCAAGTCCACACATGACACGGCAGAGAGCATCTACGATTTCGACAAGTTCACAATCCAGTACAGTGACGGAAAGGTCAATGCCGGTGATGTCCTGTCGTTCAGATACAGATCGACGACAGATTTCACATTCTTCAGCATCAGAGGCGACAAGAAGTGGGTCTATGAGGACAGCTCTGCAACCCATGGAATGACCACCTATGAGACAAAGGAAGACGGATGGACGTATGTCACATACGTGTTCGCAGCCAAGGACACCAGCGGTGCCGACATCCCTGCAGACGCATGGTGGAGATTCGACTTCGGTTCAAGGACGATCGTCATCGGCGATATCCTGGAGATCCAGGATTGGACACTCAACGGTGAGCCTCTTGCCATCACAGATGCCAACCTCACGAAGTATGTCCAGCCGACCGTCAAGATCATCGAAGGCGGTTCATACGTTTGGGATGATCTCGAGGTTTCTTTCGTAACAGGTGAGCACGGCGGTGCTATCGAGCCGAAGACCATCGAGTTCGGTTCAACGATCGAGGCTCCCGAGGTCAAGCCTGCTGAGGGCTATGCTTTCGGTGGATGGTATGCAGATGACCAGATGGCAAAGGAGTTCGATTTCGCTCTCCCGATCATCGAGGATACAGTTCTCTACGCCAAGATTGGTGAAGCTGTTACTCTGACATTCGATACAAACGGCGGATCGGAGATTGATCCTGCTGTCATTATCAAGGGTGAGAAGGTTGCCAAACCGGAGGATCCGACGAATTCCGGTTACGTCTTCGGCGGATGGTTCAAGGAGAATACGTTCGACACCGAGTATGACTTCTCGGATGCTGTCGAGGCAGACATCACCATCTATGCGAAGTGGGTTTCTTCAAAGCAGCTCACTCTTGACCTGAACTATACTGACGCTCCTAAGGCACAGGTTCTTGATGTTGAGGCTGGAGTTGCAATCACAGAGCCGAAGGATCCTGCCAGAGCCGGCTACTTCTTCGGTGGATGGTTCAAGGATGATAAGTGCTCTGCTGAAAACGAGTTCGACTTTGCTGGCGGAATTGAAAGCGATACAGTCATCTATGCAAAATGGGTGCTCCCCGAGAACTTGTACAAGTTCACGGCGACACAGTCAGCCGACAGATTCCAGTTGAGATTCAAGGGTTCGTCTGTTGCTATGCTCTCTTCGATCCAGCCCGGTGATGAGATCACTTTCATGGTCAGGTTCACAACCGAGTTGACTCCCGCTTCCTACAGAGTGAGAACGTACGATGGAGAGAAGGAGATTACCGGAGGAAAGAAGTCTCTTCCTGAGGCTGTCGACGGCTGGTACACAGTGACTGTTGTCGCTCCTGAGTCAGGCGATTACATCGGTAAGAACGGATTGTATGTCCAGTTCTTCGCCAGTGCAAACTGGGCAATCGATGACGTCTGTGAAATCATGGCTCTTGCCTACAACGGAACTGAGATTCCCATTTCATTGACCAGCTCTTCGAGCGGTGCATATGAGGGTGTATATCCGACTGTTGAGGAAATACCTCTCGTCAATTAATTGACAATGATTGATTTTCAGTGCCATCCGGGCAACCGGATGGCACATTGGGTCTTTTTTTGAAATACCAATCCTGTAAAAGGATATTAATGAAATCAGATTCAACGGCGAATGGCTGCCGATAGAGCCTGCCGATGAGGAAGACGGAAGAAGCAACGCAGGTGTCTGGAACCGCGCGATAGATGATTCCAACACCGACCACACGATACCGACTCTCGTAGTGAAGGCACTTTGAAAGTCGATTGAACTTGAACATGACGCCACCCGTGAAACCGGACAGCGACATATATATAATTGAAATAGGAGTTTCAACATGAAGAAGATACTTGTTGTCCTTCTTTGTCTGATGGCCGTTTTCGCGGTCGTATCATGTAAGAACGAACCCACTCCGGAACCCACACCGGATCCTCCCGCACCGGAACCCACACCGGAACCGGAATGGGAAAGCGGCACGCTTGTCGTAAGACCTGCCGAGGAATGCACATTCAGCCAGACCGGAAAGTTCCAGTTCCAGATGGCTGTTGAGTACAACGCGAATGAGCCAATCGAGCTGTTGATGTACTGCTCGGATGAGATTACCGCTGTCACAATCAGACAGGCCGGAGGAGATAACACGAGATTCATTTCCGATATACCTGTCGATGATTTCGAGAAGACTGAGGACGGATGGCTAATCGTCAAGCTTACTGAGGATCAGGTCATTCCCAATGTTTCACCTTGTTTCGCTCTCGGAATCACGCTCAGAGTTCCCGATACCGAAAGGAATAACTGCTACGTGGCTATCAAGGACATGAAGATAAACGGATCCGATGTCGACTTCCTCGAGTATGCCGGACAAGAGGACAGTTTCATCAATGCATACTATACGAGTCCGGATGCTCTGGACATTACAATAGTTGAATAATAAATGGAGGTGTTCCAACATGAAGAAAGTATTGTTGCTTGTCGCCATGCTCGCACTGGTATGTGCCGTGGCATTCGCAGGAAATCTCATCAAGTTCGGTGACATGGAAAGTGGTTCCGCATCGGACTGGATGGAGGAAGGAAGTTCTCTGAAGCTCGAGGCCGGCAAGGGAGTCAACGGCTCCAAGGCCCTTCTCGTGAAGAACACAGAGGACTGGAGCGGAGTAGGTCTTGACCTGACGAAGATCATCGACAGGACCAAGAGCTACTACATCGAGTGCTGGTTCAAGCTCTACAAGGCCGAGAAGAACCCCGTCAAGGCTTCCATCACACTGGAGTTCAGGCCCGACGGAGCCGGTGAGTGGACCGAGTACGGCTATGTCCAGACGTCTATCGATTTCGACGACTATGCAGAGAAGTGCACAGGAAACGAAATCGCTGTCCCGGCAACCGAGTTCGTCAAGGTCAGCGGTGTCATCAGACCCGATGACATGGAGCAGCTGTTCGACAACGAGGGCAACGAGATCACGAAGAAGATCACAGGCGTCACCTGCTACTTCAAGATCGAACCTGCCAAGGCCAGAAGGTACTGGATCGACAACGTCATTGTTGAAGAGATCCCCAACGTCTGATCAAAAAATGGAGGGAAATAAATGAAGAAAAACCTAGGTTTACTTCTCATGGCACTTGTGATGATCACAGTGCTGTTCGTTTCGGTCTCCTGTGATAAGGAACCGGAGCAGCCGAGCACCTACAAAGTGACATTCGATACCGGCGACGGAACAGCTGTCGACCCGGTGAACGTCAATCCCGGTGAGGCTGTCGCCAGACCCAAGAAGAATCCGACCAACGCCGGATATACCTTCATCAACTGGTTCAGCGACAAGGAATGCACCCAGAAGTATGACTTCAGCGCTGCTGTCAATTCGAACATCACCATCTATGCCAAGTGGGTCGACAACACGACCTACGAGCACAGCGATCCGATTCTCCCGAACGGAACCGGTGTGAAGATCCCCACGGACTGGAGCGAGGATGAGAGAGGAACACTCGGAGAGGGACTCCCCGAGATCATCTACAACTTCAACGGCTATGTGAAGGATCCCGATACAGGCAAGTACACATTCGTGCCGGTTGCGGAAACAAACGTAAGCGCTGAGCTGATCGCCGCTGTCAAGGCAGCCAATGCCGATCCCGACTACTTCGACGATGAGCCGACCAACGTCCTGTTCGTGTTCAGCGACGGATGGGGAATCACATCGGTCGACATGTCCAGGGAGTACAAGGGTGAGCTGATCATGGATTACCTGCCGTACTACACGCAGTCCAAGACAGACAGCTACATCAAGTATGACCATACCGGAACCAACAGCGACTACAAGTCCAAGACGACAACCGACAGCCCCGCCGGCGGAACACAGGTTCTTGCAGGCTACAAGACAAGGTACGGTTACATCGCCCTTGATGTCGACGGAAACATCATCCCGAACCTCTCGGATGCCGCAAGGTCCCAGGGTTGGGTCGTCGCATGTGTCACGAACGACAACATCGTCGATGCGACTCCTTCCGTATCCATCATCCATGACACCAACCGCTACCATTCGGATGTCCTCTACTACAAGGCTCTGATGGCCACCACATGGGATCTCCTCATGGGATGGGACTGGGGTATGGGAACATACTTCATCGGTGACAGCGGATCATGGGCCGACAGGCTTCTCGATGCTGCGAAGGAAGGCATCAAGGATGCCAACAGCAGGGAGAAGACAGGCTCGCTGCCCGAGGGAAAGACCCCGATCGAGTTCTTCAAGTCGCTGGACAAGGCGACCAAGGCCAAGGTCGCTCCGTTCCTCATCTACTACGCCCTTTGGGAGAACGAGGATCTGGCAAACAGGCTCAATGCCTGGCAGACATGGACAAGAGGCGGAGATGCTTCGCTTCAGGCATTCCTGACATGGCTCGACAGCCCCCAGGGACTCACGAAGAAGATCGCCGAGCTCGATGCCCAGTACGGCAAGCCCGAGGCTCATGTCGCCGGCAGGTTCACGACATTCAAGAACCTCGTCGCCAACACAGACTTCACCAAGCCCGTTCTGGGATCATGGACAACCGACGGAGCCGACTACGAGGCGGCAACCCCGAACAGAGGCTATATGCTCCACGGCACCATCGGCGCCAACTATCCGAGCTGGCCTGAGATGGTCGCTTACACCATCTACCAGATGGATGCGATGGCGGACGAGGCCAATACAGGATTCTTCGCGATGATTGAGAACACCTGTACCGACGGATGGGGACACTCCGGAAACTACGACACCAAGTACAAGGGCCAGATGAATGAGGTCCAGTGCTTCGACGAAGGTGTCGCGATCGCCGTCAAGTATGTCCTCGAGCATCCGGATACACTGCTTGTCATCACAGCCGACCATGAGACCGGCGGATACACGCTCAGAAACGGTTGGGAGAATGACATCACGATGATCAAGTCCACGACAACCGGACACTCCAGCCAGAATGTGCCTCTCTATGCATTCGGTGCCGGAGCCGACAGGTTCTCAGCCGCTTCCATCCTCGAGCAGTATGGCGAGCAGGCCAATGCCGGAGTCACGGAAGGTGGAAACATCCACGAAGGTTGGATAACCGGAGCCATCCTCGGACAGCTCATCACCGGTGAGGATTTCGGTGAGACAGCCGACTATAAGGGACAGTGATTATTAAAGGATTCATCCTATGAAGAGAATTTCAGTCATTCTGTTTTCTCTGATGGTTGCACTTCTGCTTGCAGGACTCTGCTCCTGCAAGCAGGAGGTACCTCCAGAGGAATTGACAATCCCGAAATGGGAAAAAAGCAGAAAAGGCCTGCAGAATCTTCCGGATGCTGTCTATTACGGGACAGATACGGGGGTTACAGATGCTCTTTTGGATGGACTTAAGAACCATCCTGAGTTTTCAGAAGCAAAAAACCTGATTGTCCTTGTCTGTGAAGGACTTACGTCAGAACTCATAGAAAGCTCGACGCAGAAGTACGGCGAGCTGATACTCAACAGCTTCCCTGTGAAGGGAACGACGGTTTCCAGGTTCGCGAATGGAGACGGCGAGTACAGAAAGAATCTTGCGAAACTCTGTTTCGACGATCTTTATCAGACCCAGATCGGAGTGGTGTCATGGGGAGACCTTGCGACGAACAGTCTCAGAAGGATGACCACAACAGACGACAACTCCGTTCCTGCAGCGGATGTCTATAAGAACCAGTTCGCAAGGCCGGACGGGTTCACCTGTGTCCTGGGTCTGGGCGATTTCGACGACTGCTACCAGATCGATACCACCAACCTGATCTACAAGAATGCCACAAGGCCTGTATCGGAATTCAAGGATGCAGTAGCCCTTTTCAAGACCATCACCCATTTCGAAATGGATGAAGAGCATCAGAAGGATGTCTATGTGAACAGACTCTATTCTGTATTCAAGCAGGACGAACTGCTTCCCACATTCAGACAGGAAGTCGGTTTCTCACTGGCTTGGTTGCAGTGGAGGGGCCAGGATGCCATGGACGGTTTCGCACTGTTCGCATCCTACAGTCCGGACAAGGCTCTTGATGAGACCGGCGTACAGGATTTCGATGAAGGTGTCGCTGTCGCCGTCAAGTACGTGCTTGAGAATCCTGATACGGCGCTGTTGATCTGCGGCTGTCCCACGGATGGCTCGGCGGCCGAAGTCTGCTTCTTCGGTCTCGGAAAGGATGTGTCCGCTCAGCAGACGCTCTATGATTGCGTGGTTGCAATCAACCCAAACAAGTAATTGGTTTTTCCGACTGGCCGGAATCCCGGCCAGTTGTTTTATCTGTTGTTTACCAGGAGAGAAATATGAAGAAAACCGCTTTAAGGATTTTGTCAGTTCTTCTTGCAATGCTCATGCTTCTGAGCATTGTCGCATGTAATGGAGGAGATACACCTCCGGAGCCCACACCGGATCCACCGGAGGAATTCACAACCAAATACTATATGCCCAACGGCTGGGCAAGCAAGGTCGAGACCCCGATGTGGACGACCAAGGATGAGGGGACTGTCGATGTTCCCGATGCTGTCCTTGAGGGAGACATGGAGCATGAAGTCACAAACGTGACTCCCGAGCTCAAAGCCGCACTCGCCGAGGCTCTTGCGGATCCCGATTATTTCAAGGATGTCAAGAACGTCATCATAATCATCAGCGACGGAATGGGAATCACACATGTCCGCGCTTCCGAGCAGTGGAGCGGTGAACTCATCATGACGCAGCTGCCCAACATCGGTGCCTCCAAGACTCTGACAAGAGAAGGAATCTATACCGACAGCGCCGCAGGCGGAACCGCTATCAGCGCAGGCTACAAGACGACCAAGCTGTTCGTCAACATGGATGCCGAGGGCAACAACCTCATGACCGTCTCCGAGCTCGCAAGGTCCCAGGGCAAGCTTGTCGGAGTCGTGACCAATGCAGAGCTGGCAGATGCGACACCGGCGGACTTCACGGTCCACAACAAGCACAGAAGCCAGGGCTGGACCAAGATGGAGCAGCAGCAGATCGTTTTCGGCGCCGACCTGTTCATGGGAAACGGCGGCGGAGACTACACCAGCTACTTCAGCACGGGAAGCGACCTGTACCCGTTCGTAGAGGCGAACAACATGAAGAGGTATACTTCCGCGGCCAAAGTGGTGGAAGGCCTCAATGACGACAACAAGATGTGGGCCCTGTTCCAGACGACAGCCAACAAGTTCGCAAGGTTCGACACCAAGAGCACAAGCCTCCCGAACCTGCAGCAGATGACCGCCTACGCCCTCACATGGCTTGATGCCCACGACAAGGACGACCAGGGTTTCGTCGTCATGATCGAGAACACATATACCGACCACTTCGGACACGGTAACATCCCCAGTGACGGTTCAGCCAACACATACGGCATAGTCAAGGAAGTCCAGAGCACCGATGAGGCCGTCGCAATCGCCCTCAAGTATGTCCTGGAGCACCCGGATACAGCTCTGATCGTCACGGCCGACCATGAGACCGGAAGCACAACGCTCAGACCGGGTTGGGAAGAGGATTTCTCCCAAGTCAGGGCCATAAGCGGCGACCATTCGACCCAGAACGTTCCTGTGTTCGCTATCGGAAAGGGCACAGAGGCCCTGGACACCCTTCAGGAAGGACAGAAGTGGTATGAGGCCGAAGCCTATCAGAACGCTGTGATCGGTCAGGTAATCGGACAGCTCCTGGGCGATGAGAACTTCGGAGGCGATGTCGATACCGATACCTACGGAAAGACAAGTCCCAAGTTCGAGATCACACTTACGGAAACCACAACCAAGCTCACCTACACACTGGATTTCGAAGGTGTTCCCATCAGATCCGGAAACCTGGT
Source organism: Sphaerochaetaceae bacterium (assembly GCA_045116915.1). Lineage (GTDB taxonomy): Bacteria > Spirochaetota > Spirochaetia > Sphaerochaetales > Sphaerochaetaceae > UBA9732. Next base: position 886 of record JBGUMQ010000019.1, on the reverse strand, counting down.
CCAGTTCAAGATCAAGCCGCAGGGTCCCAACGACAAGATCCAGCTGTTCCTCATAGACAAGGACGGCAAGGAAGTTGAGCTCCTCAAGGAAACATCTTTCTCCAGCACGACGACGGAGGGTCTGACTCCTGCGTACAAGCAGGCCTTTGTCGAGAAGTCCGGACTGGCCGATGGATGGTACCAGATCTCGCTTACGGCTGGTACCGGCAGCAAGACACTGAAGGTCGTCCTCACACCGGCCGGTGCGTATGCCGCCGGATCCAAGATCGGCATGGATGATATGACGATCCAGTATGGTTCGACAATCGGCGAACTTCTGTTCCGTTCCGACAAGGCCACCGCAGCCGGCGACCCGCTCATCATCCTGAAATGAGGTGTCCAATGAGAAGGACTGCTGTTTTTCTGATGGTATTGCTCATGATGGTCTGCCTGTGTTCATGTGAGAAGAAGGAAGTGGTTCCGGAGCGTGTGGGGTCCGAGACCGAGCTGGTAAGCTCCAAGCGCAACGTGATCTATGCATACACGCTCAGTGATGTAACCTATCCGGACCAGTTCTCCGCGATAGTCATCTCGTTCCTGGATACGTTCCCGGACGGAAGGGTCAACGAGAAGACTTTCCCGCATCTCAAGGAGACTTTGGATACCTTCCATGAGAAACATCCGTACACCAAGGTCATAGCGGGTCTGGGCGGTGCCAGCAACAGCGATAGTCTGGGTAAGATAATCATGGATCCGGACAAGCGCACGATTCTGGCACAGACGACGGCCAATCTGGTCAAGAGCCGCAGCATCGACGGTATCGATCTGGACTGGGAGTACTATTCGGACTATGAGGACTGCAACGCCGCATATCTGGATTTCGCCATCCAGCTGAGGAATCTGCTCG
>JBGUMQ010000018.1:0-14097 GCA_045116915.1 Sphaerochaetaceae bacterium | reverse complement strand
ATCGCGGCGACTGTGTTGCGGACCTTCGGGACCACGATGAGCCAGGCAGTCCTGATGCCGACAATGCCGAAGACAGTGATGATGGTGGGTATGAGGGTCTTGCCGGTTCCCCTGATGGCACCGGCAAGGATTTCGACGAAGAGATAGGTGAAGAAGAACGGGACAATGACGTTGATCATCATGACGCCGATTTCTATGACGTTCTCATCCGAGATGAACAGCCTGTACGCCTGCCGTGAAAAGGCCAGCATCAGGGCCTCGATGATGAATGTTGCGATGAACGCAATCACGAAACTGTCCCTGACTCCCTTTCTGGCGCGTTCTATGAATCCTGCACCGTAGTTCTGACCTACGAATGTCGTGGCCGCAATTCCGATGGAGCCGCAGACCATCCAGAAGAGAGCATCGATCTTGGAGTAGGCGGCCCAGGCTGCAACTGTATCGGTTCCGAAACCGTTGATTCCGGTGACAATCATCAGGTTGGACACCGTGTAGAGGACGGACTGGAGGCCCGACGGCATTCCGATCATCAGCGTGCGTTTCAGGATGGCACCGTGGAAACGTATGTCCCTCGGAATCAGCTTGCAGCAGTCTGTCCTCCGCATCAGCGAAATCATGACAAGAAGGAGCGAAATCAGCTGGGCAAGTACGGTGGCGATGGCGGCACCGGCGACACCGAGGCGGAAAACACCCACCAGGAGGATGTCCAGGATTATGTTGGAGATGCAGCCCGCGATCAGGAAAAGAAGCGGACGGCGGCTGTCGCCGAACGCCCTGAAGATTCCGGCCCCTATGTTGTACATGACCACGATGAATCCGCCGGCGAAATAGATGTGCATGTACTCCGTCGCAAGTCCGATGATGGCCTCAGGAGTATTCGTGACCCTGAGAAGAGGGATACTTGTGATGTATCCGACCACCGAGATGAGGATTCCTCCCCAGAGTCCTATGGCCCAGGCGTTGTGGATGGCATCGTGTACGAGCTTCTCGTTCCTTGCTCCGTAATGCTGGGATATAATGACCGTGGCACCGGATGACAGACCGGTGAAGAAGCCAATGACCAGGTTGATCGTGGTGGAGGTCCCGCCTCCGACCGCAGCCAGAGCTTCCTTTCCCAGGATGTTGCCCACGATGATCGCGTCGGCGGTGTTGTAGAGCGTCTGGAAGAGGGTACCCAGCAGGATGGGGAAGAAGAAGCCCAGGAGCTGCTTCCAGATCACCCCTTCGGTGATTCCGTTCCTCATGATGTTTCCCGACGAATCCATAGTCATCTCCCGGGCAGATTATAAGCACGATGTGTGGTGCAATTTCAAGATATGAAGTAATATTGTCGCATGTGCACGCGCATACTTGTCCACTGCTGCTGCGGGCCGTGCGCCACAAGCAGCATAAAGAGACTCATCGACGAGGGCTACGAGCCTGTCCTCTGCTACGGCAACAGCAACATCTGGCCGCAGGAGGAGAACGACAGGCGCTATGAGAACCTTCTGAAGGTCGCCGAGTATTTCGGAGGCCTGGAGGTGGTCCGCCAGAGCTACGACCACGACAGGTGGCTGGAGTTCGTCAAGGGACTTGAGAACGAGCCGGAAGGCGGGGCCCGCTGCCTGCGCTGCTTCGAGTTCAACCTCAGGGCGGCGTACGAGGAGGCCAGGCGTCTCGGTATCGCACACTTCACCACGACGCTCACGGTGAGCCGGTTCAAGAACAGCGCGCGCATATTCAAGGTGGGGTCGATGTTCGACACGTTCGAGCCCATCGATTTCAAGAAGAAGGACGGATTCGCCGAAAGCTGCAGGATGGCCGCCGAGCTCGGTCTCTACAGACAGCAGTACTGCGGATGCGAATTCGCTCCCGGGGAGGTGGTCGATGCCTGACGCTCAGAAAAAGAAACTCAACAGCGGAACGCTGGTCGCACTGGTATTCCTAGCCGCGGTTGTCGTGGTCACGGTCCTCAGGATCAACATCTGGATCAAGGTCGCCGCGGATGTGGCTCTGGTCCTGATATTCATCGTACTCAGACGCGGCTACATCTTCCTGGCCATCGGCGCCAAGGCGTTCAGGAAGGGCGACCTGGACAAGGCATGGCCCAACCTGGAGAAGGCCCTCAAGGCCGGAATCGACCCGGACCGCCGCAACATGATCGGATCGGCATACATCCAGCAGGGCGATGCCTCACGCGGTGTCCGGATACTGGAGGATGTCATCGCGGATCCCAAGGCCGGCGACCACCGCAATGTGGCCATAGTCACATGCTCCATGGGCTACTGGAGGCTGGGCCTCAAGGGCAAGGCAATTGCCTCTCTTGAGGAGCTCAGATCCACCGGATACATGAACGACAACCTGTCGATCAACCTGGAGACATACCTTCTGGAGACCGGCGACCTTGAGCGCTTCGGAGCCATCATGGAAGCCGACCGCACCGGCACCGAGAACAACGGCCTGATGGACAACCGCGGATGGTACAGCATCCTCACAGGCGACTGGGAGACGGCCAAGGCGGTGTTCGACGAGCTGATCGACGAGCGCAACGCCAAGTTCCCGGAAGCCTACCTCCACGGAGCGCAGGTCAGCATCCACAACGGCGATGTCGCGCAGGCCGTGGACAGACTGGGCTGGGGACTTGCAAGGAAGTTCACCCTCACATGCCTGGCCACCAAAGAGTACTTCGGGCAGCTGCTCCTGGGACTGGAGAATCCCGCAACACGCGATGCCTTCGCAGCGGCCATGGACAGGTACTCCAAGGAAGTCTCTCTCTGCAAGCCTTTCCCTGGCTATGAGAAAGCCGTCGCTTTCGACGAGTCCGACCCGGATGCGCTCAAGCCGTCCATCAAACCCTCATCCGTCGGGTACAGGGCTTCATCGGATACCTGTGACGCGGAGAATACTGTGGAAAAGCCCATGTCTGAACCGGATGGGGACATCAATACCGATGTGGAAGAGATCGAAAGGGAGCCCAATACAGAGCTGGATGAGGACGATGACGACATCGCCCGTTCCTATGGCTACGACCCTGATCCCGATGATTCCGACAATCCCGACACATCCGTCTCCGATGACGACGACAGGGAGCCCAACACCGATCTGGACGAGGACGAGGAGAACTGATGCGGAAGCTCCTCAAGCTGTTTGTCAGCAGGTTCTTCTGGACCTTCCTCTTCATCTTCCTCCAGATGGGCGTGATATTCCTGTTCTTCCACTATGTGGAATCGCGCTTCAGCCTGAGCCTTGTCGGTTCGGTTCTGGGGATTGTCGTTTCGTTGCTGGTGTTCATCCGTGACGACGCGTCTGAGTACAAGCTCTCCTGGATCCTGCTGATAATGGTCGCTCCGTTCTTCGGAGCCAGCATGTACTTCATCTTCGGAAACAAGAAGAAGGGCCTGGTCCAGGAGAAGAGGATGCGCAGGTTCCGGGAACTGAGCGCCCAGCACATGATCGATGCCTATCCGAAGGCCCTGGATGCCGCAACCGTCCTTCCACTGGAGGATGCCAAGCTTTCCAGATATGTAAGCGGACTCAGCGAGAGCAGGGTCTTCGGCAACACATCGGTGGAGTATTATCCGCTGGGTGATCCTGCTTTCCCATTGATCGTGCAGGAGCTTGAGAAGGCCCGCAGGTTCATCTTCATGGAGTACTTCATCTACCAGAAGGGTGTCTTCTGGGACACCGTCCTGGATGTCCTGAAGAGGAAGGTCGCCGAAGGCGTGGATGTCCTTCTGATGTACGACGACATGGGGAGCATAGGGACGCTTCCGAGGAGATACTACAAGGAACTCAGGAGCTACGGCATAAAGGCGGTCGCGTTCAACCCCGTGAGACCCAGGCTCAACCCCAAGCTCAACTACCGCGACCACCGCAAGGTCTGCATAATAGACGGCAACGTCGCCATAAGCGGCGGCCTGAACATGGCCGACGAATACATCAACAGGTCGGTCCGTTGCGGACACTGGAAGGACAACTGCTTCATCCTCCGCGGTGACGGGGTGTGGAACTACACCTTCATGTTCCTTCAGCTGTGGTCCTATTCCGCGCCGGAGGAATACCACGTGGACGATTTCGCTCCATACATGCCGACGGATGCGGAGTCCGTCACAGGCGACGGCTACATCCAGAGCTTCGGGGACAGCCCGCTGGACGAGTTCACCGTCGCGGAGAACGTGTACATCAGCCTGATCAACTCCGCCCGCAGGTACGTCTGGATAAGCACGCCGTACCTGATACTGGACAGCTCCATGGCAAACGCGCTGATACTGGCCTCCAGAAGCGGTGTGGACGTCAGGATAATCACACCTTCGATTCCGGACAAGAAGACCGTCTACGCACACACCAGGGCCAACTACAGGCGGCTTCTGGCCAACGGCGTCAGGATATTCGAATACACCCCCGGCTTCATCCATTCCAAGATGTTCGTTGCCGATGACGGCACCGCCATAGTCGGAACGGCGAACATGGACTTCCGTTCCTTCTTCCTCCATTTCGAAAGCGGAACGATCTTCTACGGCGGACGCACCGTAAGCGCCGTCAAGGCCGATTTCAACGATACGTTCGGCCTTTGCAAGGAGATAACGCTCAGGGAATTCGAAGCCAGGCCATGGACCCAGAAGGTGATCGCCCAGCTGTCCAAGATCGTCACGCCCATGCTCTGACGCTTCATGCATCCTTGATTTCGCGAATCTTCCGTGTTACTATATTCAGTAACAAAAGGAGACGACCATGGACAACCTTTCCGAGATAATCGAGATATTCTCACGCACCACCGACAAGAGGGAGATGCGCAGCCTGTTCGAGGACGTGTTCACCGAGGCGGAAAGGACGGACATCGCCAAGCGCTGGTACATCTTCAAGGAGCTCTACAAGGGCACTCCGCAGAGGCAGATCGCCAAGGAGATGGAGGTCAGCCTGTGCAAGATCACCCGCGGCTCAAAGACCCTCAAGTCCGACGATTCGGTCATAAAGAGGGTGCTCTCCGAGATGTACGACGAGAGCCATATCTGAAAACCGGAAAACTCAGAAACTGAAAAGGTTCTTCAATGCCTCGCGCGACTTCTGCGCGCGCATGTCGTCGGAACCCGATGCTTTCTTGTCCGTCAGCCTGAAGTAATCGCAGAAGTTCGCCTTGTCCTTGTCCCACACGGGCTCATCGATCGACTCACGACAGCCGTAATGGGCATCGGGGCTGAAGAAATCACAGCATCTGCAGCTGTGCAGGACCTTGTTACACTTTGGGCACTCCGCAGAGTGGTGTACCGGTGTGGAGACTTCGGCACCGCAGAAAGGACACTTGGCCATGGCTTTTACCCTCAGTCCATCCTGAGGCGAGCGCCGATCTGCGCCATCTCGCCGTCGGCATAGACGTCATGGTCCTGGAAGTGTTTGCGGCCGTCGCCCTGATAGCGCGGGATCACATGGATGTGGATGTGCGGCACTTCCTGCCCTGAAGCCGGATCATTGTTTATGATGATGTTCGACCCCTCGCTGCCAAGGACTTCGCGCTGGCGGGCATCGACCTTCTTTGCCACCGACATCATGTGGGCAAGCACATCGTCGGGACAGGATGCGATGTTGGGGTAGGGCTCCCTGGCGATGACAAGGGCGTGGCCCTTCTTGACGGGGTTGATGTCCAGGATGACGAAACAGATGTCGTCCTCGTGGATCTTGGTGCTCGGGATGTCTCCCCGGCCGATTTTCGTGAATAGGGTTTCCATGACTTCAGAATACTACCGCGCGCGTCATTTTCCAAGAGGCTTGAAGCGGCTGACGTTGGCCTTCTTCTTGCCTTTGGATGCGCCGGCGCTTCTGCCGTGTCCCTCCGCCTTGGCCGGTATCTGCTTTCCGCCCGGCTTCCTGCGCTCGTCGCGTGTCCTTGCTCCGGGTCTTGTCCTGTGCGCCGGGGCAAAGCGCTCGCTTTCACGCCTGTCGTACAGGTCCCTGACCTCGGAGTATCCGGAAAGGTCGATGAGCCTGTTGTACTTGTCGTTCAGAAGCGCCGCGATGACGTTGGTGGCGTGGTGGGATTCGCACAGGAGCTTGGCCAGCGAGAACATGGACTGGGGACAGTCGCCTTTCTCCGCCCGGGCCACCATTTCCAGCAGGTCGTCCAGCAGCACGCGTTTCTTCCTCTCTATGATATCCGCGACGGACGGGATGCGGACCTTCTCTATCTCCGCCTTGGCTATCTTCCTTATGAATGAGAAGCGCCTGAACTCGCGGGGTGTGACGAACGTCACGGCAAGGCCTTCCTTCCCGGCGCGGCCCGTCCTTCCCACGCGGTGGATGTAGCTTTCCGGCTCGTCGGGCAGGCTGTAGTTTATCACGTGGGTCAGCTCGGGGATGTCGATTCCCCTGGCGGCCACATCGGTGGCGCAGAGGATGCTTATCCTGTGCTCGCGCATCTTGTGGACTATCAGCTCCCGCTGTGTCTGCGACAGGTCCCCGTGCAGGACCTCCGCGTTGTAGCCGGCGGAGATGAGCCTTTGCCCTGTCTCGTCGCACTGGAGCTTGGTCTTGCAGAACACAAGGCCGTAGAAATCGGGGGCGATGTCGATGGTCCTGCGGAGAGCCTCGAACTTGTCCTCCTCGTACAGCTCGTAGAATATCTGGCGCGTGAGTGAGCTCGTCATGTCCTGCGTCTGGACCCTGATAAGCTCGTAGTCCTTCATGAAAGTGGATGCCAGCTTGAGGATGGGCTCGGGCATGGTGGCCGAGAAGCACAGTATCTGCCTCTGCTCCGGTGTCTTGCCGAGGATGTTCTCGATGTCCTCTATGAAGCCCATGTCCAGCATTTCATCGGCCTCATCCAGTACACAGACCTTTATGGCGTCAAGACAGAGCGTTCCCCTGTCCATGTGGTCCTGGATCCTTCCGGGGGTTCCGACCACTATGTCAACTCCTGTCTTGAGGTCCCTGAACTGGATGTTGTAGGAGGCTCCGCCATATATGGCGCAGGTGCGAACCGGACGTCCGAGCGCCAGGCTCTGGATCTCCTCGCATACCTGGATGCACAGCTCGCGTGTGGGCACCAGCACAAGCGCTAAGGGCGATGCCGGCATGCGCTTCTCCTCCAGGCTGTCGGTCATCTCGATGATCGGCAGCGCGAAGGCCGCCGTCTTGCCCGTACCGGTCTGTGCCTGGCCTATCAGGTCCCCGTGTCCCGAAAGAAGGACGGGGATGCATCTTCTCTGTATCTCTGTGGGTGTCTCGAATCCCTTGGCCTTGATCGCCTCTATGCTCCTTTCGGACAGCCCGAGGTCGATAAATTCTTGTATGTTCTGCATATATCGGGAAGAGAATAGCAGAAATGCACGTTTGTGAACAGCGTGTCGGTCAACATCGGTGTTTTGAAAGGTTTTTTCATTTGCAATTTGTAATGATGAAATTATTTTTCCTGTTGCAACAATACTCCGTTACGGTAGTGTATTTTGACCTGTTGTTCGGACAAATATAGTGTATTTATATTATTTATTAAAAATGGAGTTGATGCGCTCTATATATTTGTTGTAACATTTCTCCTGGCCCGGGGAGGTCCGGGCACACAGAACATCAGGAGGTCGGGAATGATGGGGGAGAAAGGCCAGGATGCCGGGCGGGATTGCTGCCCGAATCCCGAGTGCATCTGGCATGATCCGGAGAAGATCCCGAAGGGGAAGTGCTGGTACAGGAAGCATGGCTTCTACTTCTCTGAACAGCACGGGAAGGTGCAGAGATACATCTGTGTGAACTGTCAGAGGACGTTCTGTCCGCGTACCGACAGCGACTCGTGGTATCTGCACTTCGACGACGTAAGTATTCCTGCGCTGGCCGAGGCATGGCTGGCAGGCGGAACCGTCAAGGAGATCGCCAGGGAATACGGCATCACTCAACAGATGGTCCGGACCCGTCTCAAAAGGAGTGGTGTGAACGATGGCTGGGAACTGGATTACGGCACCGAGGACCCCGGTGACGATCCGCCCAAGGCATCATGATGCCACTGCCAGCTCCATCGGGGCTGGCTTTTTTTGTTAAGATCTGTTGGATTTGTTTGATTCCGACTTTGAAGCAGTCCAAAACGGCAAAAATGGCACTTTGGACTGCTTGTTTTTTGAAATACAGCAGTCCAAAAGCCTGAAAACCCCATTTCGGACTGCTTTTTAGCAAAAATGGAGCCGATGATACCGACTCCATTTTGTTTCGGGCAGAGTGGATTTGAACCACCGACCCCTTGGTCCCGAACCAAGTGCGCTAGCCCCTGCGCTACTACCCGATGTGGAAAAACCTTGTTCAATATATGGTTTTTGCCTATCCGTGTCAACAAGATCGGTTTTATTGACAACAAGCCCTATATAAGATATGTTAATTTGGTGCGCCTTCATCGGGCTCAAAACTATTTATCAAGAGGTCTTCCATGGCAGATAAGAATGTCCCTTCGGCAGATAACGCGAAGCTGAAGGTAGTGGAATCCAAGAAGAAAGAGAAGAAGGAGAAGATGTCCTTCAAGAAGCTGCTGACAATCATCATCATCGTCGCACTCGCACTGCTGATGGTCGGAGGCGTGTATTACGTTGTCGTCCTGATCAGCCAGTCCAAGGCGGAGAAGGCCAATTCATGGGGCTCGTATGACGGTGAGTCCGTTCTGATCGAGAACAACAACGTCTTCTACAACACGCTTGTCAACGACTCGAACCTCCAGACGGCATACCTGAACGGAGACTACAACTCGCTTCTCTCAAGCTACTACAACGCATACCAGGCACAGGTCGCCCACATGGCCCTGACAGCCGATGCCGATGAGGCCGGAATCGTCCCCGTCAAGAACGAGGTCCTGGACCTGATCATCAGGAGCGGAGTCTACAACGGTGAGGACGGCAACTACAGCGCCGATGTCTTCAACGCTTCTTCCGAGTCCGAGAGGATCGCGGTCAACACATACTATACGAACTATTATCCGTACACGGCCGTCCTTTCCGACCTCCAGTCGACGATCCTCTCCCAGCAGGAGCTGGATTTCGTCGAGAGCCTCTCGAAGAAAACAAGGACCTTCGAGTACTTCGTAATCAACTACCTGGCCTATCCCGATGATCTGGCGGCGGAATTCGGCAAGGAGAACGCCGACCTCTTCAGGAACGTCGACCTTTCCATCATCACCGCATCCACAGAGGCCAACATCAACGCCGCATACGAGGCCCTCAACGCAGGAACAGACTGGGCCGATGTCGTCGCTGCATACTCGGTCGACACATACGCATCGGACGGCGGAGTCGTCGGAGAGCTCGCTGCATTCTCCATCGAACCCAACCTCGCCAATGCCGATGACCTTGCCCTCATCATGGCTCTCGAGCCCGGAGCATACACGGCTCCGATCGCCGGCCAGAGCGGCTATGCCATCTACAAGCTGAACAGCGCCGTCACGGACGCCGACTTCACGGACGAGACCACACTCAAGGCCGTAAAGTACTATATCAGCCAGAACAACGCCGACGAGGTCGCTCCCTACATCGAGGCGGCTGTCGGAACTGCAACGGCTCTGGCACAGACCGATTTCGAGGGTGCCGCCGAGTCAGTCAACTCCGACATCTACACTGTCTCCTCCGTCAACGACAACATCGCCGGAAGCCAGTACCTCTCATCGATCTCGAGCTACGACAGCCTCGGATACCTTGCGGAGCAGGCAAGCGACGAGACCCTTTCCAGAGAGCTCTTCACCTCCGAGAAAGGCCATGTGACCGGATCGCTCGCATCCACGGGCACCGCCAACACGTACATCGTCGCCAGGGTCTCGGAGATCAACGACGACAACACGACCAGCGCCTATGTCACGACGATGCTGTACAACTACTATGCCCCGCAGCAGCCGGCATACGACAGGATCAACAACGCGCTGAACAGCAGCAGGCACGTGAACAACTTCTACACGCAGTTCATCACGACCCTGTTCTCATCGGCGACGTGAGCCTGAAGACGCTTGATACAAGCCGGAGCATTTTTGAGCTCCGGCTTTTTTTTCGTGTTATGATTGACTGGTAAAGGAGATTCGAAATGGTTATAAATCCCAAGGATATGAAAGTGGAGGAGATCGTCCACATGAGGGACGGCGAAGGCACGGTCGTCAAGACCACGATTGCCCCGGCGGCACCGGACATGCATCTGAGGCTCCTGGCAAGGTTCCTTATCCGCAAGGGCTGCAGCATAGGACAGCACTCGCACAACGGCGAGGTCGAGTACTACTACATCCTTTCAGGGCAGGGGATCGTGACGGAGGATGACGGCGAACGGACCGTCAACCCGGGCGATGTCGTCATCACCGGATGGGGACAGGGCCACAGCATCCGCAATGAGAAGGACCAGGACCTTGAGTTTATGGCCGTCATCAACACTGCCAAATAAGCACATTTCCTGCCTTCTGTCGCCTTTCTTGACATGAAAAAGAGGCCATCGCATGATTTGCGACAGCTCCTTTGTCAGCAATTATAATGTTTTACTTGTACTCGATGTAATTTACATTCTCCGGAACAAGCTTTCCGTTCGGATTGGTTCTGATGAAGGTATCGATGTTCATGAACCGGTATGAAGCTCCGAACTCGAACTCCGTTATTTCAGTCGGAACAAGTTTCTGCCCGTTGAGATAAAAGCTCTTGTTCGGTGAATACTCCGAAGTCGAAAGGATGGTGACATACATGTCCGGATTCCTGCTGACATCGACCAGCGTGTATTTCCTACCTTCCATTTCATCCGCACCCAGGCAGCGCGTGAATGAGAATGTGTACACATTAAAATCATCCTTGCGGGCTACTACCTGATCATAGTACATGTTGGATGTGTAATAGACAGTCAGGTCTGCTGACGTGTCGAACCTTGTGTACGCGACAGGCGTGACGGGCTCCGCGCAGGAGAACAGAAAAGCGGCTGAAAGCACAACAATCAGAGATGCAAGAATGTGAATACGTTTCATGATTTCCTCCAAATTCCTTTCCCGTAAGAAAAACAACACGCAACCCTCAAGGGTTACATCCACAGGATCCGTGCCTCTCAGTCTGCCAAAGCAGCCAGCTCCTCCCATCTGGAATAGCAGGCGGGCAGTAGGGCATCGATCTCCTTGTAGCGTTTCTGCTTCTGGCCCGTCGTGTCGGGAGTGCCCGTTGAGAAGAAGTCCTCGAGCTCCTGTTTTTCCGTCTCAAGGGATTCGATGCGCTGTGTCAGCTCGTCGAACTCGCGCTGCTCCTTGAAGGACAGGCCCTTCTTCGTGTGCTCGCGCGGCTTCTCGGCGGCGGGCCTGGACGTGTCGGCGGTTGTGCGTGCGGCGCTGTCCTGCGTGCTGTGGTAGTCGGAATAGGTGCCCTCGAAGCGTCGGGCCTCGGGCATGACGATGAGCTCGGTGCAGGTGCGGTCCAGGAAGGCCCTGTCGTGGCTGACCGATATGACGCAGCCGCTGAAGTCCAGGATGTACTGCTCCAGGCGGCGCAGGGTATCGATGTCCAGGTCGTTGGTCGGCTCGTCCAGGACCAGGAAGTTCGGGTTGCGAACCAGTGTGCTGAGCAGGTAGAGCCTGCGTTTCTCGCCGCCTGAAAGCACGCCGATCGGAAGCCTGTGGAACGAGGAGGGGAACCCGAAGAGCTCCAGGAACCGTGCGGGCGTGACGGCATAGTCGCCGGAAAGCACGATCAGCTCGCTGATGTCGGAAAGGAACTCGATCGGCGTCTTGTCCAGCGGGAGCCTGGCCGAGTTCTGGTCGTAGTAGCCGAAGACCGTGTTGACACCGGTGTCCACGGTTCCGCTTTCCGGAGCAAGGTTGCCGGTGATGACCTCCAGCAGAGTGCTCTTGCCGCTGCCGTTGCGTCCGATGACGCCGAAGCGCTGGCCCTTGACGAATTCAAGGCTGAAACCGTCAAGTATGCGGTGCCCGCCCCTGCATACGCTTACATTTTCTATATCGAGTATTTTCTTGCCCATGCGGCGGGCGATGCTGGAGAATGCGCGCGATTCCTCTTCCGCACGGGTCTTCTGACCCAGCATGTCCTCTATGCGCTGTTTCCTGCCGCTGTCCTTTCCGGTTCTTGCCTTGGGCCCGCGGTGCAGCCATTCCAGCTCGCGCCTGAGGATTGTGGACAGCCTGTCCTGCTCCTTCTGAAGCGCGTTGATGCGCTGCTCGCGGCCTTCGAGGAAAGCGGTGTACCCACCTTCGTAGAAGTGGGCCTTGTGTCTGTCGATCTCCAGGATGCGGTTGCAGATCCTGTCCAGGAAGTAGCGGTCGTGTGTGACCAGAAGCACAGTGAAGAGGCCGGAACCCAGATGGTCCTCGAGCCATTCGATAGCCGGGATATCCAGGTGGTTCGTGGGCTCGTCCAGAAGCAGGATGTTGGGCTCTATCGCCAGGATGCGGGCTATGGCGGCTTTCTTCTGCATGCCGCCGGAAAGGACGGACATCGCCGTTTCGAGCGGTCTGTCTACTCCGAGTTCGGAAAGATATCTTTTGTAACGATCCTCTATGTCCCATATTCCCAGGGATTCGAGCGTTTCCATCAGCTGGTGCTCTCCGGACTCGTATCGCACGAGCAACTGTATGTGCGGGTCCTTCCCCAGGCGCAGGAAATGCTCCAGCGTGCATCCTTCGGTGAAGCTCACGTCCTGTTCCAGGAACGCGAGGCGGCATGAGTTGTTGATCGTTATCCTGCCTTCGTCCGGCTCAAGCTGTCCGGCGATCAGCCTCAGCAGCGTGGACTTTCCGGCTCCGTTCTTCCCGATTATACCCAGCTTCTCCCCGGCATCCAGGCCGAAGCTCACTTCAGAGAACAGGTAGTCGTCCTTGACGGACTTGGAGATGTTGTATACGGAAAGCGCGTTCACAGGTCTGTTGTAGCAGAAAGGAGTGCCTGCTTCAAGGGACTGTTCCAAGCATCATGTCAACGCACACATCGTCCGCGCATGCTTGAGCGGCCCGTTGTATTGTTCTATTATTCATTACATGCAGACGCAGAAGGACATCAGCCTCAGGCTTCCGCCGCACAAGGCATACGACGACACCTGCCTCAGGAAGGCGCTGGGGATATCGGCGCAGGACCGCTATGTGATCCTCCGCCGCTCCGTCGATGCGCGCCGCAGGGACATCATGATCGACCTGGTCTGCAGGATCAACCCGGAAAAGCCGGTGGCCGAAGGCATGGACCTGAAGGATGCCGACCCATCGCGCGGGCAGGTGGTCATCGTCGGCAGCGGCCCGGCAGGACTTTTCGCCGCCATGACGCTCCTTGAGCAGGGCGTGCGCCCGATCGTGCTCGAGCGCGGCAAGGATGTCCATGCCAGGCGTGTCGACATCGCCAGGATATCGACGCAGGACATCGTGGACTCAGACTCCAACTACAGCTTCGGCGAGGGCGGAGCCGGCACCTATTCCGACGGAAAACTATACACCAGAAGCAAAAAGCGCGGAGAGAACTCCCGCGTCCTGGGCACGTTCGTCCAGTTCGGCGCCCCCGACGACATACTGTGCGACGCCCATCCTCACATCGGCACGGACAAGCTCCCCAGGATCATAGAGAACATCCGCAATGCCATCATCGCCCACGGCGGCGAGGTCCGCTTCCGCACCAAGGTCACGGATCTAGTCATCGGCAACGGCGTCTGCCGCGGCGTGAAGGCGGTTGACCTGGCCACGGGGGAAAGCCTCTTGTTCGACGGGCCCGTGATCCTTGCCATCGGCAACGCCGCCCGCGACACCTTCCGCATGCTCGAAAGCTCGTCCGTGGCCATGGAGGCCAAGGACCTGGCCATGGGCGTCAGGCTGGAGCACCCGCAGCACCTGATCGACCAGATCCAGTACCACAACCCGGTAGGACGCGGACAATTCCTTCCTGCGGCTGAATATACATTCTCCACGCAGGTCGATGCCCCAGGTTACAGGACAGGGGTCTACTCGTTCTGCATGTGCCCCGGAGGCTTCGTCGTCCCCGCGGCATCCGGCCCCGACCAGGTCGTCGTCAACGGCATGTCCCCCAGCACCCGCGGCTCCCGGTGGGCCAACAGCGGCATGGTCGTCGAACTGCCCGTGGACGTCCTTCCCGATCCCACCGGCCCGCTTGCCATGGTCCGCTTCCAGGAAAAGCTGGAGAAGGATACGTTCGATGCCTCACT
>JBGUMQ010000017.1:0-72044 GCA_045116915.1 Sphaerochaetaceae bacterium | reverse complement strand
AGATCGTACAGATATTTATCAACAAGCTTCCGCAGACCCTGACCGCCAGTTTGAAACTGTCAGCCTAGGCTTCTGCGAAACTTGAGTGAAGAAACTGTTTATCGTTCTTCTTGTCGCAATCGTGGCCATGACCGGTCTTTTCGCCCAGTCGGCCGCTGAGAATGCAAAGGGTTCAGTCTACTGGCTCAACTTCAAGCCGGAGTCGGATGCAACACTCCAGGAAGTCGCAAAGATGTACACCGCTCAGACAGGTGTCGCAGTCAAGGTCGTCACAGCCGCTTCCGGAACGTACAACGAGACACTCACGGCAGAGATGGACAAGGCTTCCAAGCCGACACTGTTCATCGTCGGAAACCAGGCAGCCGTCGACACATGGGCCGACTACTGCTATGACCTGAAGGGCACCAAGATCGCCAACGAGCTCAACACCGATGCATTCAACCTGTACTCGGCTGACGGAAAGCTCGCTTCCATCGGCTACTGCTACGAGACATTCGGAATCATCGCCAACGTCGAGCTTCTCGAGAAGGCCGGCCACAGCATCTCCGAGATCAAGGACTTCGCTTCTCTGAAGGCCGTCGCCGAGGACATCCACGCCAGGGCCAAGGAGCTCGGTTTCGATGCATTCACATCCAGCGGAATGGACGGAAGCTCCTCATGGAGATTCTCCGGACACCTCGCCAACGCCGCCCTCTACTATGAGAGCAGGGACGACAACTGGACCGAGTGCCCCGCCACGATCAAGGGAACATACCTCGAGAACTTCAAGAACCTCTGGGATCTGTACATCAACAACTCCGCCTACGATCCGGCTACACTGGCCACCGGCGGTTACGATGCAGAGGCCGAGTTCGGAAAGAAGCAGGCCGCTTTCTACCAGAACGGAAGCTGGGAGTACGACGCACTTGTCAACAAGTACGGTCTCGATGCCTCCAAGCTCCAGATGATCCCCTTCTACTGCGGAGTCGCAGGTGAGGAGATGGCCGGTCTGAACAGCGGAACGGAGAACTGCTGGGCAGTCAACGCAAAGGCTTCCAAGGCCGACATCGAGGCCACCATCGACTTCATGACATGGATGGTCACCGATGCCGAGGCTTCCAAGCTCCTTGCCGGAACATTCGGTTCGATGCCCTACAAGCAGGCAGCCGCTCCGGAGAACGTGTTCCTCGCACAGGCCAACGAGTACGCCAACCAGGGCAAGTACACCATGACTTGGGCATTCAACTACACCCCGAACGTTGACTCCTGGAGAGCAGGTGTCGTCTCCGCGATGAACCAGTACGACGCCGCACAGACCGACGCCAACTGGAAGGTCGTCGAGACCGCATTCGTCCAGGGATGGGCAACCCAGTACAAGGCAGCCAACAACTGATCCTGAAACGGACATCCGGGGAGGCGACTCCCCGGTTCTCCTCCGGGTCCGGCGGTTGTTCCGGGTCCGGTGGAGAACCAGATTCACACTGGATGGAGAGGAAAATGGAAAAGATCAAGAAGAAGGCCAACAGGCACATGGTGGTCAACAGCACCCTGATCCGAAGGCCTATGAAACACTGGTCCTGGCTGTTCATGGGACCGACGGTCCTGGCGTTTGCCATCGGATTCGTGTATCCGTTCATCAGGGGCTTCATGCTCTCGTTCACCAAGTTCAGGACAACATCCGATGCCAAGTTCCTGGGCTTCGCGCATCTTTTCGACAACTACATAGGCGCTTTCAAGGACCCGAGCTTCCTGCATGCGTTCTGGTACACGGCCCTGTTCACCGTGGTGTCCGTGGTGCTGATCAACGTCCTGGCGTTCGCCGTCGCCTATGCCCTGACGCAGGGGATGAAGGGCAGCAACCTGTTCAGGACTGTGTTCTTCATGCCGAACCTCATCGGAGGAATCGTCCTGGGCTACATCTGGTCCATGATCTTCGACGGGATCCTGACATCGCTCAACACGTCCATAATGCTTGAGACCAAGTACGGTTTCTGGGGCCTGATCATCCTGATGTGCTGGCAGCAGATAGGCTACATGATGATCATCTACATCGCCGGTCTGCAGGCCATCCCCGAGGATATCATGGAGGCCGCCAAGATCGACGGTGCCAGCAGGTGGCAGACGCTGTGGAAGGTCACCATCCCCAATGTCATGAGCTCGATCACGATCTGCATGTTCCTGACGCTCTCGAACGGTTTCAAGCTGTTCGACCAGAACCTGGCCCTGACGGCGGGACAGCCGTTCGTCTTCAAGGAGGACGGCAGCGTGGTCAAGACGACCGAGATGCTCGCCCTCAACATCTACAACACGTTCTACGGACAGAACGTCTCGTCGCGCGGAATCGCGCAGGCCAAGGCCGTCCTGTTCTTCATCCTCGTGGCCGCGCTCGGACTCATCCAGCTCAGCTATACCAGGAAGAGGGAGGTGCAGCAATGAGCATGAATTCCCTCAGCGCACAGAAACGCGGAAAGGTCATCCTCTCCATAGTGTTCTCCCTCATCAGCCTGCTCTGGGTCTTCCCGGTCGTGCTGGTACTCATCAACTCGTTCAAACTGAACACATACGTCAAGACCGATACGTTCGCGCTTCCGCTGGGCGAGATGGCCGCCGGCTTCGCGAACTTCATCAAGGGCATGACATTCGGAAACTATCCTTTCCTGAAGAGCGCGCTCTACAGTGTCACGATCACCGTGTTCTCAACCGCCCTGATCCTGATCTGCACATCCATGGCCGCGTGGTACATCACACGTGTGGACAGCAGGTTCTGCAAGCTCATGTACCTGCTGTGCGTCTTCAGCATGGTCGTCCCGTTCCAGATGGTCATGTTCACGCTGTCCAAGACAGCCGACACGCTGCGCCTGAACACCCCCTGGACCATTCCCGTCATCTACCTGGGATTCGGTGCGGGCCTGGCGATCTTCATGTTCGTCGGATTCGTCAAGAGCGTCCCCATCGGAATGGAGGAGGCCGCGGCGATAGACGGATGCGGACCTGTCAGGACTTTCTTCAGCATAGTCCTCCCGGTCATGAAACCGACCCTCATATCCGTCGGCATCCTGGAGATCATGTGGGTATGGAACGACTACCTGCTGCCGTATCTGGTCCTTGACAGGACACGCTTCATGACGATCCCAATCCACATCCAGTACCTCAAGGGAAGCTACGGAACAGTCGACCTCGGAGCCACGATGGCCCTGATCCTCATGAGCATCATCCCGGTCATCGTCTTCTACCTGGCGTGCCAGAAGCACATCATCAAGGGTGTCGCCGCCGGAGCCATAAAGGGTTGAGGAGGCGTCCGGATGTCACAGAAAAGGGTCACGATCGCGGACATAGCCGCAAAATCCGGCTTTTCCAAGACAGCTGTATCCTTTGCATTCAACAAACCCGACCGCGTGTCCGCGCAGGCCAGGAAGAAGATACTCGCCGTCGCGGCCGCAGAAGGCTACATCCCCGATCCCATGGCGAGGAATTTCTCGCTGGGCAGGCACAAGAACGTGGGACTCCTCCTTCCTCAGAAGGTTGAATCCTGCCTTGCGAACCCGTACATGCACGGGATAATCAGGGGCATAGCGGAAGTCTGCCAGGCCCACAGCCACATGTTCACCGTGATCCCTCCGCTGCACTCGTCGATCGACGATGCGGTCAGGAACGCGACGGTCGACGGGATCATAACCGTGGGACTTACCGTGAACGAGACCCTTGGCAGGATCCTGGAGCAGCGTCAGATACGCGTGGTCGCGATCGACGGAGCCGACGACACGGATGTCGTGACAGTCACCATAGACGACATCGAGGCCGCGAGGCTCCAGATGAAGAGCGCCCTGGAGAAGGGACACCGCAGGATCGCCGTCCTCTCGCTGCAGGACGACTACTATTCGGCGGATACGCCCGTAGGGTCGCTTTCGATCGTCAGGAAGAGGAAACTCGGTTTCTCCCGGGCCCTGGCGGAGTACGGCATGTCGTTCGATGACATCATCTGCATAAACGCGGAGACCACGTTCGACGCAGGATTCTCCCATGCCTCGGATCTCCTGTCCGCCGATGAGGACTCAAGGCCCACCTGTTTCGTCTGCATGTCCGACATAGCGGCGCTGGGGGTCGTGGCCGCGATCCAGGACAAGGGACTCCGGCTTCCGGATGATGTGTCCGTGATCGGATTCGATGGCCTTGAAGACCTTTCCTACTACGGAAGGAAACTGACTACAATCAGGCAGAGCGCATATGAGAAGGGCGTGGCCAGCGCACGCTGTCTGTTCTCCATCCTGGACGGCACCTGGAACGGCGGCAAGCTCGTACGCATCCCGTTCACACTTGTCCCGGGGGCCACGCTGGGAGAGGCCCTTCGATGAGAATCCTCGAAAACCGCGGTGCGGGAATCCTCATGCACATAACATCCCTGCCTGGAAGGTTCGGGATAGGGGACATGGGGCCATCGGCCTACGCGTTCGCCGACAGCCTTGTATCGGCCGGTGCGCGCTACTGGCAGATGCTCCCCCTCGGACCCACCGGTTACGGCAACAGCCCTTATTCGGGCCGTTCCACTTTCGCCGGGAACGAGCTCCTGATATCGCCCGAACTTCTGGTGAGGGACGGTTTCCTCTCTCCGGAGGATCTTTCGGATGTCCCTCCATTCCCTGCCGCGCGTGTGGACTTCAACGCAGTGCGTTCATGGAAGATGCCTCTTCTCCGCAAGGCCGCAGCCAATGCCCTCGCTTCCGCCGGTTTCCGGGACAGGCTTGCCGACTTCAGGGCCGCGAACAGCCTCTGGCTCGACGACTACACCGTCTACATGATCCTCTGCTCCCGATACGACGACGGGCGCTGGTACAGCGTCTGGAACAAGGCCGAGGGTTCCCACGACAGGGAACTGTGCGGGAGGATCCTCAGCGAGGAGAGCCAGGAGGCCGGGATCTGGCAGGCGCTCCAGCTGATATTCGACCGGCAGTGCAGGGCTCTTCTCTCATACTGCAATTCCAAGGGCCTCCTGACGATCGGAGACATCCCCATCTTCGTGGGCATGGACAGCGCCGACGCCTGGTCGCATCCCGAGCTCTTCAGGCGTGGTCCGTCCGGAGCCTTCTCGGAGGTTTCCGGTGTCCCTCCGGACAACTTCTCTGCCGACGGCCAGCTCTGGGGAACCCCCGTCTACGACTGGGCCTACCACGAGAAGACAGGCTTCGGATGGTGGATCGACCGCGTAAGGAGATGCCTGGATCTTAACAACGTGCTCCGCATAGACCACTTCAAGGGTTTCGATGCCTACTATGCCATCCCCGCAACGGCCAGGACGGCCGCCCTCGGGACATGGACACCTGTCCCCGGAAAGCATTTCTTCCGTGTCCTGAGGCAGACCCTGGGCGAGCTTCCGATCATAGCCGAGGATCTTGGCAACATGACAAGGTCCATGGAGGAGCTCAGGCTGGAGAACGGATTCCCCGGGATGAAGATCGCCCAGTTCGGATTCGAGTTCGATGAGGACGGCACATTCGACACCACGGACGATTTCCTTCCCGCCAATTACGACAGGATGTATGTGGCGTACACCGGCACACATGACAACGACACCACCCGCGGATGGTTCGACTCGCTTGACGGGAAACAGAAGGAATCGGTCCTTTCCTATCTGGACTGTACCGAGGCCGATGTTGTCGATACCCTGGTGGAAGCCGTGATGATGAGCCGGGCGGACCTGGCCGTCATCCCCATGCAGGACCTGCTGGGTCTGGGCGGATGGGCCAGGATGAACTACCCGTCCACATGCAACGACGTGAACTGGACGTGGAGGATGGAGGAGGGTGCCTTCACTCCCGGGCGCATGGATTTCTTCCGCAACCTCGTGACCCGCAGCGGACGCCATGCCGAAGGTTGAGCATATGGGTGTTGTTGTATTTCAGAACCCGGATTTCATCATAGCCGACAAAATGCACGGCATCCCCACCGTCCCGCTCAAGGGCGGGTCCATGGACGGGACGCTTCTTGCCATGGCCGCCGAGGAGTGTCCGGACATCCTGTCGGTGGAAGGCAGGAACCCCTGGGAGTACGGGACATTGCACAGGCTGGATACCGCGACGGCCGGTCTTGTGGTGTTCGCAAGGACACAGAAGGCCTATTCCTACCTGATGGATATCCAGGGGAAGGACCTGATGGAGAAGACCTACAGGGCCATGGTCACCCATGGCGACAGACTCCGAGGATTCGACAGGCCTGATTCGAAGACATTCAGAATAGCATCCTATTTCCGCTCATACGGTCCGAAATCCAGAGAAGTAAGGCCCGTTCAGGACATCAGGCGTGCCGACAGTCCGGTTCTTTACACTACGGATGTGACCGACTGCGGCGACAACATCATGCACTGCACGATCACACGCGGCTTCAGGCATCAGATCAGGGCCCACCTGGCATGGGCGGGACTCCCGATCATCGGGGATCCTGTCTACGGAACCGTACCGGCCACGCCGGAAGAAGCCGGCAGAACGCTGGAACTGGACTGCTTTTGTGTCTCGTTTCCCCTTGAGGACGGCACACCGTTCTCCTTCTCAAAGCAGTGAACAAGTGTTAGAATCCCAATCATGAGAAAGAGAGCGGCCGCGACGGGTGCGGCCATCGCCGTCATGATGATCTGCATAGCGTTTCTCGCCTCCTGCGCGACGGGCTCGACCGTGTTCCCGGACGAGGAGGTCGACTATACCATGCACTACGTCCTGGAGAAGGCTGAGGAGCAGACGGTCGCCGCTCTGTTCATGAAGCTCAACGAATTCTCCGATCCGATGGTCCCTCAGGACTACGAGATCATGGTCAGGATGCGGGAAGTGATACCCGGCATGAACGGCATACTGAACAACTGGGCCCGTCAGGCATCGGCCTATGTCCTGGGATTCTACGACAGCTTCCGGGAATACAGCCGCTCCCTTGTCCTGTCACAGTCATTCCCCGACCCGCAGGCCCTTCTGGGTTCCGGCAGCAATTCCATCTCCCTGTATCTGAGGAGGATCCTCTACAATGAGGTCCTCGGTGCCATCCGTGACAATCTGACGGATCCCGATCCGTCCTGCTGGAACGAGGCCGTGCTCCAGTACAACGCATGGGTGAACACGCAGGGCCTTCTGGACGGGGAGGCCGCGCAGACGATCCCGGCCCCTTCCGACACGGAGGGCGTGGCGGACATGCTCGCCGACTATCTGGCAGACCTGTATTTCAGGAGCCTGGCATCCGCCGAGACCCTGATCAGGACCACGCCGGATCTCGGGATGGACAGCCTGGCGGCACAGGTCCTGGGCCTGAACTGAGGAGGCGTGATGGCGGAACTTTTCGACAGCAGCAGGATAGACACCAGGTCGCAGCCCCTCGCATACCGCATGAGGCCGCGCACGCTGGACGAATACATAGGACAGGACCACATCGTGGGCCCCGGAAGGCTCCTCAGGAGGTCCATCCAGGCGGACCAGCTGTCGTCCGTCATCTTCTACGGCCCGCCGGGAACCGGAAAGACCACCCTGGCGCGCGTGATCGCCAACACCACGAAAAGCCATTTCTCGACAATCAACGCCGTCCTCTCGGGAGTGAAGGAACTGCGCGAGGAGATCGATGCCGCAAAGCGCCGCCTGGACCTCTACGGGACCCGCACGATCCTCTTCGTCGATGAGGTACACCGCTGGAACAAGAGCCAGCAGGACGCCCTCCTTCCATGGGTCGAGAACGGCACGTTCATACTCATCGGAGCCACCACGGAGAACCCGTTCTTCGAAGTCAACGCCGCCCTGGTCAGCCGCTCCAGGATCTTCCAGCTCAAACCCCTCACATCCGAAGACCTGACCGCTATCGCGTGGCAGGCCATAAGGGACAAGGACCGCGGATACGGGAAGCTCGATGTCTCGTTCGAGGACGGGGCGCTTGAGCATCTGGTGGATGTCGCCAGCGGCGATGCCCGCAGCCTTCTGAACGCACTGGAGCTTGCCGTCGTGACCACTCCACGCGACGGGGACAAGGTGTACATCACGAAGGAGACGGCGGAGGAGAGCATCCAGCGCAAGGCCGTCCTGTACGACAAGGAAGGCGACTACCATTTCGATGTCATCAGCGCATTCATAAAATCGCTCAGGGGATCGGACCCTGATGCATCGCTCTACTGGCTGGCCAAGATGGTCTACGCAGGAGAGGACCCACGGTTCATCTTCAGACGCATGCTCATAAGCGCCTGCGAGGACGTGGGGCTCGCCGATCCCAACGCCATCGTCGTCGTCCAGGCCGATTTCGCGGCCTTCAATTCGGTGGGCATGCCGGAGGGACGCTACCATCTGGCGCACGCGGCCCTCTATCTGGCCACGGCCCCCAAGAGCAACAGCGAGATGGGGTTCTTCGACGCCCTCAGGGCCGTGGAGCAGGAAGCCGCGGCGGCGGAGGTGCCGAACCACCTGCGCGACGCCAGCAGGGACGCCAAGGGATTCGGCCACGGAGAGGGCTACATGTATCCCCATGCGTACCAGGACCACTGGGTTGCCCAGCAGTACCTTCCCAACGAGCTCCAGGGAAAGGTCTTCTACAATGTGGGCAGCATAGGATACGAGAAGAACATAGCCGACCTGGTCAACCGCAGGCGCGAGATACAGCTGGAGAGCGTGGACATAAACGCATTCCCCGAGAACCTTACATATTCCCCCGACGACAAGCGCGACCAGTGGCTCAGGCGGACGATCAGCGGCAGGAGCACGGCTCTGGAGAACATGCGCAACCTCATGTTCGAAGGCCTTCAGGTCATCCGGTCCGACAGGGTGCTTGTCATGAACTCCGGGCACGGACTGCTTGTCTGGGAAGCCTACAGGCATACTCCCGAAGGGCTTGTCGTAGCCCATGTGAGGACGCCCGAGGAGAACGCCTACCTGCAGCAGTACATGAAGACCCTGGACAGCGTGAGCGCTCCGCGTACGGTCCTGGACCAGGACAGCCTCCATGCGCTGGAGAACCTGGATTCCACCGTTGAGAAAGGCATCGTCTTCGAGCACATCCTGGGCAGGAACCTGCTCACCGATTTCCGCAATGCGGAGAAGATGCTGGTGGCGCTGAAGAGCCGCCTGGCTCCCGGCGGGGACATAGTTCTCTGCGAAACGGTGGTCTGTGAAGCTTCAAGACTGTCGGATTTCATACATATGGGTCCGCTTCAGGATACCCTTCTGAAAGCGGAGAAGAAGATATACAGCAAGGTTCCGACACGGGAGGATATCGTCGGTCTTCTGGAATCGGAGTTCGGACAGGTCTCCGTACGGGACTACCGGTTCACCGAATCCAGGAGCGCCAGGGAGTCGGACATACAGCGCTGGGTCCGCAACAGCTACATCCCCAATCTTCCGCAGATACCGCAGACTGATGCCGACAGGCTGGAGAAGGAGCTGGTCACTGTCCTGAGCGCGGCGCCTCTTCTGTGGAAGACAAGCTGCATTGTCGTTTCATTGAAATGCAATTGACTTTTTTCACGGCATAGGGCATATTAAAGCGGTCAAACGACATAATGGTGGAAGTAGTTCAATGGCAGAGCGCCAGATTGTGGATCTGGTTGTTGAGGGTTCGAGCCCCTTCTTCCACCCTATGAGGGTCCAGCAGCACTGCTGGACTTTTTCATTGGCGCCTGTAGCTCAATTGGATAGAGCGTCGGACTTCGAATCCGCAGGTCGCGCGTTCGAATCGCGCCAGGCGCAGAAAGACAAGAAAACGGGACGAAGATTGTGTCATTTCTTGAAAAGACAAGAAAACGGGCCGCAAATTGTGGGTTTTCTTGTCTTTTGCGGTTTTCAAGATCGTTTCCGGGTTTTATCAGGCTGTCTATCTGGCATCTGCGCTGTACGGTTCGGTGATCACTCCGCCGGCGCTCTCGCCGGGACGGCTGGTGACGATCTCTATGCGGCGCTCGATCTTGGAAAGCTCGTCGTCGACTTCCTTCGCAAGACGCATGCCTTCCTCGTACAGGGATACGGCCGCCTGGAGGTCGGTCGCCGGGTCCGAAAGCGATCTGGAGATGTCCTCCATCCTGGACAGTTTCTGCTCGAACGATTTCTCTTCCTGTTTCTTCTCTGAATCAGCCATTTATGACCTCCCTGGCAGTGGTGATTATCTTTCCGTCCTTCATCGTGAGCGTCAGCTCATCCCCCGGTCCTACCCGGTCCACCGACCTGACCGCCGTGCCGTCCTGTGCACCGACTATCGCATAGCCGCGCTCCAGCACCGCAAGCGGCGACAGCGCGTCCAGTTTGTGGCGCAGCAGCTCCGCCCTGGAACGGACCGAGCCGACCTTCATCTCCATCACGTGGCGCATGTCGGATGTCTCCGAATCCAGATGCATCCTGACCCTGTTGAGCCTGCTGTCCAGCTGTGCCCGCGCGGATGCAGGGGAGAACGCCGCAACACGCAGCCTTATCGCGCCGAGCCTGTTTCCGATGGCTTCCGACATCGTGCTCCTGAGCCGGGCGACCCTGTTGAGCTGGTCCATGTTGCTCTCGCAGACAAGCTCGGCCGCGGCGGACGGGGTTGGGGCCCTGAGGTCCGCGACGAAGTCCGACAGCGCCCAGTCTATCTCATGTCCCACGGCCGAGATCACCGGGATCTCCGACTCATGGATCGCCTCTATCACACATTCCTCCGAGAACGGCAACAGGTCCTCTATGCTTCCGCCTCCGCGTCCGACAATCATGACATCCGCCAGCAGGAACTCGTTGACCTCTCGGATGCGCGCCGCGATCGTGGGGGCCGCACCGTCGCCCTGGACAACCGCCGGAAGGATGATCAGGTCCATGCCCATGTTGCGTCTTCCTGTGATCTGGAGTATGTCCTGAAGCGCGGCTCCGGTCGGACTGGTGATGATCGCAACACGGCCCGGATGACGGGGGATAGGCTTCTTTTTCGACTGATCGAAGTATCCCAGGGCATCGTATTTGCGTTTACGCTCCTCCAGCATGGCAAGGATGTCGCCTTCGCCCGCGACCTTCATGGACGTGCAGATTATCTGGTAGCTGCCGCGCGGCTCGAACACGCTGATGCTTCCGGTGACGATGACCTTCATCCCGTCCCTGGGCTTGAAAGCCACACGCGGGACGGTCGACCTCCACATGCAGCAT
Source organism: Sphaerochaetaceae bacterium (assembly GCA_045116915.1). Classification (GTDB taxonomy): domain Bacteria; phylum Spirochaetota; class Spirochaetia; order Sphaerochaetales; family Sphaerochaetaceae; genus UBA9732. The sequence continues at coordinate 60,960 of JBGUMQ010000017.1, read as the reverse complement.
CCTATGACCGCGCCCTGGTCCTTGAGCGAGAAGTACCAGTGGCCGGTGCTGGCAGGCCTGAAACCGGAGATCTCGCCCTCGACCGTGAGGCCGTAGAACGATCCCTCCAGGGTGGTCTTTATCAGAGAGGTCAGCTCGCTCACGCTGAGCTTGGGGACTGTGGCGTTGAAAAGCGGTGCGTCCATGACAACAGGATAGCAGAAACACCGCGGCGATGGTATCGTCCATTCCGGTTTTTTGTTGTGTCACTCCCGAAAAACCGCGTGCAAAAAGACCCCGAACGGGATTATCATTCGGGTATGAAGAGGATTCTGCTTATCGGAACAGGCGGGACGATCGTCTCGCGTCCGACCGACGACGGACTCGCACCGTCGCTTTCTGTCGGCGAACTGCTGGAGAAGATCCCCGAGATCGGCGGCATCTGCAGGCCCGACTGCATCCAGCTGTTCAACATGGACAGCACCAACATCGGCCCCGCCCACTGGCTGGAGATCGCACGCGCGGTCAGGGAGCGCTACGACGGATACGACGGTTTCGTGATCGCCCACGGCACCGACACCATGGCCTACACGGCCGCGGCCCTGAGCTATCTGATCCAGGACAGCACCAAGAGCATCGTCATAACCGGGGCCCAGATATCGGTCGCACAGGACGATTCCGATGCCCGCCGCAACATGATCGATGCCTTCCTCTGCGCCGCCGACAACAACAGCCACGGGGTCCTCGTGGTGTTCTCCGGCTCGGTCATACTCGGGACCCGCGCCAGGAAGAACTACACCAAGCGTTTCGCCGCGTTCGCCAGCGCCAACTACCCCGAGGTGGCACGGATCCAGAGCGGGAAGGTCATCTGGTTCATACCGCAGGTCCCCGGCTCCGGGGTGCGTTTCTACGACAACCTGGATACCAATGTGGGCCTTGTCAGGCTTTTCCCGGGGATGACGGAGGACATAATAACCTTCATGACCGAGCGGTTCGACGGTCTTGTGGTCGAAAGCTTCGGGGTCGGCGGTCTTCCGGAATACTACGAGTTCTACTCGCATATCAGGCAGGCGGGGGAGAAGGGTACCCTGATCGTCATGACCACCCAGGTGCCGAACGAGGGAAGCGACCTGGAGCTGTACAAGGTGGGCCACCGGCTGATGCAGGAGCCCAACGTGCTCGAGGCCAGGGACATGACCAGCGAGGCGGCCCTTGCGAAACTCATGTGGGTACTGGGTCAGACACGCGACATCTCCACGGCCAGGGAACTGTTCTGCACCCCGGTCGCCAACGACACCATAGTGTAGGTTTCAGCTGTTCCAGACCTGGGGTTCCGAGAAGACCTCTTCCCCCGTATCGCATGCTTTTTGCAGCAGGAGCATGGCATAGGCATCCTGGAGAGCTTCCTCGAGCGGGTACGGAGACGTGGCAACTCCTTTGCCGTACATGGCGGCTTCCTTCATCATGACAGCCATGGCTGTCTCGTCCTGTGCCAGACCGCACAGTCCGAACGGTGGTCCGTAGATCCTTTCTCCGTTGAAATCCACAGAAGTGACCTCCTCGATTTCCCGCAGGTTGGGGTTGTCGTAAGGAGTCCTTACATTGTGCACGGAGATATCTATCTTCCCTTTCCGGCCGGTGTTTGACCCGTCGAGCCAGTAGACCATGTCGTCTATGATCTCACCCCTGGACCCCTGTAGGCGCAATGTGTTCTTCCTGATTGGTGAGCGGTACTGCTCGCTGTCGAAATCGTAGAACGCCACCTTGCCGTTTGCGAACCGGAAAGTCGCCACGGTGCGGTTCTTCATGGCGATCCTGCCATCCCTGAATTCCTCATAACGGGTCAGTGTCTCCGTCACGGGGAAAGAATATGTTCTGGCTTCAACCGAGAACTGTTCGTTGCAGTCGATGCAAAGAAGAGCCCGGATTAAGCTCATTCCATGATATTCGTGGGCAAGTGATGCACTCAGACTATCGTTACCGCCAAGGATTCCGCTTTGGGCAATCTTTATCAGCGAGCTGTACAGAGGGTATCTGCGGTACTGCTCGTTCACAACAATCCGCTTCCCGGCCCTGTACATCCCCCACATCTTCACAAGGATGGGGAGCTCAAGTGCGGCGGGCGTTTCCGACAGGACACAGAAACCCGATTCCATCCAGTGCATGGCCACTTCCGCAACCGATGCCTTGTTTACCGCCACCACGACCAGATCCGGTTCCATGGCGATGCACTGCTCTTCGGATACTGTTGTGACTATCCCGTTCTCCGCAGCCATGCGTGAGGCTTTCTCTTCCGTCCTGCAGAGCATTGCGCACAGTTCGAAAACCTGCGGAAGGGCCTTCGCTATCCTGACGTAGTAGAGCGATCTCCAGCCTGAACCCACAATAACGAATCTTATTCTGTCCATGGTTGGATTCTACCAGTTGTGGAGGGCGATTGAAACAACAACCTTTTAGATGTTAGGATAGCCGGGGCGTTGGGACAGTATTTCAGGGATAGGAGTTTTTCATCAGATGATCAGAAAACTGACAATACAGATGCTTGTCGCACAGGTTCTCTCCGTACTGACCACATCGCTATGCATGCTGGTCGACAGCATCGTCATAGGCCGGTTCCTCGGTGTGGGGGCGGTCGCCGCATACGGGCTGTGCAGCCCCATACTCCTGATAATCGGCGGAATAGGGACCATCCTGTCTGCCGGTGTCCAGGTCACATGCAGCAGGTCCATAGGCAAGGGACTGATAGACGAGGCCAACAAGGACTACTCTTCCGCAGTGGGGACCGCATTCGCCATCTCGGTTTCGTTCCTGCTCCTGGTCGTCGCCCTTCAGAAACACATCCCCACGTGGATGGGCGCCGGAACCTCCGGTGACCTGTACGATTCCACACGCGGATACCTCATCGGGTTCTCCATCGGCGCTCCGGGGTGCATGATCGCACTCGTGCTGATACCTTTCCTTCAGATGGCCGGCCAGATGACGCTCCTCATCAGCGCTGTCGTTGCCATGACTGTCACCGACATCGCCCTTGACCTGCTCAACGCCATGGTCTTCCACTGGGGCCTGTACGGAATGGGGCTTGCATCCGCCATCAGCTACTACGTGGCCCTTGTGGTCGCGATCTGGTATTTCTTCTCCAGGAAGGGGATATTCAGGTTCCGCTTTAGGAACGTCAGCCTGCGCAGGGTGGGCCTGATCTTCAAGAGCGCGATCCCGTCGGTGTTCAACATCGGAACCGGAGTGGCGCTGGTCTTCCTGGTGAACAAGATACTGCTCGGCCTCAACGGCAGCATCGCCGTCGCCGCGTATTCGGTCATAACCACCATCGGGAACGCGAGCAACTGCATATCCACCGGTGTCTACGGGGTGTCGCTCACGCTCACCGGCGTGCTGTTCCAGGAAGAGGACAAGACGGGTCTCAAGGTCATGCTCAAGACCCTCATGCCGCGCTGCCTGCTCATGGGCGCCGGAGTGGGAGTGCTGCTGGCGGTCTTCGCACCCCAGCTGGTCGACCTTTTCCTGACCTCCGGAAGCGGAGCGTCCAGGGGCATGGCGGTCACCGGTCTCAGGATCTACGCCCTGGGTCTTGTGCCCTGCTGCATCAACAACGCGTTCAAGGGCTATCTCCAGGGATCGGCCAGGATCAGGGCCATAGTGAACTACTCCACGGCCGAGGGGCTTCTTGTCCCGGCCATCTTCGCTTTCTTCCTGAGCCGCCCGTTCGGCACCACCGGCGTATGGTTCTATTTTGTCGCGGGAGAAGTCCTCGCACTGCTGGGATTCAGCATCCTGAAGTGGAAGAGGGCGCACCGCGTGGCTCTGGACATCGATGTGTACCTGGACTTCAAGCCGGGCTTCGGAGTCGCTCCGGAGGACATGCTCGAGTCCGACCTCAGGACCATAGGGGAGGTCACGGCCTTCGCCGAGACGGCCGAGAAGTTCTGCCTGGAACACAGCCAGACGAAGATCACCGCCACACACGTGGCCATGTGCATCGAGGAGATGGCCGGCAACATCATAACGCACGGCTTCTCCCCCAAGGGCCGCAACAACCTGTCTGTCAGGATCCAGGACCACGACAACAGGTGGATCATCCGCTTCAGGGACGACTGCCGGGCGTTCGATCCGCTGCACTACGTCTTCAAGGACGATGCCCCGATTTCCGGCATCCGCCTGATGATGAGCATCGCCGACGAGGCCCGCTACACGTACTCGATGAACCTGAACAACCTCATGATCGTCGTGGACGGCGCCAAATGATCCTTTCCTGCAATTGACAATAATCGCGCTTAAGGCTATATTTCCACTGTTGCACTGCAACTGCCCAGATGGCGGAATTGGTAGACGCGCTAGGTTCAGGTCCTAGTTCTCGCAAGGGTGTGTGGGTTCGAGTCCCGTTCTGGGCACAAAAGGAAAACCGGTCATTTTGGCCGGTTTTCCTTTTGTAGCCGAACATGATGGACTCGAAGCCTGGCGGTAGGAGGACGCACTGCGTCCGAAGCCAGGCCGGCCCGCAGGCGCGACCTTCCTTTTGAGCGCCGGAGGGCGAGTCCCGTTCTGGGCACACCCTTCAATCGAGTCCCGTTCTGGGCACACCGGTCCCACAATGTCTTTATCTGTCAAAAACCCGACGTTAATGTGAAACCATGACAAAAAATAATAACTTCCATTTCCACGCGCGTACTGTTAGTATATAAAAAGGGTCTTCCCCAGCCATGCTCCGGAAGCGCCCGAATACACTGAAGGAGTCATCAGCAATGGATACAACCTTTCGCGGAGGAGTACATCCGAAAGGCCACAAGGAACTGAGCCGGGACATCCCGTTGCGCCCGTACGACGCAAAAGGGGAGATGGTCCTTCCCCTCGGACAGGGCATCGGCAAACCGGCGAAACCCACGGTGAAGAAGGACGACCCCGTCCTGGTGGGTCAGATCATCGCGGAGGCCGACGGATTCATATCGTCCAACATCGCTTCCTCTTGCTCGGGCAAGGTCAAGGCCATTGAGAAGCGCCGCACCATATCGGGCTCGTCGGTCGAATGCATAGTCATCGACAACGACGGGCAGTACACCATGGCCGAAGGGATAGGCGTGAAGGATGACGTCAACCTCCTGTCCAACGAGCAGATCATCGCCCGCGTGAAGAACGCCGGCATCATCGGACTCGGCGGAGCAGGCTTCCCCACACATGTGAAGCTGGCCCCGAAGGATCCGTCGGCCATACGGTACATCATAGCCAACGGCGCCGAGTGCGAGCCCTACATCACGTGCAACGACCAGCTCATGCGCACGCATGCCGAGGGAATCCTCGAAGGCCTCGAGATAATCCTCAGGCTCTTCCCCAACGCAAGGGGAGTCGTGGCCATCGAGGACAACAAACCCGAGGCCATAGCGTCGATGAACGATGCCGCGGTCAAACGGCATGTCGAGAACAGGATCGACATCCTGCCGCTGAAGACCAAGTATCCCCAGGGCGGAGAGCGCAGCCTGATCCAGGTGATAGCGGGAGTTGACTTCCCCGTCTCCAAGCTGCCCGCCGATGTCGGATGCATAGTGGACAACGTCGGAACCATCTACGCCATAGGCCGTGCGGTCGTGTACAACGAACCACTTTACACACATGTGCTGACGGTCACAGGCGATGCAGTTGCCAATCCGGCCAACCTGATCGTCCGCAACGGCACCATGGTCTCCGAACTCGTGGAGGCCTGCGGCGGGGTCAAGGACGGTGTGACGATCAGGAAGATCCTGGCCGGAGGCCCGATGATGGGATTCGCCATGAGTTCCCTGGATGTCCCCGTGGTAAAGACCACCAACGCCCTGACGCTGCTGGCCGAGGACGAGGTCGAGAAGGCCGAGGCCAAGCTGACCAACTGCCTACACTGCGGACGCTGCACGACCGTGTGCCCCCAGGGCCTTCTGCCCCAGCTCATGGCCGATGCCGTGCATGTCGGGGATCTTGAGCGCTACGAGCACAAGCTCTACGGACTCGAGTGCATCTCCTGCGGTTCATGCACATACGTATGTCCGGCAAAGAGACCACTGACACAGGTATTCAAACAGACGAAGGCCGAGATAATGGCTATCAAACGCGCAAAGGCAGGAGGTGGAAAATGAACGGTGCGATCAACATTTCCTCCGGCCCCCATGTCAGGGACAGGTGGTCCACACGCTACATAATGGGGATAGTGCTCCTGTCGCTCATGCCCGCCACCATAGTGGGCGTGATAGTGCACGGGGTGCATGCATTCCTGATAATCCTCGTTTCCGTGGTCGCCGCCGTGGGAACGGAATTCCTGTTCGACACGATCTGCCACAAGGGAAAGAGCTATCTTGACGGAAGCGCTGCGGTCACGGGACTCCTGCTGGCCCTGTCGCTTTCGCCGGACACTCCGCTCTACGGTCCGGTGATCGGATCCGTATTCGCCATCCTTGTGGTCAAGTGCTGCTTCGGAGGTCTCGGGAAGAACTTCATCAACCCGGCACTCGCCGGAAGATGCTTCCTTCTGATCTCATTCAGCAACTCCATGACCGTGTTCAAGGTCGACATGGTCTCGTCGGCCACCCCTGTGGCGGACCTGCTGGCGGGAAAGGCCGTCAACGTGACGTCCATGTTCCTCGGAACATCGAACGCAGTCATCGGAAGCTCCATAGCGGCCCTTCTTCTGGGAGGCCTGATCCTCTGGGCGTTCGACATCATCCACGGTGAGATCTGCTTCTCGGTGCTGGGCGGTTTCACGCTGTTCATCGCCCTTTTCGGCGGACAGGGATTCGATCCCGTCTTCCTGGCGGCGAACATCTGCGGAGGCGGAGTCGTCATGGGTGCCTTCTTCATGGCCACCGACTACGTCACATCGCCTGTCAGCAAGCTGGGCCAGATGATCTACGGACTGATAATCGGAGTCCTGGGAGGACTGTTCAGGGTGTTCGGATCATCGGCGGATTCCTTCAGCTACTCCATCCTGATGGGAAACCTCTTCACCCCGCTGATCGACATGTACATCCTTCCGAAGCCTTTCGCATACAGGAAGAAGGCCATCGCCCGCCAGAACGGCGAGTTCGTCAGGAAACCGCTTTCGATGCGCATACCCAAGTCCGTGGTCGTGATCGCACTGATCACGCTGCTTGCGGGTCTTTCCCTTGGAGGCGTCTACAAGCTCACCGAGGAAACCATCAGCAAGCAGAAGGAAAGCGCCGCATGGGCTTCCTACCACAGCGTGGTTCCCAAGGCCGAGAGCTTCAGGGCCGTCAATGCCCCGGACGTCTACGGCCAGATCTACGGAACGGGATTCGGAAGGACGATGATCAACGAGGCCGTGATAGGCCTGGATGCCGACGGCAAGACCGTGGGCTATGCCATATCCGTCACATCGTCGGAGGGCTACGACGGCAACATCACGGTTTCCGTCGGAATAGCGGCCGACGGAACGGTCAACTGCATCTCGTTCACCGAGCTGCATGAGACTCCGGGCAAGGGAATGCTTGCCGCGGACGAGGCTTTCATTTCCCAGTTCGACAACCGCAACGTCACGAGTTTCAAGCTCCTGACCGGAAGCGCCGCCGGAGTGTCCAACGGAATCGACTGCATATCCGGCGCCACGGTCACGTCCAAGGCCGTGGTGAACGCGGTCAATGCGGCACTGGATTTCTTCCATAACGCCAAGGGGGTGCAGTGATGAACAAGTATGTTGAAAGACTGTATAACGGCCTGATAAAGGAGAACCCCACGCTGGTGCTCATGCTGGGCATGTGTCCCACGCTTGCGGTCTCCACCCGCGCCTTCAACGGCATCGGGATGGGACTGAGCACCACGGCTGTCCTGATCGTATCGAATCTGGTGATCTCTCTTCTCAGGAAGGCCATACCGGATGAAGTCAGGCTCCCGTCCTACATAGTCATTGTCGCCTCGCTGGTTACGGTTACGGAGCTTCTGATGGAGGCTTACCTGCCGTCGGTCTACGAGGCATTGGGAATCTACATCCCGCTGATTGTCGTCAACTGCATAATTCTCGGCCGTGCCGAGGCTTATGCCAACAAGAACACTCCGCTTCTGTCCGTCATGGACGGCATCGGAATGGGCCTTGGATTCACCGTGGCCCTTACCCTCGCAGGTCTCGTGAGGGAGATTCTCGGAAACGGATCCGCCTTCGGCGTCAGGGTCCTGCCCGAAAGCTGGGAGCCCATGGGGATCTTCGTGCAGCCGCCCGGAGCATTCCTGGTCATAGCGCTTTTCATAATCATAATGAACGCGATCGGGATCAAGACCAGACAGAAGAAGCTTGTCGACGGCTGTGACGGCTGCTGCGCGAACTGCGCTTCGGCTTCCGGCTGCTCCAAGGCCGGGGAGGTGAGCAAATGAAGGCCCTTATCCTCATCATCGTGAGCGGAGCGCTCATAAACAACGTCGTCCTGAACCAGTTCCTGGGAATCTGTTCGTTCCTGGGGGTCTCAAAGCAGATGAAGGCTTCTGCATCGCTGGGCGCTGCCGTCATATTCGTCATCACCATAGCATCAGCCGTGGCCAGCCTGCTTTACGACCTGGTCCTAAAGCCGTTCGGAATCGAGTTCATGAAGACCATCGTCTTCATCCTGGTGATCGCGGCCCTTGTCCAGATCGTCGAGATGTTCCTCAAGAAGAAGTCCCCTGCGATCTACAAGTCACTGGGAATCTTCCTTCCTCTGATAACCACGAACTGTGCCGTGCTGGGTGTGGCTCTGACCAATGTCCAGAACGGCTACAATTTCATCGAATGTGTCCTTTCCGGATTCGGAACGGCCCTGGGATTCACGATCGCCATCGTGCTCCTGGCCAGTGTCCGCGTCAGGATCAGGGAAGAGGACCTGCCGGCCCCGCTACGCGGTGCACCGATAGTCCTCATTTCCGCGGCACTCATGTCCATAGCCTTCATGGGCTTCGGCGGACTGAGCTTCTGAGGGGGTGGAAATGGGTACAGTAATCATCACCGCCGCAGTGATAACCGTTGTCGGTGTCATTGTCGGAGTCGCACTGGTCTACACCGGAAAGAAGTTCCATGTGGAGATCGACCCGCGTGAGAGCGCGGTGCGCGAATGCCTGCCGGGCAACAACTGCGGAGCCTGCGGATATGCCGGATGCGATGCGATGGCTGCCGCCATAGCGAAAGGCGAGGCCCCGACCAACGGATGTCCTGTCGGCGGTCAGCCGGCCGCGGACAGGATCGCCGAGGTCATGGGAGTCAGCGCGGAGGCACAGGAGAAGAAGGTCGCGTTCATACGCTGCAAGGGCTCCTGCGAGTACACGCACGACCAGGCCAACTACATAGGAATCAGGGACTGCCGCAGTGCGGTCCTCAACGGAATCAACGTCGCCGAGTGCGAGTACGGATGTCTCGGGTTCGGTTCCTGCGCCGCGGTTTGTCCCAATGATGCCATTGTCGTGAAGAACGGGGTGGCTGTGGTCGACCGCGACAGATGTGTGGGTTGCGGACTGTGTGTCAAGGCATGTCCCAAGAGCCTGATAGAGCTGATTCCTGCCGCGAACCACGTGGCCGTGCAGTGTTCCAACAGGGACAAGGGCCCGATGGTCAAGAAGGTCTGCTCGACCGGATGCATAGGATGCATGCTCTGTACGCGTCAGTGCGAATCGGATGCCATCCACGTGGAGAACTTCCTGGCGCATGTGGATTACGCGAAATGCACGCAGTGCGGGAAGTGTGTGGAGAAGTGTCCGGCCAAGGTGATCACACCGGAGGCATCCGTTGCAGAAAAGGAGGTTCTACCAATGGAGAAGAAGAAAGCATCGAAAATAATAATCACGATCGTGATAATCTGTGCGGCCGTAGGTCTGCTGGGCGGAATCTTCGGACCGCAGATCATGTACCATATAAAGAACAGGGGCGATCTGGGTCCGCTGACGAGGGAAGACATCGACTACGAGAACTCGATGTCCTATGTCTCGTCCTCCATGCATGCGAACGACAAGAACACCATCATAATCGACTACCTCGAGCAGGATCCCTATCTTGTGAACATCTATGAGGGATTCGGTTTCGCCAAGGAGTACGGAAGCGCAAGGGGCCATGAGTACACGCTTGAGGATGTGGCGGCGACGGCACGTCCGCATGCACTTGCCAACTGTCTGACATGCAAGAGCGCCAACTTCACCAAACTCGTCAACGAGCAGGGTGTCGGCGTCTATACCATGGATTTCAACGAGGTCTACGCCCAGCTGGAGCAGAAGGGCATCGGATGCTACAACTGCCACGGAACCAGCGCACGCAACGGCGGCCAGCTCGACATCACGCACTCCTATGTGGCGAAGGCCCTGGGAGACGACTACGCGGGCATCGACCTTTCGTCGCTGACGTGCGGACAGTGCCATATCGAGTACTACTTCACTCCCACCGACAAGGAGACGATGATGCCCTATTCCAGCGTGGCCACCATGACTCCCGAGGCCATCCTCGAGTATTACGACACCATGGTCATGCCTGACGGGTCGGTCGGCTTCTACGACTGGATCCAGCCGGGAACGGGTACCAGGCAGCTCAAGGCACAGCATCCGGAGCTCGAGACCTTCCTCCAGGGAAAGCACGCGGGCATGCTCAGCTGCGCGGACTGCCACATGGCCATCGAGATGGCCGATGACGGAACCGTCTACTACAGCCACTACCTTGAGAGCCCGCTCGCCAATGCGACGATCCTCTCCACCTGCGTGCAGTGCCATGGCGACACCGACATGGCCAGCATGGTCCACAGGATCCAGGACCGCGTGACCCAGAGGGAAACCGAAGTCGGCAACAAGCTCTCCAGACTCAAGGATGCGCTGACAGCCGCCGTTTCCGAAGGTAAGATGACGGAGGAGAAGCTGGACGCCGTCCGCAAGCTCCACCGCGAGGCCCAGTGGTTCTTCGATTTCTGCTATGTCGAGAACTCCGAGGGAGCCCACAACTCCGAACTATCGACACATTGCCTTGATGTCGCCGACCAGCGCATCGAAGAGGCGATGGCACTGCTTCAGAGCTGATGTCATTCCTCAGGAGGCTTTTCAGATTCATCTCCTCGATGAAGTTCGCCATCATTTTGCTGGTGGTCCTGGTTCTGGTGTGCTTTGCGGGCAGTTTCGTGACCCAGAACCAGTCATCGGCCTGGTACGCGGCCCAATACGGCGAGCGTACGGGCGGCCTGATAATGGCCCTGCGCCTGGATGATGTCTTCCACAGCTGGTATTTCATACTCATAAGCGGCTTCCTCTGCCTGAACCTGCTTCTGTGCAACGTGGTCAGGCTTCCAAGACTGATCGGAAGGACACGGAAGGAGAGCACGGCCAGGGCGAAGCTGGGCTGTTGGGGCGCCTGGATAACGCATGTGGGTGTGCTGCTGCTGATACTGGGCTACAGTCTGGGCCAGATGACCTATAAGGAATACACCGTATACGGGGTTCCGGGACAGACCATGGCGATAGGGGACACGGGACTTGTCCTCACGATAAACGACTTCTCCATAGGCCTTCGGGATGATGATACGGTGGAACAGTATACCTCGGACATCACGGTCTACGATATCGGCCGCAGCTCCGAAGGCAGCAGCGCACAGGTGAGTGTGAACAACCCCGCCGATCTGTTCGGACTGAGGTTCTATCAGAACTCCACGGGATGGGCTGCGGGAATCGACATCCGCAGGGGCGGTGAGCAGCTGCAGCACGATGTCGTGTGTGCAGGCGACTACATCAGCGTGGCCGACAACCCGGATCTGGTTGTCATGCTCAACGCGTTCTACCCGGATTACCAGCTTGTCCAGGGATACGGGCCGACAACGCTTTCATCCGCCATCAGCAATCCGGGTTATCTGTATTCCGTCTACTACCAGGGCCGGATGATAGGCATGAATGTTCTCATGCAGGATGAGGTCCTGAAGATAGACGACTACGAAGTCACATTCTCGGACCCGCAGAACTATACGCTGATCCAGATCAAGAGGGACTCGTTCACACCACTTGCCTTCGCAGGAGGGCTTGTGGTCATGGTCGGGCTTATCATCAGTTTCTATGTGAGGCCGCCCAGGAGGAAGGAAGAAGATGCTTCAGGTTGAAAACACTTTGTTCACAATAGTAATGATATCCTACTTCGCGTCGATGATCGCGTATTTCATTTATATCGCCGCAAAGAAGGAAGTCATCGCCAAGGTGGCTTTGGGCATCCAGATTTTCGGATTCGTGCTTCATACCGCCGCGATAATATGCAGGGGGATAGGGGCGGGTAGACTTCCCCTGACCAACCAGTACGAGTTCGCCACGTCGTTCGCATGGGGTCTTTGCCTGCTTTCGATAGTGTTCATCATCCGGTTCGGATTCCATGTCATGGGAGCGTTCATCTCCCCCGTGATGTTCCTGATGATCGGCTATGCGGCCATGCAGAGCAAGGAGGTCCGCCAGCTCATGCCCGCCCTGCGTTCTGGATGGCTGGGCTTCCATGTATCGACCGCCATAATCGCGTACGGTGCGTTCGGGGTCTCCTTTGTGCTGGGGATCATCTTCCTCCTGCGCGACAGGCTCAAGGAACACGGCTTTCTGGACCAGCACATCCCCGACAGGCAGAAGCTGGACATGATCGAATACCGCAGCGTCGCCCTGGGCATGCTGTTCCTTACATTCACGATCGTCACCGGCGCCATCTGGGCCGAGCGTGCATGGGGAAGCTACTGGTCGTGGGATCCCAAGGAAACATGGTCGCTCATCACGTGGCTGATCTACGCGGTGTATCTGCATCTGCGCATCAGGCGCGGATACAAGGGCAGGTCCGCGGCCATATTCGCCGTGGCCGGGTTCGTATGCGTGCTGTTCACCTACATCGGTGTGAACACGCTGATCCCCGGAATCCACAGCTACAGGTAGTAGAACGATAGGATGTTGTCAGGGTTCCTCCGAAGAGGAACCTGCGTCATTGCGCCATCGTCAGCATCTCCGGCAACTGTGCTCCTACTCCCTCTATCATTTCCATCAGGTTCTGGAAATTGACCTTGCCGCTGAACGGAAGCACGTGCATGATCTGGTTGAAGCTCTGCAGGATTACGAGGAGTATCAGCACGATCGCGAAGACGGGGATCAGGACATCCAGCCTGGGGTTCGAACGCTTTCTGGTGTACGAGAAAAGAAGCATGACCGGAGACAGGAAGGCCAGCTGTACCGATTCCCCGATTCCGATTGCGAGCACCTGTTTGAGCATGGCCTGGAGCATCGCGTCATGGTCCTCGCTTGCGATTGCCTGCAATACCGGTATGAACACTGCGATGAGGAGGTCCAGCAGACCGGCGACGAACAGGATTATGGCCGAGAAGACGGCGAAACTGAACGAATTGCGGTTCGTCTGGAGGAAGAGCTGGTATTGCTCATAGGTGCCTCCCTGTTTCAGGAACCTGCGCTCACGCCTCTTGACGAAGAACGTGAGGATCATGAAGACGATGAATGTCATGGGCGGCTTGACGGTGAGCAGGGGGAACACGAAGAACGGCAGGTCGATCGCACCGCTTGCGCAATACCACTTCAGTACAATGGAGGCGATTTCATACAGCAGGGGAAGGATGGTCATGAGCCTGAAAACGATCAGCTTCTTCCCCTGGAAGTATTTCGAGGGCCTGTAGTTGATGAAGAACATGAAGAGCGAGCACAGGAACAGGTCGACGAAGATGTTGAAGCAGAAGAAGCCCTTGGGCGAGACCGACCTGAACATCTTCATGGCCACAGGGGTGAATTTCATCGTACCGTCGCCGAGGGCCTCGAAGGAGCCCAGTACGAAATGGTAGAAGAACAGGAAGAACAGCAGGAAGAACGACAGCATCAATGCGCCGTTGGAGAACAGCTGGTCCCTGTAGCTCTTGCGGTTGTCGAGCATCACCGCGAAGTTGTACATGAGCAGGAACGGGAGCGCCATGGACGCGATGGTTTCCAGTGCGGGATACGAACCGGCGAATCTCTGGCTCAGTACGGGGCTTATCCTCCCTCCAAGCTTCATCATGACGATCACCTGTGAAAGGACTATGCACAGCCATCCGATTATCTTGAATTCCCTGGAGGACAGCGGACCCCTGTATCTGATGTCGCTTTCAAGAGTCAAGGAGTGGATTCCGGTTCTCTTCTTTTTCTTCTTTTTCTGTTCCTGTTGTTCCATGGCGGATTCTCCTTCATGTCCCGTGTTCCGTAACGGAACCGCATCGGTATCATTATAGTCGCGTCATCGTCGGTTTACAAACCATTTGTTCCCGACTGGCGTGTTGTCCAAAAGGAACATTTGTAATATCCTCTCTCCGGATATGAAAAGACTTGCAGAACTGTTGAAGAAAATCCCTCCCATCGGATGGCCCGTGACCTTTTTCCTATATGCCTTCTCGTACGGACTGTACCTGCTGGGCCCTGAGGTCAGTGCACTCACAGGTACGGACAAACGTGCCTTTTCCCCCAAGATCCCGTTCATAGACGACAGGATTCCCCTGGTCAAGGTCTTCATAATCATATACGTCGTATCGTTCGCGGGCTGGTTCATCTACATGTTCATAATCTCGGCCACGGACAGGAAGAACTACATCAACTACATCTGCTCGTTCATGCTCGCCAGCGTCATCGGCTTCCTTTTCTTCGCCTTCATGCCCACGTACATCGACAGGACCGCCGAGGGCGTGATCGAAGCCGTCCAGGGACCGGGGCTGCTCAACTGGATCCTCAGGCTCATATACGGCAACGACGGCCTCGATGTCGGCCTGTGCCTGTTCCCGTCGTTCCACTGCTCTGTCAGCATGTTCTGCTATCTGGGTGTCAGGAAAGCAGACAACATAAGCAGGGGTGTGAAGACCGCCGCGATCGTGATGACGGTCCTGGTCTGCATGTCCACCGTGCTCACCAAGCAGCACTACTTCGTGGACATCCTCGGCGGCCTGGGGCTGGCCGTCCTTTGCCATGCCGTGGTCTGCAAGCTGGACCCGGGAACGAGGATCGTGGAGAAATACCTCTCCAAGCACCACGATTGACAGGTTTTCCTGAAGTTTTCCTTTACAGGATCCCTTTGCGCGTAGTATCCTTGTTTTGAATAAGATAAAACCTCGGAGGTTTCTATGGCAGAAGTATTGTTGAAACACATCTGCAAGATCTACGACGGTGGTGTGAAGGCTGTCAATGATGTCAACATCGAGATCAAAGACAAGGAATTCGTCGTACTTGTCGGTCCTTCAGGATGCGGTAAGTCAACCACCCTCCGTATGGTCGCCGGACTGGAAGACATTTCCAGCGGAGAACTTTACATCGACGGAAAGCTCGTCAACGACGTCCCGCCGAAAGACAGAGACATTGCAATGGTCTTCCAGAACTATGCTCTGTACCCGCACATGACTGTCTACGACAACATGGCATTCGGACTCAAGATCCGCAAATTCCCGAAGGAAGAGATCGATGCCCGTGTCCGCGAGGCAGCCAAGATCCTCGACATCGAGGAACTGCTCGACAGAAAGCCCAAGGCACTGTCCGGTGGACAGAGACAGCGTGTCGCAGTCGGAAGAGCCATCGTCAGAAAGCCCAAGGTCTTCCTTTTCGATGAGCCGCTTTCAAACCTCGATGCAAAGCTGCGTGTCCAGATGAGAGCCGAGATCTCGGGTCTGCACCACAGACTCCAGGCAACAATGATCTACGTCACACACGACCAGGTCGAGGCACTCACGATGGCCGACAAGATCGTCGTCATGAAGCTCGGTGTCATCCAGCAGATCGGCGGACCGCTTGAGCTGTACAACGATCCGGACAACAAGTTCGTCGCAGGCTTCATCGGATCGCCACCCATGAACTTCATGGTCTGTGATGTCCAGGCTGCCGATGACGACATCTATGTGAACGAGGGCGATTTCCGCCTGAAGGTCACAGCCGAGCAGGCGAAGATCCTCAAGCCCTATGTCGGCAAGCAGGTCACATTCGGTATCCGCCCGGAAGACGTCGCCTATGAGACCAAGGCAACCGACGGCAAGACAATCGACGGAAAGGTCGCTGTTGTCGAGCCCCTCGGAGCAGAGACACATGTCTTTGTCGCCACGGCAAGGAACCAGATCACCGGTAAGATCGATCCCAATGTCGTCGTCAAGGTCGGCGAGAGCGTTTCCCTTGCTCCCAACATGGAGAAGGCGAAGTTCTTCGATCTCCAGACAGAACTGGTCATCCGCTGACAAACCTATCGACTTATATCCGAAGGCCGCTCCCATGGGGCGGCCTTCGTGTTCATCCATATATACAAGAACCGGTGAAATCGCCATAATTGCTGGTGTGTCACGGCTTCTTCTGCTCTGCATATTCAATCAGGCGACAACCGCAGCCCTTTCCCCCTATGTCCAGGTGATCTTCAGGAACAAGGGCTATTCGCATTCGCTCATCGGCATCATCCTGGCTGTGGGACAGCTGGTCACGGTCTTCTTCCCCGTCCTGATAGGCATGCTTTCCGACAGGACACGCAGGACAAAGCTCATCCTGATAGTGCTCGGGCTGCTGAGCTCTGTTGCTTTCGTTCCGGCGGCCCTTTCCGGTTCGCTTTTCATCACGATCGTGTCGTACTCCATCGCCTCCGGCATCTTCTGGTCGGCGCATCCGCTGGTCGACGGATACGAGACCCGTCTGCTGAAGGGGGATGCCTCCAAATACGGATTCATAAGGTCCATGGGGACCATGAGCTACATCGTGTTCCTCGTGGTGTTCGGACTGACAGGGATCCCCGATGGAACGGACAACAGGTCGATCTGTCTTGTCGCGGGCCTGGTGTGCCTGGCGTTCGCCATCTCCGCGGTCTTCATCCCCGAGGACATCAGGGACGTGGGCCAGCAGGAGAAGACCCGTTTCAGGCTGGATGTGTTCAGCCGCAAGTTCTACATGATGATGTTCCTCGTGGGGCTTTCCAGGATCTCCCAGGCGATAATCGAGAAGCTCCTGTCGTCGTACATGATGGAGGTGCTTGGACTGGGCGGCAGTTTCGTGCTGTACTTCGCCATAGGCGCATTCTGCGAGTTCCTGATGATACTCTTCGGAGGACGGCTGCTTCAGAAGGGCTGCATATCGGCGTACACCATGATACTCCTGTCGTTCATAGGCCTTGCGGCGAGGCTTCTGATCTACTACCTGTTCCCGAACATGGTGGCGTTCGTGATCGGACAGTGCCTGCATGCGCTGACGTTCGGAGCACTCCATATCGGTGTGGCCAAGTTCATAGCCCAGAATGTCAGTCCTGCGCATTATTCTCTGGGACAGAGCTTCTACTGGGCAATCGCCACCAATTTCCCCGAGATGATAGGGGCATTCGCAGGCGGCTTCATAATCGATTATCTGGGATACGGCAACCTGTTCGCCATATACTCGGTCTTCCCTGCGTTGGCCGCGGTGCTCTGCGTGGCGTGGAGGAAAACACTTTCATCGCCCTCCCTCGAGGCCTGAATCGGCCGGTTCCTGTTACCTTTACGACACTTATTTGTTTAGTATACAGAGAGTGAAAAAAAATTTCACATTTCCGGAACTTTTATTGTTGGAATTGTTCGTATATAATATGGAATGCAGATCATGCCATTCCATCAGGAGGGAAAGACGATGAAGAAGATTGCATTGGTACTTCTTGTCATAGCCATTTTCGTGTGTCTTACGGCCTGTTCCCAGGACCAGTACGCGAAACTCGGCGAATTGATGGGGAAGATGAGTTCGAATGTCTACGGCATCAAGCCGAACATGAAGGATGTCGATGCCGCCGAGGGCGAGGTCGACAGTACGGTGAAGGTCGATGCGACCACTGGTACCGTCACAGTAGAGATCAAATCCGAAGATGCGAAAAACATCGTGGATTCCGTTGTGGCGGTCATGGATTCATCCTCCAAGAGGGAAGCCCTCCAGGAGACACTGGACCAGCCCATCCTGAGCGAGGACGCCACGGAACTTCAGAAGACCGAGGTCCAGAAGGCGATAACAAAACAGGCTACCGACAGCAAGATCGATACCACAGGTTATACCGAGGAGCGCAAGGAACTGGCGGAAGCCGTGAACGAGGCCCTCGATCTGGTCGGTGAGAGCCTCTCGGAGAACCCGACAAAGGCCGAGCTCGCGACAGTCGCGATCATCAAGACCCTCTCGGATGCCGTCAAGGAGGACAAGGGATACGCTGAGGCCGGAAAGAAGGCCATCGATGCACTCACGATCACGGCAGAGGCCGCCGGCATAGACCTGTTCGCGGATGCCGACATGACGGACCTGATCAACAACATCACCGGCAGAGGCATCTCCAGGGATTCTTCCTCCGAAGACCTGCCCAAATGGCTGCCGGTCATCTCCAAGTCGGCCGCAAGCGTCATCAGGTGCATGACCGGTGCCGACAAGAAGTTCAGCGACCAGAGATACAGCAAGTTCATCCTGGAGTGCAGGGCAATCAGGGCCGCATTCGAGATGATGGCCAAGGCTTATTCGGTTCCCGGAGATATCGATGCGATCCTTACCAAGGACATCGACCTGGGACTGACGATCGAGTCCCTCGGACGTTACGCCGTCGCTCTGGTGTTCACCGAGCTGACCGACCTCAGCAGACCCGAGAAGGGCCAGCCTGACGGAGTCAGGGGTTTCCTCGAGAGCTACATCAACGGCAACTACGACGCACTGACGGATCTCGCGAACAAGTACAACGAGCTCCCCGATCCGACGGCCAGCGATTCCCCGTACTATGAGGCTTACGACCATGCGACGACATGCATCGCCAACGGAATCGGAATCGTCACGACGGACTTCAAGGATGCGGACGAACTTGTCACCGCAGTGAGGGAAGCCCTCGGCAACAAACTCGAAAGGACCGCCTTCAACATGCTTTCTGTCACAGGAATGATCCTCGTGGATTCCGAGTGGACAAAACTCATTGCCCTCGGAGGCTTGGACGGAACCCTTTCCGGTCTCCACATGCTCATCATGGGTAAGGAGGTCAACGAATGAAGAAGATTATCGCGACTTTGATGCTGGTCCTTGCCGTCTGCGCGTTCGTTTTCGCAGACGAGGAGCCGGCAGTCAGATATGATGACAAGATAGACTTCTCGTTCCATCCCACACTTGCAAGATACGAGGGAATGGGACAGAGCGGCATCGCCGACGCATCCAGGATGGACAGCTTCTTCGCCAACCCGGCCATGATCGGTGTGAAGAACAAGTTCGCCATGCGTCTTTTCGGTGTGTCCGTCACGGTGTACAACCTCCAGAAGACGATCTCCGATCCCGAGGCCATGGAGGATTTCAACGACATGATCCACGGTGACCAGGATGCCGCCGTCGCATTCGCCACCACGTATCTGAACAATCTCGGATCCGGACGCAACATGATCGCCAAGATCGATGCAGGCATGGGAATCAAGATCGGTGTCGTCGGTCTCGGAACCGATGTCCAGGTCAAGCTCCATACCCTGAACGCCGGCACCAGCGTCGCCAGCCAGAGCGTAATCCCCGAGGTCAACGTCGCACAGACCATCGCGATCGGACTGAAGTTCATCGATACCGATTCCTTCTCGTTCTCCGCCGGTGTCTCCGTGCACGGTGTCTACAAGATCTATTTCAAGGGAATCGGCGGAAGCAAGATCCTCGATATGATCGGAGGTGTCGGAGATCCTGAGAAAGTCATCCTCTGGGACACTCCGGTCATGGCAGGACTCGCCGTTCCGTTCGATGTCGGTGTCACGTTCGGATTCTTCGGTGACCAGCTGACACTCGCCGCCACAGCCAACAACCTCAACGGAACGTACCACATGAAGAGCTACAGCGGCGCAGGATATCTGGTCAACTCACTGAGACCCGGAACCATTCCTGTTCCTTCCGATGTCCCGGCGGCAAAGGATTCGGTGGCGTTCGATGTCGCGACTCCGTGGACACTGAACATCGGATTCGCATTCGCTCCGGATATCCCTGTCATCCAGCCGGTCCTGTCCGCAGACCTGGTCGACACGCTCGGACTCTTCAAGTCAATGGGCGACGGCACATTCAGGGCCAGCGACCTGCTGCTCCACCTGAATCTCGGTGCCGAGCTCGGACTGGTCGACATCCTGAAGGCCAGGATCGGAATCGACCGCGGATACCTGTCCGTCGGTGCTGAATTCTGGCTCCCGTTCGTACAGATTTCCGCTTCCTACGGATGGCAGGAGTTCGGTGTTGAGATCGGAGACAAGAAGGTCGACTCCCTCACGATCAGGGTCAACCTCGGATTCGACAAGTAACATCTGCTACTGGAATACATGCGGGGAATGCTCTCGGGCATTCCCTGTTTTTTTCGGGCCGGCTTCCTTACGTCAGCTTGTAGAGAAGGGAGGTGTTTCCGCCGCAGGTCATCCCCAGCGGCTGGGGGCCCTGGAGTTCGTGGTTCTCGACAAGGAAGGGTCTGTTCTCCCTGAGCATCTGTATTGCGGTTTCAATGGCATGGTTCTCGATCGCTCCGCCTCCGACGGTACCGTACAGCTGCGTTCCGGTGACGAACATCATTGATCCGACCCTTTGCGGCGCCGAGCCGTTTTTGCCGACGACCCTGACCATGATGCCGGTCTCTGCGGCAGCCCGGGCAAGCAGTGAGGCATCGACCGTGACAGCTTCCTTGTCTGCGCGGAACACTGAGATTATCTGGGCCATGATGGAGACGGCGATCTCCTGGGGTGTGACGGCGTTGATGGGAAGTCCTATGGGTGAATGGACCTCGGCGAGCATGCTGTCGGTGATGCCCTTCGCGCGCATGTTGTCGAAACAGAGGGCTATCTTGGCCCTGGAGCCGATCATGCCTATGTATGAATGGGGATGGTTCAGCGCGTAGTAGAGGCTGTCGGAGTCGTAGGTGTGGCCATGTGTGAAGATGCAGTAGTAGGGTGAGATGAACTGCGGATAGTCGCGAGAAAGGAGTTCCTCATAGCTTTCGCAGATTCTTTCGGCCCCGGGGAACCTCTCGTTTGTCAGCAGGCCCTCCCTGGGATCCAGGACGGTCACATCCATGTCCTGGAGCACTGCAAGGTCGTAGAGGGCCTTGCCGACGTGGCCGCCTCCGAACAAGACCAGATGAGGCTTCGCGGTGATCCTCTCGATGACATCGGCATTGTCCACCGCATCACCAGCAATCGGTTTTCCGTCTGCATAGACGGCTTCCGCTCCCGTCCTGAGGTCGGTACGTCTTTCAAGGCGGGCGTTCCCGCCTGTCCTGATCGCGTCCAGGAATGTGCCGTAGTAACTGTCCATATGCTTCTCCTTGGGACAGGATATTATCTGACGTCTGTTTGCGCAACCATTGTTTTTGTTCTAGAATGATGGCATGGACCTATACGAAGTATTGTACAAGGCATCATCAAGGGAAAACGCCTTCATCTCCATGACAGGCGGCGGCGGGAAGACGACGCTGATGGAGTGCTTCGCATCGTATCTGAGGAACGTCGGGAAGAAGGTCCTCATCACCACCACGACCCGGATCCGTTCGCCTTATCTGCACGACTACCATGCGGACATTGTCTTCGGCGACGACAGTGTCCTCTCCCATGTGCCGGACGGCCCGTGCGTCGTCGCATACGCCACGGAGAACAGGGATACGGGGAAGTGGAGCTGTCCTCCGCTGGAGAATCTCGATGTCCTGAGAATGCGCTATGATATTGTTTTATGCGAGGCAGATGGGTCACGGGGCCTTCCTTTGAAGATCCATACGCAACGGGATCCGGTGGTTCCGCCGTTCTGTTCCTACACAATTTCAGTCATGGGACTGTGGGGGGTCGGGAGGCGTGCTCGGTATGTCTGTTTCGGCGACGACAGTGAAGCCGTTGTCGATGCCTCGTATCTCAACGACTATATCCGCGATCCTGAGGGACTTCTGAAGGGCAGCATCCAGGGAAACAGGGCGCTTGTGTTCAACGGTGCCGATGGTCTTCCCGCAGGATCGGGTGTTCCGGATCTCATCCGCGGACTGGACTACCCTGACGACCTCCTGGTCCTGGCCGCATCCGTGCGCGACGGCGTGATTGCGCAGCGCATCCGCTGATCCCATCATCTTCTACACCGCACGATCATATGATAGAATCATAAGCTACACTAAGGATAATCGAACACGGGGGCAGGTGGCTGATGTCTCGGAAGTCAGGTATTGCAATAAGATGGTTGATTACGCTTGCGGTGATCGGAGCAGGGCTCTTCCTGATCTGGAAGTTCATCATCAGCAGGCCCGGGAAGGTGTATGAGAATCCCCTTGCCCCGGTGAAGGTCGCAAAACCCTACAGGGCGGACCTCGAGCAGTCCCTGGAGCTCAGCGGATACATCGAGGCTCAGGCCATGATTCCGGTTGTCCCGTTCGTCCAGGGCACGATAACAGGCTATTACGCCAAGGCCGGAGACGTCGTGGCCGAGGGCGATGTGCTGGCACAGATAGACAGCGAGCCTTACGAACTGCAGCTCAAGCAGGCGGAGGCCGTCTATCTCGCCGCCGAGGCCACATTCACCAGGGTATCGGACCTGTATCAATCCGGAGCCGCCACACGGCAGAACTACGACGAGGCCAAGGCCCAGTACGATGCCTACAAGGCCCAGTACGAGCTGGCGCTGATGCAGCTCGGCTACGCCACAGTCACGGCTCCCGTATCCGGTACGGTCCTCATGGCCGGCAGCGCGGAAGGTTCGATCGGAACCTCCACAAGCCCCCTGTATGTCATAGCCGACCTGGACAAGCTGCAGATCAACCTCAATGTCCCGGAAAGATACTTCGATCTGATGAACGGCAACAAGGATACGATCCGAGCCATCGTCACAAGGGACGGAGCCTCGGCATCGGCCGTCGTGGACACCATAGCCCCGTATGTCTCGCCGGAGTCCAAGACCTTCAAGGTGACACTCGCCCTGGAGGGGGATGTGTCGGCGTTCAGGCCCGGCATGTTCGTGACTGTCAGGCTCATATACAGGACATACACCGATGCACTTGTGCTGGACCAGAGGACCAGGAACACGGACGGATCGTCATACTGGTACGACCCTGAGACCGGGACGGCCAGATATGTAGTGCTTGATGTGATTGCGGCCGACGACACGAGGTTCATGATCGACGGGAAATGGGAGGACACCCTCTTCATAGTCGACGGGCAGGGAAACGTCCTTGACGGACAGAAGGTGAACGCCAGATGAAGATTTCCCACTATGCCGTGAAACATCCGGTGGTGATAGCGATGATCCTCATAGCCCTGCTGGTGTTCGGGGTCTACTCGATAGTCGGCACGGCCATGGAGTTCGTGCCCGACATGTCGCTTCCGGAGGTCGAGGTCATCACCATCTATCCCGGAGCATCCGCAGAGGATGTGGAGAACGACATAACCAAGGTCCTGGAGGACGAGCTGGTCACATTGCCGTACTTCAAGAGCATGTCCAGCCAGAGCAACAACTCGTACAGCTGGATAACGATCAACTACCAGGACGGCGTCGATGTCTACGAGCAGCTGACCGAGCTGCGTTTCAGACTCCAGATGCTGGAGGACAGCCTTCCCTCCGATGCCGACAAGCCCTACGCCCTTGTCGGCGGCTCGTCAATGCTCCCCATAATGCAATTCGCCATAACCGGCGGCGAGGACATGGCCAGGATCACTTCGTACATCAACGACACGCTCAAGCCCATGATAACCAAGATAGAGGGTGTGGCGTCGGTGGAGATGTACGGCGACGTGACGCCCAGGATAGATGTCCATCTCAGGATGGACGATGTATCGTCCAAGGGTATCAGCATCCTCCAGGTCTACCAGGTCCTGGAGTACTCGAACTTCTCCGTTCCGCTTGGGACCGCCGACTACATGAGCCATACCATCAACGTCAAGTACGACGGGGTCATCGGAAGCCTTGCCGAACTCGAGGACCTGCCCGTGGGAATGGGGTCGGACAACGTCATGGTGCGTCTGAAGGACATAGCGGACATCTCGTTCGGCTATCCCGAGGCATCGGTCCATGCCATATCGGAGGGCAGCAACCTCATCATGGTGTCGGTCACAAAGAGGACGTCCGGCAACACGGTGAAGATCAACAGGGAGATCCGCAAGATCCTGTCCGGACTCACGGAGGATACCGACGGGGCTCTTTCCTACAAGATATTCTCGGACGACTCCAAGAGCATAGCCCAGTCGCTCTCCAATGTCCTGAAATCCGGAATCCTCGGAGTCATCATCGCGATGGTGGTGATATTCCTGTTCCTCAACAACGTGCGCGCCACGCTGGTCATCGGGGCATCGATCCCGCTGTCGTTCCTGTTCACCTTCATAGCCATGAGGCTCATGGGGCAGACGATAAACCTCATCTCCACGTCCAGTTTCGTCGTGGCGCTGGGAATGGTCGTCGATGCCTCGATCGTCATGCTGGACCAGATATCGCGTCATCTGGGCGCCGGCAGCCTTTCGGCGGAGGATTCGATCCTGATGGGCGCCGATGAGGTCGGATCGTCGATAATGGCTTCATCTCTGACAACCATCGTTGTTTTCATACCTATAATCTTCCTCGGGGGCATGGTCGGGATGATCCTAAGCGGCTTCGCCAAGGTCCTTGTATTCTGCATAGGATCGTCTCTGGTCGTCGCCGTCATGGTGGTGCCGTTCCTTGCAAGGGTCCTGATGACCGGAAAGCAGAAGGCCCCGCGCAGGACCTGGTTCATCAGGGGGATCGATGCCCTGGAGAACGCCTACAACCGCGCGTTGAAATGGAGCCTGCTCAACAGGCGCTACGTCATCGTCCTTCCCGTATTGCTGCTCATGCTGTCGCTGGTGCTTCTTCTGAGTCTTGGCTACAGCTTCATCCCGGCCATAGACACCGGCGAGTACTATGTGAACCTCACGTTCCCGCAGGGCTACAGCCTGGAGATGACAAGGGAGAAGACCGTCGAGGCATCGGAGATCCTCAGGGAACTCCAGCCCGAGATCGAGGGCCTTGCGCTGTTCGTCGGAATCAGCGACTCAATGGGCGGCAGCATGACATCCAGACCCAACGACGCCTACATGTACGTCAAGCTCCGCTCGGGAAGCCGGCGTACTGTGTACGACCTTCTGAACGAGGCGCAGTACGAGCTGTCGTCATCCATAGCCGACTGCAGGGTGACTGCCACCAACGGAGGATTCGACAAGCTGGTGTCGTACATCTCCGGAGGCGGAGGCTACAAGATCACGCTCGTCGGGACGGACCTCATGGAACTCTACAGTGAAGGCGAAAGGCTCCGGATGTTCCTGGCGTCGGACCCGGATGTGATGACCACCGAGATATCGACCAGCTTCGATGAGCTCATGCTTTCCATCGACATGGACAGCGCCAAGCTCAACTCGCTGGGCCTCACCAGCTACGAGGCCGGCATGGTGGCCGCGATTCTGTTCAACGGAGTGGACACCGGCAACATCACCCTGGGCAGCGAGGAGCGTACGACCGTGCATCTGTCCAGCGACATCACGGATTCGTATGTGGACATGTCCAGTCTGGGCAGGATCCCGATAAAGACGCTTGCCGGAAGCTTCGTCTCGCTGGATGAGCTGGGAGACATCTCGGTCGAAAGCACCGTCTCTTCCATCAGGCATACCGACAGGGCACTTTCCGTGACTGTGGGCGGAACCCTCATCAGCGAGGACACGTCCGGAGTCAACTCCAGGATGATGGCCTATCTTCAGGAGAATCCCCTGCAGGAGGGAATCGAGATGAAGAACAGCGGTATCATGGGTCTGATCGAGGACAGCATCGGACCGGTCGTCATCGCCGTCGCGATAGCAATCTTCCTTGTATACATGGTCATGGTCATACAGTTCGAGCGTTTCAGACAGCCGCTGATAATCATGGTCAGCGTGCCGTTCTGCCTGATAGGCGTCATCGTCAGCCTGCTGGTGTTCGGTTCGTCCATCACCATGCTCAGCTCGGTCGCGCTCGTCGCTCTGGCCGGAACCGTAGTCAACAACGCCATCATCCTGATCGACTGCATCAACCAGCTGCGCGACAAGAAGCGCGCGGCACGGATACTCGGAGTGGACGAGAGCCTGGTGGACAGGCCGGGCAGCGTCTACACGCAGGAGGCCGGACGGGGCAGGATGCTGGATCCGGATTTTGAGGAGAGGATCCTGGCCGTCAGTGTCGTCAGCGGCTCATCGTCGAGACTCAGACCGATCCTGATCACGACACTGACCACTGTCGTGGGTGTCATCCCCATGGCGCTGGCGATAGGCGAGGGCTCCGAGATGTACGCATCGGTCGGACAGTCGATAGCCGGAGGTCTGCTGACCTCCACGTTCATCACGCTTTTCATCGTCCCGGTGATCTACTTCATCGGTGAGAGGAACATCATCAGAAGAAAGAAACGTAGAATGGAGCGTTCAAATGGATAGGAGAGTTCTTTTTGTCTTGCTTGCGGCCGTACTGGCGGTCCTGGTATCGTGCTCGGTCGTATTCGAGGCCGGCATCAGCGGAAAGGTGGTGACCGGCAGCGGGACATCGACCGCAGGTGTCGCCGATGTCAGTGTGTTCGCCTACACGGACAAGGGTCTGAGGGATTCCGACCTCACCCTTTTCCTTGAAGGGAGGATCACCCGCCCGAGCGAGGGATCCGGCTATGTTGCGACCACAACCACCAATGCGAACGGCGAATTCACGGTCAACAAGATAGTTTGGGAGACGAAGAATTCCGAATTCGGAAAGACTGCCGACGTCACCCGTCTTTATCTGATCCTCTATCATGAGGACTACATCCCGGCAGGTGCCGACGCCACCATAATCAGCGGAAGCACGAATACCGGCAACGTGTACGTGGAGCTGGAGGGAAGCAAGGACTACACCACGCTGAACGTGACCGTCCATGACGCCACAACGAACAAGGTCATGACGACCCCGGTGACACTCGAGTACTGGCTGGATGACAACAGCGAGCACGACACCGTGACGCTGACGGGAAACGCCGCGATCCCCATCTCCTTCAAAAAGGGCCTGGCTCCGGACGTCTCGTTCGTTCTCTCCAGTCCCGGCGACAGCTGGAAGATGTGCCTGAAGGATGGAAGTCTGACAGAAATCCATGTGGAGGAGGATGTTGGGGAGGGCACCCTCAGGGTCCTGCTGTACATGAAGAGCTACGAGTACACGCTTCCGGCATTCAGCGGCGACATCGACGGATCTTACGATATGGCCCCCAACCTCAATGATGTGGACAATGTCCTGATCCATCTTGCATACGTGGACAAGGACCAGCAGGTCCGGTTCTTCGATGAGGTCGAGAGCTCCGGACCCGCGACATACTGTTCCAGGACCCCGGTGGGAGACAACGCATATTTCGAGCACGGCCTGTTCTCCGGAATAGGATACAGCGACAACTACTCCATCGTGATCAATCAGGAGAACTATCCCGACATCGTCGACTGGGACGCCTACACAGGTACCGAGCTTGCCGTCACTCTCAGGCTGTACTTCGATTCCGACAGCCCCAAATTCTATGAATTCTCTTATTCGCCTCTGAAAGGCGCTTCCCTCGGGCACATCAAGGACAAGCTGGAAGACGTATGAAGAGAGTCCTGACTACTGTCCTGTTTTCAGTCTTCCTCTTCAACCTGGCGGCTCTGAACGTCGGGGACCTGGAGACGTCCATGCTGTCGTCCAATCCAGACATCCTCAAGGCCCGCGAGGAGATATCCAAGGCGGCCCTGGATGTGAAGGATGCCAGGGCGGGATACACGCCGACGATCGACCTGACCGTGACCGGAAGCTACATCGCCAATCCCATCGACCCGATCAGGATCAACCTCGGGGACTACATCAACACAACCGCCTACGGGGTCCCGAACGACTACATCACCGTCTACAACGGACAGGAGAGCATGTACTACCAGTTCCAGCTGACCCTGACCCAGCCGATCTTCACCTGGGGCAAGATCACCAACGCCGTCAAGCTCTACAGCCAGGTCTACGAAGCCCGCGTGCTCCAGATGGACGATGCCGTGGAGAAGGCCCGCACGGAGATCCGGACCAGGGCGGCCGTGCTGGGGTATCTTGAGGGAATCGGAGAACTTCTGGACGAGCAGGCCACCATTGCCGCACGTCTTGTGGAACTGGCCGACGAGGCCCGGAAGAGTGGAATGATGCTGGAAACCGATGCGCTTTCAGTGAAGGTGAAGGCGCGCCAGATCGATGTCGCCGCCGCGCAGATCGACCAGCAGATGCTCCTGATGATGACAGCGCTTTGCAATCTGACCGGAATGCAGGACCTTAAGGCATCCGACATCGAGTCCGATGAGGATGAGATCATTTCCGAAGTCGGAAATCTGATGGAGTCGGGATATGAAACTGTCAGTGCAAGGAGCCTTTCGTCCGGCAGGACCACGTTCAGGCTTCTCGGCACGCTCGAGACTATCGCCGACCTGACCAACGATATCGCCGGGGCATCGGTCAACTGGAAACCGGACCTCGCTCTGGTCGTGAACGCCGACTACAGCGGAAGCCGTCTTCCTTTCTTGGAGACGGACTGGTACGGAAAGGATGACTGGAACGCCACGATTACGGTGGCTCTGAAGACCACGGTGCTGGACGGAGGGAAGGCCCTGCGCAATGTGAGCCGGACGGAGAGCGGGGTGACGGAGGCCCGGCTGGATATCCAGAGCGCCCGTGACAAGATCCGCGCCGCGGTCGACGAGAACTGGACGGGCATGGCGGTCTGTCTTGCGCAGCTGGATTACCTCGAGGCCATGGCGGATCAGCTGCAGGCGCAAAGCGATGTCGACAGACAGCTTCTTGACACCGGATACGGCTCTGAGTCAGACTACCTGCAGGGTCGGCTGGAATACAACAACTGCTGCATCGAGATCCTCAGGACCAGGATCGACCTTGCGACCGCGGTGTATGCCCTGCTGTACCTCCAGGGTGAGTTATGACTTTCACGACCATAGATTTCGAGACCGCCAACCAGATGCCCCAGAGCGCATGCTCCGTGGGGCTGGCCAAGTTCGATGAGGACGGGCGCGTCATCGACAGGTTCTATTCCTTGATAAAACCTCCGAAGGGCCACGACTACTTCTATGCCCGGAACATCGAGATCCACGGCATCAGGCCGCGCGATGTCGCCGATGCCCCGGACTTCGCCTACATCTGGCCGGAGATCCTCTATTTCATCGGCGACGATTTCATCGTGGCGCACAACGCGCGCTTCGATGTCGGCGTGCTCACCAGCCTCCTGAGGTACTACGACCTGGAGATCCCCGACATCCGCTATCTGTGTTCCCTTCAGATCTCGCGCCGAATATGGCCCCAGTTCAAGAGCCACGCCCTGACATCGCTGAGCGCCCAGTTCGGCCTGGACTACAACGCCCACAACGCCCTGGACGATGCCATCAACTGCGGCAAGGTCTTCGTGAAGGCCTGCAACGGCCGCCTGTTCGAACTCCAGGACCTGCGCAAGTTCCTCATCGTCCGCGGCATCGAGCTCAAGACGATCTGCTGACAGGCCCCTCAAGCCCACGACGCCATATCGCACAGGCAAATAGCACATGTGAGGCCAATTGAGACTGATAGGCGCCGCAAGCCCACGACAAGACGAAACGACATACCTTGATGGTAGTCGTTGAGTTGAGGCGTGGAGATTGCGGATGATTATCAGTCGAAATTATTTCTCGCGGTAGATGATGCGGCCCTTGGTCAGGTCATACGGGGACATCTCGATCTTCACCGTATCGCCCGGGACGATCTTGATGTGGTTCTGGCGCATCCTGCCTGACATGTGAGCAAGGATCACATGCTTGTTCTTGAGTTCAACACGGAACATCACGTTCGGCAGGGCTTCCTTCACAAGACCCTCGACCTCAATAGCTTCTTCTTTAGCCATCATTCCTCCAAAATGCTTAGTGTGCGAGCGATATTACGTTATCGCAAAACATTTTCCGATGTCAAGCAAAAACATTTTTGAGGTCATTTCATGAATTGTTTGATCAGCCTTGCTTCAAGTATTGGTTACTTGAACCATTGCAACCATTCCGAACCGGTCTACAGTTCGTTCATCATAAGGAAATCACGTAGTCTGTAATGGTATACGGTGCTTGTCGAGTAGTCCACATCATCATTCGTTATGATGATTTTCTTCACTGTGTTGTCGATGTCGGCGAAAGCAGAGAACTCCCGCTCATAGGCCTTGTCCTCAGCCACACTGTAGGCTACCTGCACAAGATAGACCTTGCCGTCCTTCACCGCACGGAAATCAATCTCCTTGCCTTTGTTCCCATAGACGGACACTTCATAGCCCATAAACATCAGTTCATTCAGGACGACGTTCTCCATGTTGTGCGTGAGGTCATAGCGGTTGCCGGAGACTCTTATGCTGTTCATCGAGACGTCCTCGTCATAAAGTTTGCAGTAGTAGCTCAGTCTGGCCTTCGCCTTTGGCGAGTACAGGGGGACTTCTTCGATCACATAGGCTTCCTTGAGGTATCCGAGGTACTTGATCACGGTCGGGACCGAGACTGTTACGTTCTGCCCCTTCATATAGTCGACAATGGACTTTGCACTGAATACCCTTGCGTTGGAGACAAGAATGAAGTCGACCATCCTCTCGAAGATGTCTCTTTTCCGGATGCCATATCTGTTCTCGATGTCATTGAACACTATAGTGCTGTTCAGATCATTCAGATAACGCTTCAATGCGTTGGTATCGGGTTGCTCAAGGGCGGCAGGAAAACCTCCCCAGATCAGATAGTCGGTGATTCCATAGTCCCGCCCCAACTGCTCGGCATACTGCCTGGCTTCACGGTATACGAACGGTCTGATTCGGAACGACACGTACCGTCCTGACAGTTCCTTCGTGAACTCCTTTGAAAGGAGCTTTGAATTGCTTCCCGTAATGAACACCGAGGTGTTGTAGAGCCTCAGCGTCCTTGCGGCCTCATTCCATCCGTCTATGTTCTGCACTTCATCCAGGAAGATATAGAGTTTGTCTTCTCCAAGCCTTTCCTTGACATAGGCTACCAGCGCATCCGCATCCGGAATCTCTTTCCGTAATGGTCTGAGATCGAAATCCAGGAGGATGCATCTTTTCCCTTCATCCTCCATCTCTTTCATAACCTGCCTGAGTATGACGGATTTTCCGCATCTGCGGATTCCGGTTATGATCTTTATCAGGTCGCTTTCATAGAAGGGTCTGATCTGCGATACGTAATGCTCTCTGTCAATCATACAACCACCTCCCGTTATCCTGATCAGCATGATCCATGCATGATCATACTTTAAGATTTTTCATGGGTCAACAAAATCTTAAAATACTATTTAAAGATTTTTCATTTTGCGCAAAATCTTAAAGTAGACTAAGGTTGTCTCTGATGGACACTGGAGGCGAGAAACTCCGCAAAAGCCCCAAAAAGGACATGTAGAGGAGAAAAAGACTCCTTTGAGGGCCATAAAATCAGGGTTATAGGAGAACCTTCGGGATGATTACGTTTCCGAATCATCAACCTCGACCATCAGGTTTGACGTGGCCGCCATTATAGTAGTATCATTAACCGGATATCTGAGGATATCGCATACGGAGGTCCATATGGCACGTGGAGAAATCAAGAAGGAAAGCAAGGGCAGGAAGTCCGAGAAGAACATCAAGGAAAAGCCGGCGCAGCAGCCAGCATATGTGGCAGCGGAAGTGATCTCCCGCAAGAAGGACAAGGACAGATAAGGAATCTGTCGGAAAAAAGAAGACACATGGAAAGAGCCGTTTCTACGGCTTTTTCTTTAGGATACGGGGGATTCGAAATGGGAACAGCTCTTCGTAAATACCTGCAGGCCCATCCTGCGGATTTCAACGACACCATGGCCGCATACACGGCACAGCTGGACGAGGTGGCGAAGGTAAGCCCGCTCGTGGCATCCAGGATCGTCGGCGAACTGCGCAACCAGCGCAGCCACCTCAAGCTGATCGCGAGCGAGAACTACAGCAGCCCGTCATGCCATCTGGCCATGGGCAACCTCCTCACGGACAAGTACGCCGAGGGATTCGCCTACCACAGGTACTACGCGGGATGCGAGAACGTCGATGCCATCGAGGCCTATGCGTCGAAGCTGGCATGCGAGGTCTTCGGGGCAGAGCATGCATATGTGCAGCCCCACAGCGGGGCCGATGCCAACCTCTGCGCCTACTGGGCCATCCTGAACACCATGGTCCAGGTTCCGTCGCTGGCGGAGATGGGTGTGACCAATCCCTCCGACCTGACAAGGGAGCAGTGGGACATCATCCGCGAGCGCACCGGATGCCAGAAACTCCTGGCTCTGGACTACTACAGCGGCGGACACATCACGCACGGCTACAGGATGAACGTCTCCGGCCATCTGTTCGACTGCCATTCCTATTCCGTCGACCGCAAGACCGGCTTCCTGGACTACGATGATATCGAGGCCCAGGCCATGGAGGTCAGGCCCCTGATCCTGCTGGTCGGCTACAGCGCATACCCCAGGAAGATCGACTTCCGCAGGATGCGCGCCATCGCCGACAAGTGCGGGGCCGTCCTGATGGTCGACATGGCGCACTTCGCAGGACTTGTCGCCGGCCACGTGCTCGAGGGCGAGTACAACCCCGTCATCTGGGCCGATGTCGTCACGACCACCACTCACAAGACACTGCGCGGACCGCGCGGCGGCATGGTGCTCTGCAAGGAGCGCTTCGCTGAATCCGTCGACCAGGGTTGCCCTCTTGTCATCGGCGGACCGCTTCCCCATGTGATGGCGGCCAAGGCCATCGCGCTCAAGGAGGCATCGACACCCGAATTCGCCGCCTACGCAAGGCGCATCGCCGACAATGCGAAAGCCCTTGCCCAGGCTTTCATCGACGAAGGCCTTGTGGTCCAGACCGGCGGAACGGACAACCACATGATGCTTCTGGATGTGGCCGACATGGGCCTCAACGGACGTCAGGCGGAGAGCCTGATGATATCCTGTGGAATCACATTGAACAGGAATGCGCTGCCTTTCGACAAGAACGGGCCATGGTACACCAGCGGACTCAGGATCGGCACACCTGCGGTCACGACCCTTGGAATGGGTCCTGCCGAGATGAGGGAGATCGCCTCCATCATCGCCGATGTCCTTCGCAACGCCAGACCTGCAATCATCACCAAGGGTGAAAAGGCTGGACAGCCCAGCAGGAACAAGGCGGTCATCGACGATGCTGTCAGGGCTTCCGCACTGGAGCGCGTCCACAGCCTGCTTTCACGTTTCGTCCTCTATCCGGAGCTGGACCTCCAGTTCCTGGAGGAGAACTTCAGGGAGGCCGAATGAGCAGGATCCTGATCAAGAACGGAACCGTCACCGACGACAGGTCTTCTGTCAAGGCCGATGTCCTCATCTCCGACGGCAGGATTGAGGCCGCCGGACCGGAAATCGAACCATTCGACGGTGACAAGGTCATCGATGCAACCGGCATGTATGTTCTGCCAGGTCTGATTGATGCACACACACATTACCATCTTGTCAGCCGCGGGACAGTTACCTGTGACAGTTTCCCGGAGGGCTCAAGGCTCGCCGCTTTCGGCGGTGTCACCACCGTGGTGGATTTCGCCGACCACAACAAGGGGCAGGACCTGCTCCAGAGCCTGGACTACCGCAGGGAAGAGATGAGGGACGGCATGGCCATAGACTACACGCTGCATCAGGGTGTCTACGGCCACGGCTACGACAACACGATCGGCAGCCAGCTTGAAAAGCTCAAGGCGAAGGGCGTGAAGACGCTCAAGATATTCACCACATACAGGAACACCGGTTATCTGATCGAGAACCGCGACGACCTTCTGGACCTCTTCAAAAACGCCAGAAGGCTGGGCATGCTCGTATGCGCCCACTGTGAGTTCAACCCGATGATAGAGGAGATATCGGACAACTGGAAAGGCGATTTCTCCCCGGCCTCCCATGCGCTTCTCAGACCGGCCGAGGCTGAAGGGAAGGCGATCGAGCTGTTCGGAGGCATTGCCCTCGAGGCCGACTGCCCGCTGTATGTCGTCCACTGCTCGTCCGAAAGCGGTCTGAAAGCGATCAGGGAACTCCGGAAGAAGGGCCTGATGGTCTACGCCGAGACTACACCCCACTACATGTTCCTGGACAGGAGCAAGTTGGAAGGGCCGGATGCATCGCTTTACGTCATGACTCCGCCGCTTCGGGAGAAGAGCGACAACAAGGCCATACAGGATGGTGTTCTCGGAGGCGAGTTCCAGGTTGTGGCCACCGACCACTGCGCGTTCACCAGGGAACAGAAGCTCTCCAGCAGCGACTGCAGGACCATCTATCCCGGAATCCCGGGAACGGAGGAGATGTTCGTCCTCCTGAACACGTTCAGGGACGACAATCCGCAGATGACCATGCAGGAACTTGTGGGTCTGGTCAGCACGACTCCAGCCAAGCTGTTCGGCATCTATCCGCAGAAGGGTTCGCTTGAGGTCGGAACGGATGCGGACGTGGTCATATTCGACCCGTCGCCGCGCTGGACGCTTTCCGACGACAACGTCCATTCGGCATCGCACTACACTCCGTACAGGGGATTCGGCGTGCACGGCAAGGTGCGTACCACGATCCTCCGCGGAAAGGTGATCATGGACGACGGCAGGTATTTCGGAGTTCCCGGAGAGGGAAGATTCGTGGAACAGCACTGAGGATCATCAATATGGCTATCGATAAGGAAGATGTGGAACTGTACGACAATGTCGCTCTCGATCCGGAATCGGTTCCGGCTGATGTGAAGGAGCTCATCGACTCGGCGAAGGCTGTCATGAAGAACGCCTACGCGCCTTTCTCCAGGTTCCATGTGGGTGCGGCGATCCGTACGGAAAGCGGCAACGTGTACAGGGGATGCAACGTGGAGAACGCATCGCTCGGCGGAACGATCTGCGCCGAACGCGGTGCGGCCATGGCAAGCGTGGCGGGGGAGGGCTACAGCAGGTTCAAGGCCATCGCCATAGCATCGGGCTCCGACGAGCCGGCTCCTCCGTGCGCCCTCTGCAGACAGTTCCTGTCCCAGTTCACGGACCCGGAGGTCCCCGTCTACCTGTATTCGATCAAGAGCGGTGTCCTGAAACTGTTCAGTTTCGGCGTCCTGATGCCGTACCCGTTCACGGAGTTCTGAGCCGGAGTTCTGAGACTTGAAACAAAGCGGTTAGGTTGTTTCTCCATTTTTGATTGAAAATCGGGTTAAAATGGAGAAATTTCTCCATTCTGACATCAAAACACAGGTTTTGTGTGCATTGTTGCTATGGACAAACAAGAGTTGCTCAAAGTTCTGAAGGGAAAGAGGAAGAACCTGACGATTCTGTCTTCAAGAATCACAGGATCATCTGCAATAAAAACCGAAGGTTCCCTGGTTTCAAGGATACAGAACGGGAAAACCAGGCTTTACCATAGGATCTCCGATTCGGAGCAGAAGTACCTCTCTCTGGAAGACAAGGAGACCGTCGGTCTCCTTGCGACAAAGGCATATGGACAGAAGTTGAAAAGGGCCGCGGAACTAGAGATTCAACAGATCGATAAATGCATCGGAATACTTGAGTCGAAATCGGACGGGAAAGATGATCACGCGGATATCGACCAGGTCTACAGGATGCTCCCGGACTTCATGAAGGACAACACAAAGCCGAGCGCATTCACCGATGAGGGTTTTGCCCGAAGGTGGCAGGAAGAGGAATACAAGAACAGGTGGATGGGCAAGAAGGACCATTATTACGAGACTTCGCGCGGCGAGAAGGTCAGGTCGAAGAGCGAATGGATCATCGCAGGCATGCTGGATGAAGCTGGTGTACCGTACAGATACGAGGAGACTGTCGCACTGAATGAGGAATTCCAGGTGTTCCTCTATCCCGATTTCACCGTCCTCAACAAACGGACGAGGAAAGTATACTACTGGGAGCATTTCGGAAGAATGGACGATCCGGAGTACATAATGAACTCGTTCATGCCCAAGATCAGCGAATACTACAATTTCGAGTTCCTTCCCGGAGACAAACTGCTCATGACATTCGAGTCGAAGGGACATCCGCTGGATACGACGGAAGTGAAGAGGATAATAGACGGATTCCTGATGTGAAAACCGGACTAGGAGACCTCAGTTCTCCAGCGCCATCATCTTGGCGCGGCGGCGTGCATGGCGCTCGTCCTGCGAAACTTCAGTGGAGATGTAGGCCTTGACCATGTCCAGGACGCTGTCGCTGTAGTCGATCCTTCCGCCGAAAGCGATGAAGTTCGCGTCGTTGTGCTCCTTCGCCATCTCGGCGGCGAAGCGGTTCTGGGGCAGGGCGCAGCGGATTCCGCGGATCTTGTTCGCGGAGATGGAGATCCCGATTCCGGTCCCGCAGCAGAGGACTCCGAACTCATAGCCGCCCTTCAGGTATTCCCTGCATGCGAGCTCCGCCATGTCCGGATAATCGACACTCCTGTTCTCGGCGGTTCCGAGATAGTTGACCTCATAACCCTCGGATCTGAGGAAATCCACAATCGAAGCTGTGAGCTCCACAGCACCATGATCATTGGCGACTACTACTTTCGGCATCTCTCACTCCTTTTTCCACAACAGATGTGGATCTGTATCCGGTCAGCCCATCGGGGCCGGCGATATCTTTATGACGTTCGGTACGTTCCTGATGGACTTGATTACCTTCTTGTATGAATCCTCGTCGTCGCACTCCATGCTGAAGGTTCCGACAAGGTTGCCCATCTCGTCCTCCACGAGGCTGCCGGACACAAGGTGTCCGTGCTGGTTCCTGATCGCCGCCTCGATCTCGCTGAACAGGTCCTGCGTCCTCTTGCTGGTGACGATGAACTTCCTGGTGATCGTCTCGGTGGTCTCCCACTCGACGGCGATCTTGCGCAGGTCTATCTCGTTCATGTGCGACAGGTTCGGGCAGTCCACCTTGTGGACGATGATCCCGCGGCCGCGGGAGACGTAGCCGACGATCTTGTCTCCGGGTGCCGGGTTGCAGCACTGGGCGATCTGGATCATCATGTTGCGCTGCTTGCCGACTGTGATGGTGTTCTTGGTCTGGCCCTTGTACTGTCTGACGATATCCCCGGAAGGAATGTCCTGTGGAAGCATCTGCGGCGCGTTTTTCGCTATCTCCGCGTCGGCCTCGGCTATCGCCGCCTCGACTTCCTTCTTCTTGGCGATGATGTTCTTGTCGATCAGCAGGTTCTCGTCGTACTTGTTCAGCCAGGACCTGATCTTCCTTCTGGCACTGGTTGTATGCGCATATTTCAGCCATGTGACACGGGGTCGGGCGTTCTTCTGAGTGACGATCTCAATCACCTGGGTGTTCTGCAGGGGCTGACCCAGAGGGATGATGTTGCCGTTGGCCTTGGCGCTGACGGTGTGGTTTCCGATTTCGGTGTGGATGGTGTATGCGAAGTCCAGCGCCGTCGAGCCTATGGGGAGCTCTACCGCCTGGCCTTTGGGCGTGAACACGTAGATCGTGTCCTTCAGAAGCTCGCCCTTGATCTCATCCATGAAGGAATCGCTCTGCTCGATCTCGGTGTTCCAGCTCTTGAGCTTTGTGGCGATCCTGGAAAGCTGCTGGCTGTCCATGTTCACCCAGCTCTGGCTGCTGGCGGCCGAACCGCTTTCGGCCTTGTAGACCCAGTGGGATGCGACTCCGTATTCGGCGATCTTGTCCATCTCGTAGGTCCTGATCTGGACCTCCAGGATCACTCCGTTCATTCCCATGATGGTCGTATGCAGGCTCTGGTAGTTGTTGGCCTTGGGCATGGCGATGTAGTCCTTGAACCTGCCCTCCATGGGAGGCCAGAGCTGGTGGACTATGCCGACCAGGGTGTAGCATTCGGTGACCGAGTTGCAGATGACTCTCACGCCGAGTATGTCGAATATCTCGTCCAGCTCCTTGCGGCGCTTCTTCATCTTCATGTAGATGGAGTACGTGTGCTTCTCCCTGGACAGGATGGTTATGTTCTTTATCCCGTTGTCTATGCAGGCGTTGGCGATCTTGCGCTTGACGGTCTCGAGGTACTTGGTGAACTCGCCGCGCTTGGACTGAAGGTAGTCCTGTATGTAGTTGTAGGTGTCGGGCTTGAGCGTCTTGAGGCTCAGGTCCTCGAGCTCGGCCTTCATCCATGAGATACCGAGCCTGTCGGCAAGCGGTGCGTAGATGTCCAGACAGGCACTTGCGATCTCCTTTGCGCGTGTCTGGTCCATGAACTGGAGCGTGCGCATGTTGTGCAGCTTGTCCGCCAGCTTGATGATGATCACAGGCATGTTCTTGCTCATGGCGATGAACATCTTCCTGATGGTCTCGGCCTCGGCGACACTTCTGGACTGGCTCTTGATGACGGCGATCTTGGTGACGCCCTGGACCAGTTCGCAGACGTTCTTCCCGAACATCTGCTCGACTTCCTCGGCTGTTGCCGACGTATCCTCTATGACATCATGCAGGAGTCCGGCGCAAACCGTGTCGCAGTCCATGTTCAGCCGCATGGCCAGGGTCTCGGCCACGGCCAGCGGATGGATTATGTAGGGCTCGCCGCTCTTGCGCTTCTGATCGGCGTGCATCGAGTTGGCGAATTCGGCCGCCTGACGGATCTTCTCGTAGTCCTCGTCGTTGTAGTTCTTGCGGATTTTTGAAAGGAAAGCTGAAACCAGGGCTTCGTTGGGCATAGGGATATTAAATAATTATTTGAATCCTTTTACAACCCTGTCGTTGTCGCCAAGGTCCTTGACGATCGCCACTTCCGAGTAGCCGGCGCCCTCCAGGATCCCGACGGCCGCATCGCCCTGGTCGTAGCCGATCTCCATCTCAAGCAGGCCGCCGGGCACAAGGCGGTCCCATGCCCCTTCCGAGATCGCGCGGATGAAGTCCAGGCCGTCGGCACCTCCGTCGAGCGCCATGCGGGGCTCGAACAGGACCTGCTTTTCAAGCGTGGGGACAACCGCGCTCGGGATGTACGGGGGATTGGAAAGGATGGCATCGAACCGGGCATCACCCAGATTGTCGAACAGATTCCCCGTGACGAACTCCAGGTCGATGTTCTCCTCCGTGACCAGTTGTCCGGCGTTCTGCCGGCAGACCTCCATGGCCTTGTCGGAGAGATCGGCGAGCGTGAGGCTGACATTGTCGAAACACTCCGAAAGGACCTTGGCCACCGAAATGCCTATGCATCCGGTTCCGCAGCAGAGGTCCAGGATCCTGACCGAATCCTGGTCCTGGTATCGTTCGACTATGTCCGCAAGGGCTTCCTCGACAAGGGTCTCGGTATCTGCACGGGGGATGAGGGTGTCTTCCGTGACTTTGAACACGCTCTCATAGAAACCGCGCTCGCCGGTCAGATACGCCACGGGTTTTCCTGCACACCGTTCGCGACGTAGGGACTCGAGCTCGTCGAGCCTGTCCTCAGGGACCTGTTCGTCTGTGGCAAGCGCAAGCTGGGTCTGAGTCAGGCCCAGGCAGGAGCAGATGAGGATCCGGGCATCGGCCTCCGGGGAGTCGCTGATGTCACGGAAAGAGCTGACGAATGACCTGTAGAGTTCGGGCAGCGTCATGTGGCATCCCTCAATGCCTGTTCGCCGGCCGCGACCTTCAGGGCTTCGATCACGTCCTGGAGCTGGCCTTCCATGACCAGATCCAGCTTGTAGAGCGTCAGGTTGATCCTGTGGTCCGTGAGCCTGTTCTGGGGGAAGTTGTACGTGCGGATGCGCTCGCTCCTGTCTCCGCTCCCGACCTGGCTCCTGCGCTCCTCGGCGCGCTCTTTGGCCTTCCTTCCGGCCTCCAGGTCGTAGAGCCTGGACCTCAGGACCCTCATGGCCTCCATGCGGTTCTGAAGCTGCGACTTCTGGTTCTGGCAGATGACCACAAGACCTGAGGGGATGTGGGTTATCCTGACGGCGCTTTCCGTCGTGTTGACGCACTGGCCGCCGGGACCGCCGGCGCGCATGACATCGATGCGCAGGTCCTCCTGGCGGATGTCGACCTCGGTCTCCTCGGCTTCGGGCAGGACGGCGACCGTGACGGCGGATGTGTGGATGCGGCCGCCGCTTTCGGTCTCGGGCACACGCTGGACGCGGTGGACGCCGCTCTCCCAGCGGAGGCTGCCGTAGACATCCTTGCCGCTGATGGAGAGGACGATCTCCTTGTAGCCGCCGAGCTCGGTGGCGTTGGAGCTGATCTCCTCTATCTTCCAGTGCATGGATTCGGCGTAGTAGCTGTACATGCGGTACAGGTCCGACGCGAACAGCGCGGCTTCCTCTCCGCCCGTTCCGGCCCTGATCTCCATGATTATGTTCTTGCCCTCAAGAGGATCGGGCGGGATGAGGAGCATCTTGCAGCGGCGCTCGCTCTTTTCTATCTGCTCCTTCAGAACAGGTATCTCTTCTTTGGCCATGGCCGCGATTTCCTCATCATCTCCGCGAGAGAGGGCATCGTTGTCCGCCAGGGTCTCCATCAGGGATTTGAGGTTCGTCAGCTCGTCCACTATGGGAACGAGGTGGCTTCTCTCCAGCATGAGGCTCTTGTAGAGCTCCATGTCCTTCATCGTCCCGGGGTCGGAGAGCCTGGTGTCCAGGTCCTCGAGCTGTTTTCTGAAGTCTTCCAGTTTCTCTGTCATCATCTGCCTTCCGCCGGAG
This sequence comes from Sphaerochaetaceae bacterium, assembly GCA_045116915.1. Lineage (GTDB taxonomy): Bacteria > Spirochaetota > Spirochaetia > Sphaerochaetales > Sphaerochaetaceae > UBA9732. The sequence continues at coordinate 20,417 of JBGUMQ010000017.1, read as the reverse complement.
CAGCCTGCTGCGCGCTGCCGGTGGGGTTGGCTATGCTGAGCACTCCCATCGAACATGCCTTGACGCAGGCACCGCATGCGAGACACTTCATCGTGACGTTGCGCTCCGTGTTCTCGACCATCAGGCCGAACGGGCAGGCATCGCGGCATTTGCCGCAATCGATGCACATCTTAAGGTCGACGACATAGGCTCCGAAGCGGTTCTGCCTGATTGCTCCGATAGGGCAGACTTTAGCACATTTCCCGCATTGTATGCAAACCACGGGGCGGATGATCATGCCTTCTATATCGCTCTTGTTTCCGACTCCCTTCTTGGCCTGGACCCTGAGGAAGGCCTGCGACAGCTTGTGGGATTTGAAGTAGGTCTTGGAACAGGCGTGCATGCATTCCAGACAGCCTATGCACCTGGCGTCCCTGTTGACCACGAGCATCCTGTTCTTCCTCTCCGCATTGCCGTGCACCTCGTCCGCATACGGCGTGCCGGTGATGGGGAGGCTGGTCCTCTTCACTCCGTCCAGCCTGTAGTAAGCGTCGGCGATCGCCGGGGCGGTCGGGATGCAGGTTATCTCTCCGATCCCTATGGCGCCGCTTGCGACGTCCAGGCCCTTGCGCTCCACTATCACCGCCTGTATCTCCGGGACCTCGTCGGACCTGAAGAGCTGCAGCGACGCGTACTTGTTCGGCGGGATGCAGTCCTTGAGGCTGTAGCGCTCGCGCAGGGCGTAGCCCATGCCCATGACCACTCCGCCTTCTATCTGGCCTTCCACGTTCGTCGGGTTGATGGCGCGTCCCACATCATGGGCGGCGATCATCCGCCTGATCTTTTCGGTCTTATCGTCCAGGATGCAGATCTGCGTGGCATAGCCGTAGGCGACATGGCTCTTGGGGTGGGGGAGGTCGGAACCGAACGGGTCGGTCTCGGCAAGGTATTCGGCATAGTATGTGCGGCCCTCAAGGCTGTCCAGGCCGGCGCCGGAATCCAGCTCCTTCCTGAGCTCCGCCGCGGCACGCCGTGCGGCCTCTCCGGAGACCGTGGTGTGCCTGGAGCCGGACGATGTCCCGCTGTCCGGGGCATTGGCGGTGTTGGATTTCTCCTCCACGACCTTGTCCCTGTCCAGTCCCGTGACATCGCAGACGATCTGCTTGAGCACCGTGCACAACCCCTGCCCGAGGCATGAGCCTCCGCAGTGGATCAGGACCTTGCCATGTCTGATCTCAAGATTCACGCGCCCGTAGTCGGGGATTCCGACTCCGACGCCCGCGTTCTTCATGGCACAGGCGATTCCCGTGTGCTTGTGGCTGTCGAACTGGTCCTTGACTGCAAGGAGAGTCTCCACAAGGCCTGTGGATTCATCGACTATCTGCCCGTTGGGCAGGCTCTGGCCCGGCCTGATGGCGTTCCTGAACCTGATCTCCCAGTGCGATATGCCGATCTCGTCGGCCATGTAGTTGAGCAGGGACTCGATGGCAAAACAGGTCTGCGTGACTCCGAATCCCCTGAAGGCCCCCGCAGGCGGGTTGTTGGTGTAGTAGGCGTAGCCGTCTATGTGGATGTTGCTGTAGTTGTACGGTCCGGATGCATGGGTGCAGGCCCTCTGCAGCACGGGCACGCCCAACGACGCGTATGCTCCTGTGTCCGATATGACGGTGCCCTTCAGGGCCTGTATGATTCCGTTCCCATCGCATCCGAGCGTGAAATCCATGTCCATGGGATGGCGCTTGGGGTGGACGGCAAGACTCTCCTCCCTTCGGAGCTTCATCTTGCACGGGCGGCCGGTCAGATGGGCCACAAGGGCGCTCAGGTGCTGGACGGTCACGTCCTCCTTGCCGCCGAAGCCTCCTCCGACATAGCAGTTCTCCACACGGACCATCTCCTCCGGCAAGCCCAGCATGGGGGCCGTCTCACGCCGTGTGTCGTACACGCCCTGGTCCGTGGAATAAATCTTCACGCCGCCGTCCTCCTCCGGGACGGAGACGGCACACTCGGGTTCAAGGAAGGCATGCTCGGTCCATGGTGTGGAGAACCTTCCGCTGACCACATGGGCCGATGCGCCAAGTGCGGCATCGGCATCGCCCCTGTCGATGTGGATGTGTCCCAGCAGGTTGCCGCCTTCATGCACGTGCGGGGCGTCCTCCGCCATGGCCTCGTAGGGGTTCCTGACGCAGGGGAGGACCTCGTAGTCCACCTTCACGAGTTCTGCGGCGTTGCGTGCGGCATCGTAGGTCTCGGCCGCCACCAGGGCTATCACGTCACCCACGTAGCGGGTGATGCCGCCAACGGGTATCATGGCGTCCCAGTCGCGCTTGAGGTGCCCGACCTTGATGTCTCCGGGAATGTCCGCGGCCGTGAGGATGCGCACGACGCCCGGGATGTTCTCCGCGGCATCCGTATCGATGCCCAGGACCCTGGCCCTGGGATGCCTGCTTCTGACCGCGGCGGCGAACAGCATGCCGTCGAGGTAGATGTCGTCGGGATAGATCGCGCGTCCGGTGGCCTTGTCCTTCACATCCACGCGCGGCACACGCTTTCCGATGGCCCAGTTGCTGTCATCGGCCATGCGGAAGTCCTCACGCAGCATCCTGCCGGCGAGCTGGATGGCCTTGACTATCTTCACATAGCCCGTGCAGCGGCAGATGTTGTTGCGGATCGCGTGGCGGATCTGGGCTTCGGACGGGTCGTTGTCCACATCCAGAAGGCTCTTGGCGCACAGGATCATGCCCGGGGTGCAGAAGCCGCACTGGACGGCTCCCGCCTGCCCGAAGGCCTGCGTGTAGAGTTCCTTCTCGGAATCGGAAAGACCCTCGACTGTCACGACGGTGCAGCCTTCGACTTCCGAAACCAGAAGCGAGCAGGCCCTCATGGCCTTCCCGTTTATCAGGACCGTGCAGGCCCCGCAGGCGCCCTCGGAGCACCCGTCCTTGACGGACGTGAGCCTGAGGTCGTCCCTGAGGAACCTGAGCAGCTTCTTGTCTTTCTCCGTGGAGACGTTTCTCCCGTTGACAGTCAGTCCGATCATCACACGCGCATCTCCCTGTCGAAGGCTTTTCCGAGTGCCGAGGGTCCCAGCCTGTTGGACTTGCGGTTGAACGCAAGGACGACGATGACCAGGATGTACGGCAGCATCGTGAGGAACTCGTAGTACTGGAACTGCGGGACGAAGATCTGGATCTGGGTCTGAAGCGTCTGTGCGAACGTGAAGAGCAGGGCACCGAGGAAAATCTTGATCGGGTGCCACTGTCCGAAATACACGAGGGCTACGGCGATGAATCCGCGTCCGTTGATAATGTCGGCGTTGAACATCTTGGCCTGGCAGAGGGTGAGGAACGCTCCTGCGAATCCCGCCATGGCTCCGCCGACGGCAAGGCTCTGGAACCTGACCCTGGCGACGTTGATTCCGAGCGAATCGGCGGCCTTCGGATGGGTTCCCACGGCCCTGACCTTGAGACCCCAGGGGGTCTTGAAGATCACATACCATGCCACGGGGACGAGAAGATAGGCGAAGTACACCAGCGGGTTGTGGGTGAACAGGATCTTCCCGATCACCGGGATCTTGGAGAGCAGGGGGATCTCCATGGAGGAGATTCCCGTGATCGACTGCGTGCCGCCGATGTAGGACCTGAAGAACGTTCCGGCAAGTCCTACTCCGAACATCTGCATTCCGATTCCGGCGATTCCCTGGGGAGCGCGGAACGTGATGACTATCACGCCGAAGACCAGTCCCAGAAGCAGACCGCAGACGGTGGCCGCAACCAGGCCCAGGATGTTGACATATGCGGGAGCCTGTCCGGCACCCACCATGGTGAACGGGATGAGCATGCCAAGGAATGCCCCGACGCTCATTATACCCTCGCATCCGAGGTTGAAGATTCCGGCCTTCTGGTTGAACATCTCACCCATGGAGGCGATCATGAGCGTCACTGCGAAGCGGACCGTAAGTGTAAGTGTGTTCACAACGAAATCCATGTCATGCCTCCTTTCCGGTCTTGAGTTTGTCCCGCCCTGCGAAGAACCTCTTCCTGAAGCGTTCCATCGAATACGGGTTGGAAATCACCATCTGTACGGCGACGATTATCAGGATGATGAGTCCCTGGAGCGCCTTCACCAGGTTTGGCGGGACGCTTGTCAGGATCTGCAGGTTCACCTGGCTGTAGAGGAGGATGCCGAAGAAGAAGCTGGCGGGGACGATCCAAAGCGGATGGAGTGCTCCGAACAGCGCGACGACGACTCCGGAGAATCCGTATCCGCCAGTCATTCCGGCAACGGCTCTTCCCTGGACTCCCATGAGCTCCACGGCTCCCGCCATTCCGGCGCATGCCCCGGAGATGACCATGGAGATTATCAGGTACCTGGAGACATTGATTCCGCCGTAGTTGGCCGCCCGCCTGGAGGCTCCCGCGGCCCTCATCTTGTATCCCCATGTCGTCTTGAACAACAGGATGTAGATCACGACCACGAGTATGATGGCCAGGAAGATGCCCTGGTGCAGCGACATGCCTTTGAAAAGTCTCGACAATGTGGCGTTATCCGCTATCCTTCTGCTCATCGGTGTTCCGGACTTCTCGTTGGGGTCGAGAAGCGGGACCCTGATGCAGAAGTTGAAGAACTGCGTGGCCACGTAGTTGAGCATGACGGTGGAGAGCAGCTCGCTGACCTCCAGCTTGGCCTTCAGCCAGCCGGGGATGAATCCGTAGATGCCTCCGGCGAGGCCGCCTGCGATTATGCACATGGGCACGACCAGGAACTTGGGAAGAGAACCACAGTTGGTGGCTATCACGGTCGCGGCTATGATCCCCATGTACATCTGGCCTTCGGCACCGATGTTGATGATCCCGCTTCTGGAACTGACCGCGATTCCGAGCGCGACGATCAGAAGGGGTATCATCCTTATGAGGACCTCGCTGAACGTCCTCATGCTCATGAACGGCATGGAGATGATGATCCAGTATGTGTTGAACACGTCTCCGCCGACGGCGATGATTATGAGCGCTCCGACCAGAAGTGCGGCCATGACCGCGATCACAACCACCGAAACCTTGTATGCGATCTTGTAGTTATTCATCTTCCTTCACCCCCGCCATGAGAATTCCGAGCTTGTCGGTGGTGGCCTGACCGCGCTCGAGGACGGCCTGTGTCTGCCCCTTGAAGATAACGGCTATGCGGTCGCTGAGGTTCATTATCTCCTCGAGCTCCTCGCTTATCAGAAGGATTCCGACCCCGCTCTTGCGGAGCTTGAGCAGCTCCTTGTGGATGAACTCCGCGGCTCCCATGTCCAGGCCCCTGATGGGGTAGACGCACACCAGGAACTTCGGATGCCTTGATATCTCCCTTGCAAGGATGACCTTCTGGATGTTTCCTCCGGAAAGCGATCCCGCGGCCGTGTGGATGCCCGGACATCTTATGTCGAATTCATCGCGGAGCTTCTCGGAAGTGCTTTCTATGACCTTGTTCTTCAGGATATGGCGGCCGGAGAACGACGCGGACTCGCTGTCCTTAAGGATCATGTTCTCCTTGATCGACATGGACGGGACGATACCCTCCGTGTTCCTCTCCTCCGGGATGTATCCCATTCCGGTCGCGATCACCTGTCCGGGAGTGAGGTTCTGTATCTGCTTCCCGAAGAACTCGATCGTGCCGCTTTCGGTCTTCCTGATCCCGTTGATGGCCTCCGCAAGCTCACGCTGGCCGTTTCCGGAGACTCCGGCAAGGCCTACGATCTCGCCGGATTTCACGGTTAGGTTGTAGTGGTCCAGCGCCAGGAAGCCCCTGTCGCTTCTGACGCAGAGATCCCTTATCACAAGGGCAGGCTCTCCGTCCGACGGCTCCTCGGTGTTCTCGTTGACCTCGACCTCGTGGCCAGTCATCAGGGCCGCTATCTGCTTGGGAGTGTAGTCGGCCGTGCTGCCTTCGAAGACGACCTTGCCGTGCCTGAGGATGCTGACCTTGTCGGACAGGGCCTTGACCTCGTTCAGCTTGTGGCTGATGAAGATGATCGAAAGCTCGCTGCTCATCTTCTTCAGGAGGACGATCAGCTCGTCCGTCTCCTGCGGTGTCAGCGCGCTCGTGGGCTCGTCCAGGATCAGGAATTTGGCGCCCAGGCAGAGTGTCTTCACCAGCTCCACGCGCTGCTGCTCGCCTACGGCAAGCTGCCAGATATATGCATCGGGATCCACCAGGAGCCCGTACTTCTCGGAAATCTCGACGACCTTGTCCCTGACCATCTGCAGGTCGACCCTGATGCCCTTCCAGCTGTTCTTCATTCCCAGGGCGATGTTCTCGAGGACGGTCATGTTGGGGACCAGCATGTACTGCTGGTGCACCATCCCGATTCCGCAGTCGAATGCGTCGTTCGGGGTTCTGAGCTGCACCTCCTCGCCGTTGATGAAGATCTTCCCCTCATCCGGCTGGTACAGTCCCATGATCATGTTCATCAGCGTGGTCTTTCCGGCGCCGTTCTCTCCGACAAGCGCGAGTATCTGGTGTTCTCCCACGGTAAGGGAGATGTCGTCGCTCGCAAGCACGCCGGGGAAGCGCTTGGTTATGTGCTCCACACGCAGTTCTGTGATTTTGTCGAATCTTGCCATAATTGTCCGCTGAAATAGTCTTATGAAAAATGTGCAGGCCACCCGGACCTGCACATGTGAAGTTTCAAACCTTTGTCAGAGCTTGGAGTAGTCCACGTCCTTCCAGGCTGCGAGAGTGTCGGCCTTGGCCTTGAACTCGGCCATCTTGGACTCGACGGCTTCCTTGATCTGCGGTGTGATCTTGTCTGCGCACTTGTCGTTCCATGCCCAGATGAATCCGCCGTTGGAGAAGTTCATCGGGATGACCTCTCCGCCGAGCTTGCCGGCCTTGAAGGCATCGACCAGTCCGATCAGGACGGCCTTGTAGTTGTAGGACGATGCCGCGATGCACTTGTAGCCCTCGTCAAGACCGATCTGTGCGGTATCCTGACCGACCCACCAGATGTCCTTGTCGGGATACTCGGCGACAGCTCTGAGCGAGCCGAGGGCCTGCTGCGACGAACCTGTCAGGACGTCGTTGCCCGCCTGGATCAGGGACTGTGCGAACTCACCGGACTTGACGGTGTCGTTGAAGTCTCCGATGTGTGTGACCGTGATCTTGGCCGCCGGATTGACGGACTGGACGCCGAGGACGAAACCTCTGTTGTAGCGTGCGGAGTCACCGCCGTCGATGGGTCCCACGACTCCGACCTTGTTGGCCTTGGTCGTCAGTCCTGCGACGATACCTGCCAGGAACCCGGTCTCCTCCGACTGGGGCATGTAGCTGAATACGTTGTCTCCGATGATGTCGGTTGTGGTTCCGAAGGCGAACATGACATCCGGATACTCCTTGCTGACTTCCTCAGTGACCGACCTGTACTGCGAGCCGTGGAGGATGATGATGTTGAAGCCGAGGTTGACATATGTGGCGACCGCCGACTTGGCGTCTGCGGGCTGTGTGTTCTCGACTGCCTTGTAATCCGCGATTGTTCCGGCAGGGAGCTCAGCCATGGCTTCGGTGATGCCGTCATGCATGGCCTGGCACCAGCCCTTGTCGTCGATTGTGGACGAGACGATCAGGGCGACCTTGATTTCCTTTGCCTTCGGTGCGGCTTCCTGGGAGCCGGAAGCGAAGAGCATACCTGTCGCGAGCATGGCGAGAAGAGCGATGATCAGTGCTTTCTTCATGTTGTGTCTCCTTTTAGGTTTTATCCGGGGAATCTCCGTTCAGACGGACCCTTCCCCGTTACTTTATTGTATCATACCGTCAACAAGGAGGACAAACAATAAAGTTTAGAAGTAAAAGTGTTGTTTTTGCAACAAAAATCTTCAGAAAAAAGCGAATAGAAACAATCCTTGCAACCGGATGTTGTTGCATTGCCTTCAATTCAGTCCGACAAACCGCTTCAACTGCAATAGGTATTCCTTCAGCTCCGCCATCACGGCCTTCTGCTGCGGCTGGAGCGATGTATCGGCAAGGCGCTCGTCGATCTTGCGCGAGACGAAGTTTATGTCGTTGATGGGATTGCCCGGAGGGCAGAGCAGTCTGGTGGAAGCGAACGACTTCCATCTGGCCATCTCAGCATCGTCCAGGACAAGAGGGTAGTTCCTGCAGACATGGCGCCAGAGCATCTGCTGGCAGCGCGGGTCCTCGAACCTCAGGTTCAGCTTGAGCCTCTGCTCCGGCGGGGTGCTCCTGACGACGTTGAACAGCTTCTTGTCGTAGTCGCTGAAGAACCTGCTGTAGATCTGGAAGTCGGGATCGTCCGGATTGACGAATTCGTCCCCGTCGTTGGAGCGGATCTTCAGTATCAGGGAAGTCCTCTGCCTTGTGATCTCCTCGTAGCGCCGCATGCACTGCGCGTAATCGATCCCCAGCCTGGCGTAGTCGCCGGATTTGAGCGTCTTCAGCGGTGCGACGAACGGCACGCGGTTGACCGCGATCCTCATGACTCCGGGAACCTTGAACACGTCCTCCGCCTTGGCGGCGAAAAGCGGTGCGGTGTCCTGTCTGAGGTCGAAGCACACGATTGTGTTCTCGTTCTTCACGTGCGGGGTGATCGGAACGATCATGGATGTGCAGCCCGCGGGGTTGGTGAAGGCCGCGCAGGTATGGAGGACCGGCTCGGGAGTGTCCTGGGGATCCAGAAGGTTCCTGACAACCGCCTTGCTCCTGAGTGTGAGGTAGTAGTCGAACAGCCTGGGCTGCCTGCTCCTGATGAGCCTTGCCACCGCTATGGTGGCGTTCACGTCCACAAGCGCGTCATGGGCTCCGACCTGCTCTATGTGGTTGGCCGCCGTCAGCTCCGTCAGCTTGAACACGGGATTGCCCTTGTCGCTTGCCGGCGGCCAGCTGATCCCTTCCGGCCTGAAGTCGTGGCAGGCCCTGACCAGATCGATGATGTCCCACCTGGTGTTGCCGTTCTTCCATTCGCGCTGATAGGGGTCGATGAAGTTCCTGTAGAGGGCGTTGCGGATGAACTCGTCATCGAACTTGAGCGTGTTGAATCCGCACACACAAGTGCCCGGAACGCTGAATATGTCGTTGATTTTCTCTATGAACTCGCTCTCGGGGATACCGTTTTCCTTGACGACCCGGGGTGTGATGCCCGTGACCAGGCAGGCGGCGGGATCCGGCATGTAGTCGGCCGACAGCCGGCAGTACAGGACCACCGGGTCTCCCACGGGGTTCAGGTCGGTGTCCGTCCGCCGTCCTGCGAACTGTGCGATCCTGTCGTAGAAAGGATTCAGGCCGAATGTCTCGAGATCATACCAGAAGAAAGTCTGTCCGTTGCCGCGCATGTTTCAAATCTAGCACAAAAAACCTTGAAAACAAAGGAGGAAGGGGATTATATTTACATCAAGATGATACGAAGACTGATTACAATCGGGATGGTATCACTGTTGCTCGTTTCAAGCCTCTTTGCCGATGATGTGGAACTTCCTCCTTCAGACGAGGAAGTTTTGGATACTCTGACGGTCATCATGGATTGCGTGTCGGCCTCGCTGGTGACGGAGTGCACCGATACCGACATAAGCCTCCCGTGCAGCAATGTCTCCATGATACAGGAATCCATGCTCCCCGCAAGGATCGCCTATTTCCTGGCCGACCCGTACGAGTACGTGCGTAAGCTGGCTCCCACAGAATCGGGCGGCGGCTTCTTCGCCGCGCTCCTTTCGCTTCTCAACGGTGCGGTGGAGAACCCTCTCGTGTCGGCGGTGTATGTCGCCATGTCCACCCGCGACTACAAGCAGGGCGACTTCCTTCTTTCCGGCAGCATCTCGTTCACATATCCGGAGGGTGCCGACCTGAACCAGTTGCTGGCGATCTGGTCGTCCAGGGAGAACACGGGACAGGAGATAGGACTTTCCGTGGATATGCAGATATACGGTTCCAAGCTGGAGCGCCCCATGTATCTGAACGGGGATTTCAGCCTTTCTGTTGACGACGGAGGCGACATTGTCATAAGCTCTTTGGGGATATACAGGATAAACGGCTACGCATATCAGGGCGGAGTGTTCACGATGTAGCCGCAGACCGGGGTATACCCGCACCGGAGGCACAATGAAACCACAGGTTCAGGATTTTCTCGAAAGGCACATGCTCGATGCGGATCTCATCAGCATGGATTCTCTCTGCGACTTGTTCATCGCCGAGATGAAGAACGGCATCGCCGGCAGGCCCAGCTCGCTTGCCATGATCCCCAGCTTCTGCTCTCCGGACGCAAGGCCCAAGCCGGGCGAGACGGTCATAGTCATCGATGCCGGCGGCACAAACCTCCGCACATGCCTCGTGACCTTCGACAACAACCTCAAACCGGTCATAAGCGAGTTCCAGAAGGGTCGCATGCCCGGAATCGAAAGGGAAGTCAGCGCCCAGGAGTTCTTCTCACTCATCGCCGATGAGACCGAGCGCCTGATCGACCGCAGCGACAGGATCGGATTCTGCTTCTCGTACGCCGCCGAGATCCTCCCGGACCATGACGGCATCCCCCAGGTGTTCAGCAAGGAGATCAAGGCCCCCGAGGTCCTTGGAAAGCACATCGGCAAGGAACTGCTGGCCGAACTCGGACGCCGCGGACACGATGTCGCCAACAAGAAGATCATCATCCTCAACGACACCGTCACCACACTCCTGGCCGCCAAGGCCGGCTCCGGCTCCGAAAGCTACGACGGCTGCATAGGCTTCATCCTCGGAACCGGCACCAACACCGCCTACATCGAGAAGGCCTCCAACATCACCAAGGTCGATGCCTCGGTGTTCGGCTCGGAATACCAGATAATCAACGTCGAGTCCGGATGTCTGGACATCAGCCTGGGAGACATAGACAGGGATTTCCTTGCCAGTACGAACAATCCCGAGCAGTCCAAGCTCGAGAAGATGATAAGCGGAGCATATCTGGGTCCGCTGGCCTGGATGATCATAAGGCGTGCCGTGTCCGAAGGTCTGTTCAGCAACGTTTTCTCCGAGGGTTTCTCCCATCTGAGCGAACTGTCCACGATCGAGCTCAGCAGGTTCCTCTCCGACGACGAGACCTGTCTGCTCTACGGCTGCGCATCGCAGGAGGATGACTACGATACCCTGATGGAGATTCTTGGAAGCTTCATCGCCCGTGCGGCGAAGCTCACGGCAGCAAACCTCGCATCCGCTGTTCTGATCACCGATTTCGGCAAGGACGAGGACCATCCGGTGCTGATCAACGCCGACGGCACGACATTCCACATGACTGCCTTCCTCAAGAGCTACACCACCGAGTATCTGGATGCTTTCCTTGCGGAGAAGGGCAGGAGGGCGGTGATCACGCAGATCGAGAACAGCCCCGTCATAGGATCCGCGGTCGGAGCCCTGACGCTCTGATCCCACGGTTTTCCGCGGAAGCAACATCTTTCAATGAAATGGCGGCGAGAATGTTGCCGAAGCAACATTTTCAGCCTGTGAATTCGATTCCGTGTTGCTTGTCAGACCTCGCCCAACGAGAAATCCCCTATGACCTTCATGACATTGCCGTCCTGGACGACCTGAAGTTCATGGCCGGGGATGTATTTGGCCAGGTTCTCGCTGATGAATGAGAATGCGGTGCTGCGGATCTTGGCCTGATCGTACTGCGAGACCTTGTCCAGGGTCCTGATCTCAACGTTCACTACATAGCCCCTGCCGTACTTGGAACCGTAGCCCAGCGTGAACGCCAGGGATGTGGCGAACAGACCGTCGTAGTTCGGATTGGCTCCTGCCCCGCGCTTGGGCCGGTTGGGATGGATCCTGTAGCGGTCGCCGTATATGTCCTCGAGATGGTTGTCCAATGCCTGGCACAGCAGGGACATCTTGGCCTCAAGTTCTTCCTGTTTCGGATGCATTCTTCCTGTACTCCATGTTCTCCACAAGCATTCTGGCGAAGACGTCCAGCTCCGTGTCGTGCATCATCGCCCACGACTCGGCCTCCGAGCGCATCGACCGCAGCACCGTCATGTTCGTCTCGTCCATCTTCACCGGGGTGGAGAACTGCTCGTCGATCCTGACGTAGTCGGCATCGGCCTCGTTGGCAAGCACGTAGTCGGTGGTCCTCTTCTGCGCCGTCGAGAAAAGCGGGGAGATGTGGTCGGCCCAGTTCATGAGGCCCTTCGTCTCCTCCTTCTGCATGGTGTGGTGCGTGCCGGCCGTACTCAACGACAGGATGTGGAACCTGGTGCAATGCGGATAGAGCCGCTTGGCCTCGAAATAGGCGAACAGGGCCGGGTTGTTGGCCACGACGCCTCCGTCCACCAGGAGCTTGCCATCGTACTCGCAGGGTGAGAAGAACGTGGGGGCGGCGCTGGTCGCACGGGCGGCCACCCAGGCCGGGAACGACGACTCGTTTCCGTAGCTCCTGATCATCTGGGTATTGCCGGCTGTAACGTCGTAGGCCATGATCAGTGTCGGCACCTTGGCGTTGCCCATGGTGTTGGCTCCGAACCATCTCTGGCAGAGCTCCTGGATGTTGTTCGAGTTGTATTTGTCCGAGACCATGTGCCTGAGTCCGAACAGCGAGCTCTGGGCCTGGAATATCTGGCCTCCGAGCGACATGTAGGCATCCAGGAGTCTGTCCAGATCGATCTGGTCTGAGCCGCAGGCATCGATGTGGGCAAGCGAGGATTCGCATGTGAGCGCAAGGCTTATCAGACCTCCGGTGGATGTGCCGGCGATGAAGTCGAAATAGCGTGCGATGTCTCCGTTTCCACCGTTGCTTCTGATTTTTGCCTCAAGATGCTGCAGATAGACTACCGGTACAATACCGCGCATGCCGCCGCCGTCCACGCAGAGGATGAAACGCTCCTCCGGCCGGACAGGCTCGGGTGCAGGCTGTGTGACTGGGACCTGGTCTTCCTGAGGTGTGTTTTTTCTGAAAATTCTTCTGAAGAATGCCGATATGCTCACGCCACTAAAAATGATATATTTGTGCCCAAGGGTCAAGATGATGGAAGAAGAAAGACCGCTCGATATCGACAAGCTCTACTCGGACTGCAGGCTCTGTCCCAACGCATGCGGCGTGGACAGGTTCTCCGGCATGACCGGACGCTGCGGCGAGACATCCGCGATCCGGATCGCATGGTCGGGTCTGCACAGGGGTGAGGAACCTCCGGTGACAGGGAAGAAGGGATCCGGGATGATCTTCTTCTGCGGCTGTCCGCTCCAGTGCCGGTACTGTCAGAACTACCAGATCAGCCGCCGCGGCTGGAACGGTGTCGTCGTCTCCGAAAAGGAGCTTGCAGACATGATGCTGGAGTTGCAGGCATTCGGGGCCGCATCGATAAACCTGGTGACGGGGACGCACTACATCCCCTCCATCGTGAACGCGCTGACCGATGCACGATCACGCGGGCTGACGCTCCCTGCAGTGTGGAACAGCTCCGGCTACGAGAGCGTGGAGGCCCTGAGGATCCTGGATCCGTACATCGACCTGTATCTGATCGACGTCAAGACGCTGGACTGCACTGTGGCATCGCGCTTCTGCGGCCTTGAGTCGTATGCCCGCGCGATAGTGCCTGTCATGAAGTTCCTCAGGCGCAGGCATCCGGTCACGGACCTGGAGCATGGCCTGAAGGGTGTCCTTGTCAGACATCTGGTGTTCCCGGGGTGCCTGGACGCCACGGTTGATTTCCTTCACTGGTACGCCGACAACCTGAAGGACTGCTCGCTGCTGTCGCTGATGGTGCAGTTCGTGCCGCCGGAGGACGACCCGGGCTTCCCGAAGATGACGCGTGCGGAGTACGACATGCTGCTGGATCTGGTCGATGGGCTTGGAATAGACGGTTTCGTTCAGGAGATGGACGACAACGAGATCCTGTGGATCCCGGATTTCAGGCGCGACCGCCCGTTCCCGGAGAGCTTCGCCGACCCGCTTCCGTATTTCCTCGGGCTCAAGAACAGGATTGCGGCACCCCTTTCCTGTTGAAGACTTCTCTACCTATACATTATACTTGTAACTTCGGAGTACACATGGACGAAGTAAGGGTGATAGAAATCAAGAAGAGCATCTTCGAGAGCAACGACAGGGATGCGGACAACCTGCGTGCAGAGCTGAAGGCGAAGGGAGTATTCCTCCTGAACCTCATGTCCTCTCCCGGAAGCGGCAAGACCACCACGCTGATAAAGACGATAAACGCGCTGAAGGACAGGCTCAGGATAGCCGTCATGGAAGCCGACATCGATTCGGATGTGGATGCAAGGAAGATACTGGAGGCCACCGGCGTCAGGTCCATCCAGCTCCATACGGGCGGCATGTGCCACCTGGATGCGGAGATGACAAGGCAGGGACTGGACAACCTGGAGCTGGAGGATGTGGACCTTGCCATACTGGAGAACGTGGGGAACCTCGTCTGTCCGGCGGAGTTCGACACGGGGGCCAGCAGGAACTGCATGATACTTTCGGTGCCCGAAGGACACGACAAGCCCCTGAAATATCCGTTGATGTTCTCGATCTGCGACCTTGTTCTGATCAACAAGATCGATGTTTTGCCCTATTTCGATTTCGATATGGAACTTTGCAGGAAGTACATACACATGAGGAATCCCAAGGCGGAGGTGATCCCCATCTGCGCCAGGACGGGAGAAGGAACCGACCTCTTCGCCGATTGGCTGGAGAGGAGCGTGAAAGAATGGAAGGAGAAGAACTGACATGCCGGAAATGAGTACGAAATATGTGCCCGCGCACATGCACGATGAGAACCCGAACCCCAAGCTTCTGAAATTCGTCAGGAGGGTAACCGACAGGATTCCCGGCAAGGTCAAGGGAATAAAGACCACGGATCCTGAGTACTGGGGCTTCGCATGCATCTTCGAGGACGAGTTCCCCAAGGACGAGTCCGAGGCATGCCTGGATCTTCTGAACCGGATGAAGACAAGGAAGAAGTATCCTTATGCCGAGATGCTCAGGATGGCGGAATCCGCCGGAATGGGGGAGAAGGCCGACGACCTGATCCAGAAGCTGGCCGTCATCGGCATGCTGGAGTACGACTACGGCGACAAGTACACCAAGGACGGCCCCGTGCCCGGAACCACGTACAACAAGGAGGACCGCAACTACTGGGTTCCGCTGTTCGTTCCCGGTTCCGCCGAGTACACCAACATGAACAAGGCCCTGATGGAAAGGCATCCGGAGCTGGCGATGTTCTTCGAGCGCATGACGTTCCTGCCTCTGGAGCACATCACGGCGATGGTCCCACCGGGAGGAGCCGGAATCGGAATGCACGTCATACCGGTCGAGAAGGCCATCAGCCTCGAGAACACGACTGCGGACATAGAGCATCTGTCGTACTGGCTTAAGAAGTACGAGGGGCACCTCGGGGCATCGATCTGCTCGTGCAGGTACGGGCGCAAGAAGCTGGACGAAGGCTGTGCGGACGACTACGAGGGCTGGTGCATCGGAGTCGGGGACATGGCCGACTACTGCCGTGAGACCGGGCGCGGATACGACATCACCTACGAACAGGCCATGGAGATCCTCAAACGTGCCGAGGACAACGGATTCGTCCACCAGATCACCAACATCGACGGCGAGAACAAGATCTTCGCCATCTGCAACTGCAACGTGAAGATCTGCAACGCCCTAAGGACCAGCCAGCTGTTCAACACGCCGAACATGAGCGCCAGCGCCTACAGGGCCCATGTGGACAAGGCCAAATGCGTCGCATGCGGACAGTGCGTGGAGTACTGTCCCGCCGGAGCCCTGAAACTGGGCCAGAAGCTGTGCAGGAAGGACGGCTCGGAGGTCAAGTATCCCAAGCAGATCCTGCCCGATGCCCGCAAGTGGGGCAAGGACAAGTGGGATGAGGACTACAGGGACAAGAACCGCATCAACTGCCACGAGACCGGAACATCCCCGTGCAAGACGGCTTGTCCTGCGCACATCGCGGTCCAGGGATACCTGAAGAAGGCCGCCCAAGGCGAATACAGGGACGCCCTTGCCCTGATCAAGAAGGAGAACCCGTTCCCTGCGGTCTGCGGCCGCATCTGCAACAAGAGGTGCGAGGACGCCTGCACCAGGGGAACGATCGACCGTGCCGTCTCAATCGACGCGGTTAAGAAGTTCATAGCCCAGCAGGACCTGAACGCCGAGACCCGCTACGTGCCGGAGATCGTCGTGGCATCCAACCGCGGCAGATGGCAGGAGAAGATCGCCATAATCGGCGGAGGCCCCGCAGGTCTCTCATGCGCCTTCTATCTGGCCCAGATGGGCTACTATCCCACGGTGTTCGAGAAGAACGAACGCCCCGGCGGGATGCTCACATACGGAATCCCCTCGTACAAGCTCGAGAAGGACATCATAGACGCCGAGATCGATGTCATGAAGCAGATGGGCGTGGAGATCAAGACCGGAATCGAGGTCGGAAAGGACGTCACGATCCAGCAGCTGCGCGACCAGGGCTACAAGGCCTTCTACATCGCCATCGGATGCCAGGGCGGACGCCTTCCGGGAATCCCGGGAGAGGATGCCGAAGGCACGACTACCGCGGTCGAGTTCCTGAAGACGGCCAACACCGGCGGATTCAGGTTCCCGAGCAACAGCGAGGTGGTTGTCGTCGGAGGCGGAAACGTCGCCATCGATGCCGCCAGGGTCAGCTCCAGAAGCGGTGCGGCCAAGGTCACCATGCTCTGCCTCGAGACCGAGGACATCATGCCCGCCACCAAGGCCGAGGTCGCTGAGGCCAGGGAAGACAACGTCGACATCCGTTTCGGCTGGGGCCCGAAGAATGTCCTGACCAAGGACGGGAAGGTCACCGGAATAGCATTCATGAAGTGCACGCGCGTCTACGACGGGAACCACAGGTTCTCACCGCAGTACGATGAGGACCAGACGATGGTCATACCCGCGGACAAGGTCATCTTCGCCATCGGACAGTCCATACAGTGGGGCGACCTGCTCAAGGACACGAAGGTCGAGTTCGGACGCGGCAACGGTCCTGTCGCCGACAAGCTGACCTACCAGACGGCGGAACCCGACATCTTCGTCGGCGGCGATGTGTTCACAGGCCCGAAGTTCGCCATCGATGCCATAGCCGCGGGCCATGAGGCATCGGACTCGCTGCACAGGTATGTCCAGCACGGGCACATGACGATCGGCAAGAACCGCAGGCAGTTCATCGAGCTGGACAAGGACGACATTACGGTTGACAGCTACGACACCGCCGGACGTCAGGAGGAGGGCGAGATTCCTGGTGTGGATCCCAAGGGCTTCAGCGAGTCCAAGGCCACACTGACGGAGGAGCAGGTCAGGAAGGAGACGGCCAGATGCCTGGGCTGCGGCGCCACGGTGGTGGACCAGAACAGGTGCATCGGCTGCGGAATCTGTACCACCAAGTGCAAGTTCGACGCCATCACGCTCCACCGCGACCACCCCGAGGCCAGCAAGATGACAATCGCCGAAAAGAAGTTCGGAGCCCTGCTTCCCTACATGGCCAAGCGTGCGGCGAAGATCGTCTTCACCAAGCCGAAGGACCAGGACTGATGCATGAACTGGGAGTGGTCTTCCACTGCATCAGGGAGATAAACTCGATCGCCGAAGAGAACAGGGTGGGCCGCGTCAACAGCGTGACCATCCAGCTCGGCGAGGTCTCCACCGTCATACCGCATCTGTTCGAGGACTGCTGGAACTGGGCGGTGAAGAAGGAGACCGTCCTGAAGGACTGCAAGCTCAAGATCGAGAGGATCGATGCCGTCACCTTCTGCGAGGATTGCAAGAAGGAGTATCCCACCGTTCAGTACGGGAAGACATGCCCGTACTGCGGCGGAGGCAACACCTATCTTGTCCAGGGCAACGAGTTCATGATCAAGGAGATCGAGGTCGTGGATACGTCGGAAGGGGAGAAGCAGTGAGGATCACGGTTCTCTCCATCTTCCCTGAGACATTCGAAAGTTTCAGGCAGACACCGGTGATCGCCAGGGCGGTCGGATCGGGCCGCCTGGACATCAGGTTCACCGACATCAGGGATTACGCTGAAGGCTCGTTCAGAGCCGTGGACGACTCCCCGTATGGAGGAGGCCCGGGCATGGTCCTGAGAGTGGATACCGTGTCGAAGGCGATAGCCTCGGTGCGTACACAGGATTCCCATGTCGTGCTCCTCTCGCCCAAGGGCAGACCCTACAACCAGAAGACGGCCCGCGAGTTCTCCGCCTTGGACCATCTGATCCTTGTCTGCGGCCACTACGAAGGGTTCGATGCCAGGATCTCCGGCTACGTGGATGAGGAGATCTCTCTTGGCGACTACATCCTCACGGGAGGCGAGATAGCGGCCATGGCCGTGTGCGACAGCGTGGTGCGCCTCCTTGACGGAAGCCTTCGCCAAGGCTCTGCCGACGACGAGAGTTTCGAGACCGGACTGCTGGAATATCCCCATTACACCCATCCTTATGAATTCGGCGGCCAAAAGGTCCCCGATATCCTGCTTTCCGGAGACAGAAGTGGAATCTCACGCTGGAGACAAAGACAGGCCATCATTGAGACTATCAAGTTCAGGCCTGACCTGTTCGACAGAATGGACAAGCAGGGCATCGGATGTTCCGATTCGAAGATACTTTTCTTCAGCGACAGCGTGCTCAAGATCCAGACCATTGGGGCTGAAGCGGAGAGGGAACTTGAGGCCATGCTCTGGTTGAAGGGCAGACTCCCTGTGCCCGATGTGCTGTACCATGAGGAGAAGGATGGTAAGTCGTACTTACTGATGTCAAAGGTCAAAGGCAGGATGCTCTGCGACCCTCTGATCCTCCACAACCGCAACCGCCTGATGAAGAGTTGCGCCGCCGCACTTAAGATGCTGTGGTCGGTGTACATATCGGACTGCCCGTTCAGAGGTGATGCACCATCCGATTCGGTTCTCTCCCACGGCGATTTCTGCCTTCCCAACATCCTGGCGGACAACAAGGGAATCACCGGTTTCATCGACCTTGGATCCTGCACCGTCTCCACGAAGGAAGCCGACATCGAAACCTGCATCGAGAGTCTTGAGGCCAACCTCACCGGCCAATTCTCCGACGGCACTCCCGAACAGCCCCTGGACCGCAACGCCTTCCTGGCGTTGCTTTCCTAAGAGTTGGCTGACAGATTACAGTCCAGGTTCTCTTCAATGGATGTATTACTTGATTAGAATTATTGACCCTGTTGGAGGAGTGATCTTCAGTAGATTTGAGAATTCAAGTCCGTGAATCAAACAAAGAATCACAGTTATTACACCTCCATGCGTCACAAGAAGTATTTTCTTGTTTCTGTTTTCCTCCAAAAGTTTGGTGAAGGTCTTTTCCACACGATCACGGAATGATGCCGGAGATTCTCCGCCCGGATAGCACTCATCCATCCGCAGAGAAGAAAAGTATAGACCGGGATATCGTTCTTCAAATTCCGAAATGGTGAGATTCTTCAAATCCCCGTTGTTTGTTTCCCTGAATCCTTCATCGAAAGTGAAGTCTTTCCTTAGTGCCTCTCCGATAATCATGGCGGATTCCCTGGCTCTTGCAAGGTCACTGGATATAAGGACGTCATAGTCGTCATCCAAACTGGAAACCAAGTCCCGGATCTGCTTTCTTCCGTTCTCAGTCAAATGGTTATCCGACCAGCCTCCGAGTTTCCCTTTCTCGTCGTCTCCATGCCTTACCAGATGTAGTTCGACTCCATAGTCATTCAGGGAGATTGGTTCGTGATAGATTATGTCTGAGAAGATTGTCCAAACTGCTTCCTTGCACATTTCGAAGCTGATTCCGGATGCGAATCTGTTCTTCCTGGAGTAGTTTTCATACAACTCCCTGATTCTGAAGAACGAGAAAACTCTTTCCAAGGATGCTTCTACATCACTTCTATCCAAAGATGTACCACGTATGAAAAAAGTATTGATCATGGCACTATTCAGGAGCGTCTTGTCATATCCATGCTTCTGAAGCAGATACAGATCCAACAAGTCCTTTGATCTGGAATTGTTGACGCCCTTTGAAATCAACGTCTCGAATTTCTCGGCAATGACCGATTCTACGGAATATGCCATGATCTCAAAACACTCATCCCTGAATGGATTGAGGAAAGTATATTCTATCGGCTTCGGAGTGACCGTATCTCCTGTCGCAATATCTATGGAGAAACGTTTCCGGATATTGAAGAAGCGAGCCTCAATGCGCAAAGACTTGCCGCTGTATTTCATTTCTTCCCTTATGTCTTCGATTCCTACGCATGAAAACGTAATGTTGCTTTCTCCGTCAAGCTTGCATATTTCACTGACTTCCTGTAGCAATTCATCATCAGTCATGAGTGTATCCGAATACTTGAAATCGAGATCCATTGTGCTTCGGGTTCCGACTCCAAGTATTATCTGACTCAAGTTTCGCAGGAGTTGAAGGGGTTTAAGATACCCCTTCAGACTGCCGTTAAAAACATAAATAATTCTTTGTAATATATAGTA